>DATCKP010000030.1:0-6162 GCA_036562165.1 Clostridia bacterium
CTAATATTTTCATATAATAACTCCAAAATTAATTATTTATTAAAACAAAAATATTATAAACAAAAAACGTCATTAAAACAAGCGTTGAAAAGTTTGGAAAGAGTCGGCAGCGCCCTATAAATAAAAAAACTCTAAAGCGTCTAAAGATAAGCTTTAGAGTTTAAAGTTTTCATATTAGCTATTAATAAGTAGAATATTATTCTTTAGCTTTTTCTACTTCGACAACTTTTTGTCCGTCATAATATCCGCAAGCCTTGCATACGCGGTGCGGCAACTTAAGCTCGTGACATTGAGGACATTCGCTTAACGCGGGCGCTTCAGCCTTCCAGTTAGCGTATCTTTTATTAGATCTTTGTTTGGATACTTTTCTCTTGGGTACTGCCATTACTATTCACCTCCAATGCCCTTTAAAATATCAAACGGATTATTTACCGCTTCTTCGACTTTGCAGCCGCATTTTTGAACGTTTCTATCCGTTCCGCATATTGGGCATAGCCCTTTGCAATCAGGTTTACATATCAATCTGGAAGGCAGGCTCAAAACGATAGCGTCTGTAACTAATTGAGTCAGATCTATCTTATCGCCTTCAAAATGATATGTGTCTTCATCGTAATCTCTTTTAAAGATTTCGTTGAATTCTACCGTTTTGCTGAATTTGGACGGTTTAAGACATAAGTCGCAATCGTATTCAAAACCGTAACTTATCTTTCCTTCGGCCTTAAAACCGTCTTCTATTTTGATCAGCTTGCCTGACACTCTCGCCGGCTCAAGCGGTCTTACATAGTCAGGCAAATATTTTTCTGCCTCCGTCTCAAAATCAAACTTAATGATTTGGACAGGACCGGCAGGAATGTTAACAATCATTTTTTACCTCGCGGCTAGCATACACGCCGTTTATTATATTGTATCAAGCCCAAAAAGTCAATTGTTTTTTACTAAAGCTTGAGTTTCGCGGGCTATGACAAGCTCTTCGTTGGTAGGAACTAGTAAAACTTTTACCTTGGACGCAGGCTTGCTAAGCTCGGTGAGCTTGCCCCTTTCCGCTTTGTAATTGATGTCGTTATCAAACTCAAGCCCTAAATAATCTAATCCTTTTACCACTCTTTCTCTGACTTCGGGATTGTGCTCGCCTATGCCTGCCGTAAACACTATAACGTCCACTCCGTTCATTACGGCGGCATACGCGCCTATGTATTTTTTTATTCTATAGCAAAAGATGTCTAAAGCAAGATCGGCTCTTTTGTTGCCTTCATACATCGCTTGGATTAGGTCTCTAAAGTCGCTGCTTACGCCCGAAACTCCTAATACGCCGCTTTGTTTGTTAAGGCAATCCATCATTTGAGAAATCGTCCAGCCGGTCTTTTGCATTACGAACTCTATAACAGCGGGGTCAATGTCGCCGCTTCTTGTGCCCATAGGTAAACCTTCCAAAGGAGTAAAGCCCATGGAAGTATCTACGGATTTGCCGTTTTGGACGGCGGTTATAGAAGAGCCGTTGCCCAAATGGCAGGTTATTATCTTTAGGTCTTTTATGTCTTTGCCTAAGTATCTTGCGGCTTCTTGAGCAACGTATTTGTGCGAAGTGCCATGGAAACCGTATTTTCTTATTTTCCACTCTTCGTAGAATTTATAAGGCAAAGCATACATATAAGCGTATTGGGGAATGGTAGAATGAAAAGCCGTATCAAACACCGCCGCCATAGGCGTGTCGGGCATAACTTCTTTGCAAGCCATTATCCCTATTATATTAGCGGGCACATGCAAAGGCGCAAGGTCGCTGTTTTTGCGGCAGATTTCTAATACTTTGTCGTCGATCAAAACAGAACGGTCAAAGTCTTCGCCGCTATGCACTACTCTATGCCCTACCGCGTCGATGTCTTTTACGTCGCTTACCACGCCGTATTCTTTGTCCGTCAAAGCTTGGAGCATTAATTGAACTGCTTCTTTATGGTTGGGCATAGGCTTTTCTATTACAAAGCTTGCTCCGTTTTTTCCTACGGCTTTAAGCCTGGAGCCTTCCAAACCTATTCTTTCGCACGTTCCTTTTGCCAATACTTCTTCGTTGGTCATTTCGATAAGCTGATACTTCAAAGAGCTGCTGCCGGCGTTAACAACCAAAATATTCATTTTTACGTTTCTCCGATTATCTTTAGGAAATTATTTTTTAAAACTATATTACATCGTCGCTTGAACAGCCGTAATAGCCACAGCGTCTACTACGTCTTGAACCGAACAGCCGCGGGACAAGTCGTTGACAGGCTTGTTAAATCCTTGGCAGATAGGGCCTATAGCTATGGCGTTGGCAAGTCTTTGAACAAGCTTATATGCTATGTTGCCAGAGTTAAGGTCAGGGAATATCAAGACGTTAGCTTTGCCGGCTACTTCGCTGCCGGGGCATTTTAGCTTGGCTACGCTTTCTACAAGCGCCGCGTCTGCTTGCAATTCTCCGTCTATCTTTAAGGAAGGATCTAATTCCTTGGCTTTTTGAGTTGCCAATACCACTTTGTCGACTAGTTCGTGTTTTGCGCTTCCTTTGGTAGAGAAAGAAAGCATAGCTACATGGGGTTCCATGCCGGTAAGGATTTTTGCGTTTTTAGCGCTGGTAACGGCTATTTCGGCTAGTTGCTCGGCGTCGGGATTTACGTTAAGACCGCAATCGGCAAATAAAAACGCCCCGTTATAGCCGTATTTGCTGCCTTCCAATATCATCAAAAAGAAGCTTGAAATTGTCTTTATGCCGGGGGCTGCTTTTATGATTTGTAAAGCGGGTCTTAAAGTATCGCCTGTGGAATGTATAGCTCCGCCTACCATTCCGTCCGCGTCTGCCGCTTTTAGAGCTAACACCGAATAATACAGCGGGTCTAAAGCTAGTTTTTCGGCTTGTTCGTAAGTAAGTCCTTTGGATTTTCTTGTTTCGTAAAGAATTTCTACGTATTTTTCTCGATTTTTGTCGGCGGACGGATCTACGATTTCTATTCCGTCTAAATCTCCGCCTAGTTCTTTAATCTTTTGGGGATTCCCTACCAAAACCACTCTTGCGATTTTTTCTTTAGTGATTATCTTTGCCGCTTCTATTATTCTAGGCTCTTCGCCTTCGGGTAACATAATTTTTTTATTCGCGGCTTTTGCCTTTCCGCGAATTTCATCTAACAGTGTAGACATCTTCTTGCTCCAATGTTATAATAATTTTGCCGTATATATTATACTCTTCCCTTCCCGTTATGTAAACCAAAAAGTCTGGTTTAAAACGGGTTAAAAGGGTGTTTGTTTTTTAAAAAATTTCCCTTGCAAAGTTATAATGAGCCTAAAACAACGTTTTTAAAAACGTCTTAGGGTTAAAATTCTCTTATGAGACTTGCTGCGATTATATGCGAATATAACCCGATGCACAACGGGCATATCGAGCATATCCGATTTACAAAAGAAGTAACAAAATGCGACGGGCTTATATGCGTAATGAGCGGAAATTTTGTCCAGCGGGGAGAGCCGGCTATTTTGGACAAATATACGCGGACAATAGCCGCTCTAAAATACGGCGCGGATATGGTAGTCGAATTGCCTACGGTTTTCGCGGTATCGGGAGCTGATATTTTCGCCGACGGCGCGGTAAGAATAGTCAATCAAATAAAAAATATGCGTTGGCTGAGCTTTGGCAGCGAAAGCGGAAAAATTGACGAGCTTATAAACACCGCGCAAATTTTGATAACCGAAACCCCGGAGTTCAAGCAAGCCGTAAAAGATAATCTTGATTTGGGCTTCAGCTATCCAAAGGCGATTTCAATCGCCGCCCAAAAAAACTGGGGAGAGAATATCGAAAAAATTACAAGCTCGCCCAATAATATTTTAGGAATCGAATATATAAAAGCCTTGATAAGATACAACAGCCCCATAGAGCCTATCACTCTTAAACGAATAGGCAGCGGATATAACGAAACTCAAATAAAAGGCGAATTTGACTCAGCGTCGGCGATAAGGCTTGCGGTAAAAAACTCTTCTTGGGAAAGCGTTCAATCCATACCGGAAGATTTGAAAAAGCTTTATAACGAAAACTATTATGATTTTGATAAAATGCTGGACGCTTTTTCGGACATTTGTCTTTATAATATAATGAAGAGCGACCCCGAAGAGCTTAGAAAATATTACGACTTTAAAGAAGGCATAGAATACAGAATCAAAGAAAAAATAAAAAACGCCCATACTCTTGAAAGTTTGGCTTTAAGCGTAAAAACAAAACGATATACTTTAGCTAGATTAAGAAGAATGCTTTTATACCCTGCTTTAAAGATTACCAAAGAGCTTATGGCGGCAAGCAAAAAATGCGCGCCTTACCTGAATGTATTAGGGATAAAAAAAGAAAGAAAAGAGCTTTTGAACTTTTTGCCCGAATACGCAGTAACGCGTAAAAAAGACGCCGAAAAAATAACCGATCAAGACACTATTAATATGCTCAATGTCAATATCTTAGCGGACGACATATATTCTCAAATCACAAGACGCGAAAAAGGAATGTTTTTTGGACACGGAATAGCGATATATTAAAAAATCCCCCGAAAATTTCGGGGGATATTTTTTTATCTGGCTTTGGTTTCGATTTCGTGTTTGATTTTCTTAATAAAGTCTTCAAGCTTAAACGTTCCTAAATCTCCGTCTTTTCTGCTTCTTACGCTGACAACGCCGGCTTCTTTTTCTTTGTCGCCTATAATCAGCATATAAGGCACTTTGTTGAGCTGAGCTTCTCTGATCTTGTAGCCGATCTTTTCCGACCTAATGTCTTTTTGGGCCAAAATGCCTTGGCTTCTAAGCTCAGTGTATACCCTTTCGACTTCGTCTATAGTGCGGTCGGTCAAAGACATAACTACTACCTGAACAGGAGCAAGCCAAGTAGGGAAAGCGCCTGCGTACTTTTCTATCAACAACGCGAGCGTTCTTTCGTAGCAGCCGATAGAGCTTCTGTGCAGGATAACGGGGCGTTTCTTTTGACCGTCCGCGTCTGTGTATTCCAAATCAAACCTTTCAGCTAAAGCGAAGTCTATCTGGATCGTTATAATCGTGTCTTCTTTTCCGTAAACGTTTCTCATCTGGAAGTCCAATTTAGGCCCGTAGAACGCGGCTTCGCCTACGGCTTCCACGTAATCAATGCCTAGCTCGTCTAATATTTCTTTCATTAATCTTTCGGTGGACTCCCATTTTTCAGGCTCGTTGATGTATTTTTCGGTATTGTTAGGATCCCACTTGGAAAATCTAAAGGTTATATCTTCTCTAAGTCCCAAAGTGTCAAGGATATAATAAGTCAATTCCAAAGCGTTTCTAAACTCGTCCTTGACTTGCTCGGGAGTGCAGATAATATGTCCGTCGCTCAAAGTGAATTGGCGGACTCTTATAAGACCGTGCATTTCGCCGCTGTTTTCGTTTCTAAACAGCGTGGAAGTTTCGGAATATCTTATGGGCAAGTCCCTGTAGCTCTTTATTCCGTTTTTATAAATGGTATATTGGAACGGGCAAGTCATAGGTCTTAAGGCTTTTAGACCATCGTCCACGCCTTCTTCGCCTAAAATAAACATTCCGTCGCGATAATGATCCCAATGTCCGCTTATCTTATAAAGATTGCTCTTTGCCATAAAAGGCGTACGGGTCAATTGATAACCCCTTTTCTCTTCTTCGTCTTCTACCCAGCGGATAAGAGTTTGCATAATCTTAGCGCCTTTGGGCATCAAAAGCGGCAAGCCTTGACCTACGTTTTCGTCGGTCATAAATATGCCCAGCTCTCTGCCCAGCTTGTTATGGTCGCGTTTTTTGGCTTCTTCCAACGCTTGCAAATGATTTTCTAGTTCTTCTTTGGTCGGAAAAGCCGTGCCGTATATGCGGGTGAGCATTTTATTCTTTTCGCTGCCGCGCCAATAAGCTCCCGTTACGGACAAGAGCTTAAAATGTTTTATCTTGGCAGTATAATTGACGTGCGGGCCGCGGCAAAGGTCTACGAATTCGCCTTGTTTATAAAAAGAAATAACTTCGCCGTCGGGTATTTCGTTTATTAACTCGACCTTATAAGGCTGGTCTTGCATAAGCTTAAGAGCTTCGTCCTTAGGAAGCTCGAATCTTTCTATCTTTAAATTCTCTTTGGAAATTTTTGTCATTTCTTGTTCTATCTTTTCAAGATCGGCC
>DATCKP010000032.1:0-1753 GCA_036562165.1 Clostridia bacterium
CTAATATTGTAGGCATAATGTTATAAAAAATATGACCTTCTTTTTTTATGCTTATTTTAGGCGGCAAGTCGTAGGAATACTTATTTCTTAAACACTCGTCCACCCAATTTACCAAAGTAAAGCTGTCGATATTCAAATTAGCTATTTCGTCTTCTTTAATATATTTAAACATTAATTTTCTCCTTTATAGCTTTTATAAAGGCATTGTTATCTTCGGTATTTCTAATTGAAACTCTAATATAATTCTTGCCCTCAAAATAAGCCTTTGATGAAAGGTCTTTAATAAAGATATTATAATCTTCCAGCATTTCGACGCAGAATTGATAAGAATTGGTTTGCCCTAAATCTATCATTAAATAATTTGCCTGAGACGGATATACTTTGATTGATTTTATGGTTGACAGCTCTTTAATAAACCTGTTTCGCTCTTGCGCAATTTTGTCGCAAGCATCGATATATTCTTTTTGGTATAAATTAAATATTTGCAAGAAATATTCCGCAAAGCTGTTTATGTTCCATATTGAGATTGTTTGGGATAATTGACTTAGCAATTCCTTATCTCCGCTAGCCAGCACGCCTAATCTCAGTCCCGGCACGCCGTAAGATTTGCTGATGCTTTTTATGACGCAAAGGCTGGGATATTTATCCAAGATATCGTTGTTAAATAAGGTATATCTCTTGTCCTTATCCGCAAAATCTATAAAGGATTCGTCTATGACCAGCCTTGTGTTGGCCTTTTGAGCCTCTTGCGCCAATAAAAGGATTTCTTCTAAGGGTATCAATGCTCCGCTAGGGTTGTCCGGGCTGACTACGCATAAGCAGTCGACTTGGGGTATTATCTTAAGTAAATAATCTAAATTATAGTTATAATCCCATTGGGAATTGTCTATTCTAATAAAATCGCAATGTTTAAAACACCTTACGTATTCGTTAAAAGTAGGCAATGATACGGCTACTTTGCCTTTAGTTATCGCGCCTAGAGCGCTGATTAATTCCGCCGCGCCGTTTCCTACTATAATATTAGACATATCCACGCCAAAAATTCTTTCGGCGTTCAAATTTTGCATAGCAAGGCCTGACGGATAATGCGTTATTAAAATCTCTAGCTGTTTGCCCATTTTTTGAATGAAGTTATTCGACGGGAAAAAAGGATTTACAAGGTAGCAAAAATCAAGCATCCTAGGATAGCGCCAGTATCCGCCAAATTTTGAGATAACCAAGTCATATTTATGCTTGCCGTTGCTGAATAAAACATTAGCTATATCAAGGTCTTGCGCGTCGTCTATTTCATACCATTTTATGTCGTCCATAAAAAACGCTTTTAGATGAGATTTAGCTAAATGGGCGACCACTTTTAGGACGGTTTCGTAATAGCTGTTTTTGCCGTATGCTTGCATATAAGCTTCCAAAAACGGCATATAAATATTTTTTGAGAATTCCTTGCTGAACTTATAGATATTGACCGTTTTATAATATTTGTCTAAGCACGAAAAATCCATATCCGCCTTGTCGATAAACTGCTCAATATTTCCGTTAGGCAGACAAGTAACCACCGTGCCGTCCATCCATGACTCGTATTTAGCTACGACGGCTAAATCTTTGTCAGGACATTCGACAACTTTTTTTATTAAATTTGTTTCGTAAATTAAATCGGATTCTAAGAGAATTGTGTCGTCTTGAATTAAAAAGTCTTTTGCCAAATATGCTGAATAAATATTATTAGTGTTAGCGTAGTCGGCGTTTTCTATAAAAA
>DATCKP010000042.1:0-2819 GCA_036562165.1 Clostridia bacterium
CTATAATGCTTTATAACGATACTTGGCATAAAGTAGATTTGAGAGAAATCCCTGTTTTAGACAGAATAGGCGGCGGAGACGGCTTTGTGGGCGGCCTATTATACGCAATCGCTAAGGGATGGGAGCCCGAAAAATGCCTGCAGTTTGCTTGGGCAAGCGGCGCGTTTGTGGTAACGCTGCTTAACGATTTCGGCTCTCCCATTGACGAAAAACAAATTTGGGATATCTGGGCAGGCAACGCAAGAGTAATAAGATAATAATTTATTCAAATATATTTTGACTAATTAAGGAGACATAGAACAAAATGGAAAAAGCTGATATCGGTATGGTCGGTTTGGCCGTTATGGGCGAAAACCTTGTAAAAAATATGCTCGGTAAAGGCTACTCTGTAGCGGTATTTAACAGAGAGCTTGACGTTGTGACAAGGTTTGTGGAAAAAACTAAAGGCCAAAAAGTTATAGGCGCGTATTCTTATAAAGAACTGGCCGAAAGCGTAAAACGCCCTAGAAAAATAATGCTTATGATACGCGCTGGCAAGCCCGTGGACGAAGTAATAGAAAATCTTATCCCTTATTTAGAAGAAGGCGATATTATAATCGACGGCGGAAACTCCCATTTCCCCGACACCATACGAAGAACGCAATATCTAGAAAGCAAAGGGTTATTATTCATAGGCACGGGCGTATCTGGCGGCGAAGAAGGCGCGCTCAAGGGCCCGTCCTTAATGCCCGGCGGTTCGGCTGAAGCTTGGGAAAGCGTAAAAGAAATTTTCCAAAGCATAAGCGCAAAAGCGGACGGCAACCCTTGCTGCCAATGGATAGGCGAAAACGGCGCGGGTCATTTTGTAAAAATGGTGCATAACGGCATAGAATACGGCGATATGCAGCTTATCTGCGAGACATATCAGTTTATGAAAGACTATATGGGTCTGTCCGCCGACGAGATGCAGAAAATTTTTGCTCAATGGAACCAATCCGAATTAAAGAGCTATCTAATCGAAATTACTTCCAACATTTTGGCGTATAAAGACGCGGACGGACAACCTTTGGTAGACAAAATTTTGGACGCCGCCGGTCAAAAAGGCACGGGCAAATGGACTGTCATATCTTCTATGGAAGAAGGCGTGCCGTTGTCTTTGATAGCCGAAGCGGTTTACGCAAGGTGTCTTTCTTCTCTGAAAGACGAAAGAGTAACGGCGGCTCAAGAATACGCGGAAATTAAAAAAATAAATAAATTTGAAGGCGACAAATCCGAATTTATAGACGACCTCAAAAAAGCGTTATACGCCGCTAAAATAATCTCTTACGCCCAAGGCTTTGCGTTAATGAAAACCGCCGCAAAAACTTATAATTGGAACTTAAATTACGGCGGAATAGCTATGACTTGGCGCGGCGGATGCATAATCAGATCAGCGTTTTTGGACAAAATCAAAGAAGCATACCAAAAAAATCCCAATCTGGAAAACTTATTGCTTGACGATTATTTTAAGGCTACGCTGAAGAATTCTATCGACAGCTTAAGAAAGGTTGTAGCCGCGGCGGCTCTAAACAAGATACCTATGCCCGGAATGAGCTCGGCTTTGAGCTATTTTGACGGATATACTTCTCATACTTTGCCCGCAAACTTATTGCAGGCTCAAAGAGACTATTTCGGGGCGCATACTTACGAAAGAATAGACGCTTCTAGAGGTCAATATTTCCATACAAACTGGACGGGAGAAGGCGGAGACACGGCTTCGACTAAATACGAGGTGTGAAAATGAGCATAAGTCTTGTCTCGGAAAAAGAAAGCGGACTGTCAAAAGAAGAAATAAACAAAGCTCTTATACAAAGCTTACAAGGCAGAAATCTAAAAAAAGTCCTGATCGTTCCGCCCGATTTTACGCGGCTGCATTCTAACGCGGGATATATAACGAATTTTTATTATCATTTATTAAAGGACAAAGCCCAAGTCGATATAATTCCCGCTTTAGGCACTCATGTTCCTATGACACGAGAAGAATGCGAAAAGATGTTCGGCGACATACCTTTTGAAAGGTTTATCGAGCATAATTGGCGCGAAGACGTGGTGACTATAGGAACTGTTCCAGAAGAGTTTTTAAGAGAGATTTCGGAAGATACTTACGCTTCGGCGGTAGAATGCCAAGTCAATAAAATATTGTTTGATAATTACGATTTGGTCATATCCGTAGGTCAGGTCGTCCCGCACGAAGTTATCGGAATGAGTAATCACTCAAAAAATATCTTTGTCGGGCTTGGCGGCAGCAAGATAATTAACGCGTCGCATATGGTGGGCGCGTTATACGGGCTTGAGCGTATGATGGGCAAAGACCATACGCCTACTAGAAAGTTATTAGACTACTGCCTTGAGCATTTTCTTAACAACGTCAATATTCTTTGGGTTTTGACGGTCACTACCGCGCCCAAAGGCGAGATAATTACTCACGGGTTGTTTATTGGCGAAGACAGGCGGCCTTTGGAAGAAGCTATAGAGCTTGCCAAAGTCAAAAATATGGACATAGTCGAAAAGCCCATAAAAAAATGCGTAGTTTATCTAGACCCTGACGAATTCAAAAGCACGTGGCTTGGCAATAAAGCTGTCTACAGAACGCGTATGGCCATAGCGGACGGCGGAGAATTAATCGTTTTAGCGCCCGGGGTTTGTACTTTTGGCGAAGACAAAGAAATAGACCGCCTTATAAGAAAATACGGTTACGTCGGAAGAGAAAAAATTATCAAACTCTTTAAAGAAAACGACGACCTAAAAAATAATATGAGCGCGGCCGCGCATTTAATACACGGCTCTTCTGACGGCAGATT
>DATCKP010000047.1:0-6571 GCA_036562165.1 Clostridia bacterium
GCTTTATAATTTTAAATTTTAGGTTTTGTCTATGAACTTAAATTTCAGCGACCGCGTTCAACGCATGTCCGGAACGGCGACTAGAGAAATCCTTAAACTAACCGCCAACCCGGAAGTAATTTCTTTCGCGGGCGGACTTCCCGCAAGCCAATGCCTGCCTGTCCAAGAAATCGCTCAAATCTCTCAAGAATTATTAACCAGTCCGGACGCGACCAAGATTTTGCAATACGGCACGACGCAAGGCAATTACCGTTTTAGAGAATCTTGCGTCGAGTATGTAAAAACCTTTGGGATTGACAACGCCGCGCCCGAAGAAATATTGATAGTAAGCGGCGGCCAGCAAGGAATCGACCTTGCGTGCAGGACGTTTTTAAACAAAGGCGACACTGTTTTGGTAGAATCGCCGACATATCTTGCGTTTTTGCAAATAGCGGCGGCGTACGAAGTCAATATCATAGGCGTAAACTCTGTCGATGACGGCATTGATACAGCCGACCTAGAAGATAAGATAAAACAATATTCGCCTAAGCTCATTTACCTTGTGCCTACCTTTTCTAACCCTACAGGCAAAACGTATCCTTTGGAAAAAAGAAAGCAAATAGCCGAAATCACTCAAAAATACAACGTAATAGTAATTGAAGACGACCCCTACAGCAAGCTCAGGTTTGCGGGCGAAGAAGTGCCTTCGATAAAAAGCGTAGGCGGAGACAATATAATTTTTATAACCAGCTTTTCTAAGATTGTTTCCCCCGGTCTGAGAATAGGCTTGGCGGCAGGCAGCGCGCCTATTATTCAACAGATGGAAAAATGCAAACAAGGCGCGGACGTGCATACTTCTCACCTAAGCCAAGCTATAGTCCATGAGTTCTTAAAACGGGGATTGATAAAGCGGCAGATAGAAAGGGTAAAGCCTATCTACAAATCCAAAAAGGAACTTATGGAACAAGCTTTGGAAAAATATATGCCGCAAGAGTTTGAATTCACTAGACCCGAAGGCGGTATGTTCATTTGGGGCGAATTTAAGGCGGACATTGATACGCGCGCTTTATTCCCCAAAGCCATCGAAAGAAAAGCGGCGTATGTTTACGGGGATGTGTTTTATCCCCAAAACCAAGGCTTCAATACATTAAGGCTTAACTTCTCCAACGCTACGCCCGAGCAGATAGATTCAGGCATCAAAGCGCTTGGAGATATGTTTAAAGAAGAAATCGCAAAAAACAAAAAAATAAAATAAAGAGACGGTATAGATTATGGCGAAAAACGTAATGGATATCCTGCGCGAGCGGGGCTACATCAAACAAGTAACTTTTGAAGACGAATTATACAAAAAATTAGAGCAAGAGCCCGTAGTGTTTTATATAGGTTTCGACCCTACGGCTGACAGCCTTCATATAGGCCATTATATTCCCATTATGGCTATGGCTCATATGCAAAAAGCCGGCCATAAGCCCATCGCTTTGATCGGCGGCGGAACGGCTATGATAGGCGACCCTTCGGGCAGATCGGATTTGAGAGCGATGATGACCAAAGAGACCATCGAGCACAACTCTCAAAAATTTAAAATCCAAATGCAGCGTTTTATCGACTTCGAAGGCGAAAACAAAGCTATCCTAGCCAACAACGCCGATTGGCTGCTTAATCTAAATTATATCGAGTTTATAAGAGATATAGGTGTGCATTTTTCGGTCAACAAAATGCTTACCGCCGAATGTTTCAAAATTAGAATGGAAACCGGACTTACCTTCCTTGAATTTAACTATATGCCCATGCAGGCGTATGACTTTTTGGTGCTCAATAGAAAATACAACTGCTCTTTGCAGTTAGGCGGCAACGACCAATGGTCTAATATGCTTGCGGGCGTGGATCTTATCCGCAGAAAAGAGCAAAAAGACGCTTATTGCATGACCTTTACCCTGCTTGAGACTTCGGACGGCAGGAAGATGGGCAAAACCGCAAAAGGCGCGCTTTGGCTTGACAAAGATAAAACTTCGCCTTACGACTTTTATCAATATTTCAGAAACGTCGAAGACCAAAAGGTCAAAGAGTGCTTGTGCTTGCTAACCTTTATGGATCTAGACGAAATCAACGAGCTTACCAAATACCAAGACGAAAGAATCAACGCGGCAAAAGAACGCCTTGCTTACGAAGTAACGCGTTTGGTTCACGGCAAAGAAGAAGCCGACCTTGCGCGCGAGATGGCTTTAGCGGCGTTCGAAGGCGTTTCGGATAATCTTCCTACGCAATATATAAAAGCAGGCCTTAATATGCCCGTAGTCGATATTATGGTATTGGCGGGCGTTGCGGCTTCTAAGAGCCAAGCAAGAAGACTTATAGAAGGCGGCGGCGTAGTAATAAACGAAAACAAGGTTGAGTCCGTTGACGATATCTTGTCCAAATACGCAAGCTCAAAAGAGTTTGTTTTACGCAAAGGCAAAAAGGTTCGCCTTAAGGTTGTTTTAAATGAATGAATACCTGACCATAGGGGCGATCGCCGAAACCGAAATAGTAATTAACAAATCGAGATTTTTGGCAAAAGCATATCCCGTAAAAGACTGGGAAAACGCGTCCGAGATATTAAAAGAATTAAGAAAGACCTTTTGGGACGCGACGCATATTTGCTACGGATGCGTAGCGGATAAGCTGGCCAACGTAATGCGGTTTTCGGACGACGGCGAGCCCCAAGGCACAGCCGGCAAGCCTATTTTGGACGTAATAAGACAAAAAAATTTGAGGCAGGTTTTGGTGGCCGTTATAAGATATTTTGGCGGAATCAAGCTGGGCGCGGGCGGACTCGTACGCGCTTATTCCAAAGCCGCGAGCGAAGTTTTGAAAATTGCCGATATCGTAGCTGTCAAGCCCAAAACCGCTATAAGCTTTTTTGTTAGCTACGCCGATTTGAATAAAATAGAATATTTATTGCAAAACCCGAATGTAGAGTTAGTCAGCAAAGAATGGGGCGAAAACGTAAAAATAGAGCTTAACTTAATTTCCAGTTTTTTAGAAGAATTTTTAAATAATCTAAAAAACGCCCTAGGAATATACGATTCCGAAATCTTTTTAAAAGAAGGTGTATAAAAATGGAAATCATCAAAACTCAAAATCCAAAACCTAAGCCTACGGGCAAAATCAAGTTCGGCACGGTCTTTACCGACCATATGTTTGTCGCCAAATACTCAAAAGGCAAAGGCTGGCACGACGAAAAAATCATTCCTTATCAGCCTTTTGTTTTGGAGCCTTCTTCTTCTATTTTCCACTACGGTCAGGGTGTGTTTGAGGGACTAAAGGCATACAAAAACAAAAAGGGCGAAATCTTGATGTTTAGGCCGTTGGAAAACTTCAAAAGAATGAACTCGTCCAACGAGCGTATGATGATACCGCCCATCGACGAGCAAAAAATGCTTCAAAACCTTGTAGAATTAGTTCGCCTTGACCAAGACTGGATACCCACTGGAGAAGGCGAATCTTTGTATATCCGCCCTGTTATTATAGCCATAGATAATTGTTTGGGCGTGCACGCGGCGGAAAATTATATAATATTTATAATTATGTCCCCAGTAGGAGCGTATTACGCTCACGGGCTTGCTCCTGTAAGGCTTTACGTAGAAGAATATTACGTCCGCGCGACAAAAGGCGGCACAGGACATTGTAAGTTTATAGGCAATTACGCCGCAAGCCTAAAAGCAAGCGACAAAGCTGAAAAACTTGGATACGACCAAGTATTATGGCTTGACGCTCAACACAAAAAGTATGTTGAAGAAGTCGGCAGCATGAACATCTTCTTTGTAAAAAACGGCGAAGTTATAACTCCTTCTTTGGAAGGCAGCATACTGCCCGGAATCACCAGAATGTCCATAATAGAACTGTTAAGATACAAAGGCTATAAAGTCACCGAAAGACTTATTGAAATAGACGAAATAATCCAAGGCATCCAAAACGGCGAAGTAACCGAGTGTTTCGGCACCGGCACCGCCGCCGTGGTATCTCCCGTAGGCGTTATAGGCTACAAAGGCAAAGATTACGTCATCGGCGACGGCAATACCGGCAAAATCACTATGGACGCCTACAACAGCCTTACCGCGATACAGCGCGGAGAAGCCCCCGACGTGTTTAACTGGGTATACAAAGTAGAATAAAAAAACTTGGCCCTATAATCAGGGCCTTTTTTTATGACGCCCGATTTATCTAAAAAAATCGGGTATTTTTTTGCCCCTTTATTTTATTATAAGGTATTTATCTATTTAAAAACCTATATTTTTATGACCTTTCCCTTTTTATGCCTTGCTTGGAAAAATTTTTACATTGAATTTTTGTATTTTTTCATATATCCTTAAAAATGAAAAAAAGGCGAGGGATATAATATGAAAAGGATATTAGTCGTTTTATTGTGCGTTTTTTTGGCTTTTTCTCCGATTTGGGTTGCCGCGTGCGATTCGTCCGATAAAAACATTATCGACGACCCTTCTACGCAAATAATCGAAGAAGAATTTGACGATATCGACATTCCCCAAGACGAAGAAGAAATTATCGACGAAAATCAAGACAACCAAGATAACCAAAACAGCGGCGATCAAGGCATTGAAGAACAGCCTTCGACGCCCGCTATAGCGCTGAGCCAATTTAAAGTTCAAGCTCTTACGACTGTCAATATAAGAGCTCAAGCTTCCGCCGCTTCTCAAGCGCTTGGACAACTTAAAGTTTTTGATACGCTGCCTTTGGTATCCAAAAAGGACAACTGGTATCAAGTTTATTACAACGGCTCTACGGCTTTTGTATCGGCAAACGCTTCTTACACAAGCCTAGTAGAATGGAAAAACGCTGTCCAAGAGCTAGTAAGCGGTTTGGAAGTTCAGGCTTTGACCGTCGTCAACATAAGACAAAAGCCTTCCACTTCAAGCGCGATCCTAGGCAAGCTCAACAGGCTCGAACATATTCCGCTTATAAAGCAATACGACCAAAACTGGTATCAAGTTTTGTTCCAAGGCAAAGAGGCTTACATAAGCGCTAACCCTCAATACACAAGAGTTTACGACCCCGAAAAAGTAAACGCGTTAATCGAAAACGTCATAGCTGAAGGCAAAAAAGTGCTGGGAGTTCCTTACGAATACGGGGCTCAAAGATTGTTTTATCACAACGGCAAGCCCAATCCTAACTTTACGGGCAAGACCTTTGACTGCTCTTCGTTTGTGCAATACGCCTTTTACAAAGGAGCTCAAATAATTCTTAAGGCGGACTCTCGAAGCCAAAGCCAAGAAGGCATCTTGATTAACGAAAACGAGCTAGAGCGCGGAGACTTGATCTTTATGTGGAGCTCGGCAAGAAGAAACAATAAAGGCATAGAAAGAATAGGCCACGTCGTAATTTATTTAGGCGACAACCAAATCCTGCATACTTGGGGAACGGGCGGAGTAAGGATACAAGAATACAGCGCGGGCTGGAGAGAAAGATTTATTTTGGCGCGCAGAATGCTCTAAAGCTTTGCCAAAATCTAGGCTTATTTCAGCCCTTATACACCATTTGACTTAATATAAAAAGCGTTTTATATTATATATTTAAAAAAGGAGAAATATTATGGACGCAATTGAAGCAATTAAAACCCGAAAAAGCGTGCGTAATTTTTCGTCTAGGCCTATACCTAAAGAGATTATTTACGATATTATTGACTGCGCTAGACTCGCTCCCAGCGCCAAAAATCTTCAGCCTTGGCGTTTTGTGGTAGTGACCGATCAGAGAATGAAACAGGCTATCGCTACCATTACCGATTACGGCAAGTTTTTGGACAAAGCTCCGGCGCTTATTGCGGTCTTTTGCGAAGAATCGCAATATATGGTAGAAGACGGAAGCGCCGCCACCCAAAACATTTTGCTTGCCGCTACCGCTCACGGACTTGGTTCTTGCTGGGTAGCCGGCTATAATAAGCATTACGAAAAAAGCGTAGGCATACTGCTCAACGCTCCCAAAAATATGCGTTTAATCTCAATCGTCGCTTTGGGATTTCACGACAATACGGTGGGAAGAGTCAAAAAACGCAGCGTCGAAGATGTATTGTTTTACGAGCATTTTTGAATAATGATTAATCAATTTGGAAAATAATTGATTTTAATCATTATATCTTTAAAAGACGTTTGATAGAAATTACAATCTTTGTATCAGAAATATGACAATTTGTCTCAAAATGTTAACAATTATATTATTAAATAGTTTTAATTCTTTACAGTTAAAAATTGTTATGCTATAATTACTAGCGTCAATTCGTTGGAAAAACGAAAAATTTTACGGAGAAAGGGTGATTATGGAAAAAGCGTTTGCAAGAAACTTAAGAATGCTTCGGAAGGAGCGCAAATTGAGCCAACAAAAACTTGCCAGCCAAGTTGGCGTAACGCAGCAATGCGTAAGCGAATGGGAAAAGGGCAAAATCGAGCCTACCATGTCTCCCCTGTGGAGATTAGCCGACGTGTTCGATATCAGCATTGACGAACTGATTGGTCGCAAGGAATTGTTCTAAAATACTTAAAAAAGACGGCTGAAAAAGCCGTCTTTTTTTATTTTTTTACGCTAAAGTTCTGGTAATTGT
>DATCKP010000054.1:0-12362 GCA_036562165.1 Clostridia bacterium
ATATAATACGAAACGCTTTATTTCGCTCGACGGCAAATTAAGAGCTTCTTCATCTAAAAGCTGAAAATAACATCTCGACAGCTTAATCCGCCTGATTTTTAGCAGCTTGTTATGGTCGTCTTTTAAGAAGTAATTTTTATGATAAGTGCAATTAGAACAATTAGATTTAATAGGACAAAATTTAAAAGTCATTAACGGAAATTTTCCGTATGAATAGACAAAAGCGTTATTTATCTCTTTGTAATTTTCAGGCGAAGCGATATAATATTTTGCGTCTAAATTTAAAGCGTAATTATTAAAAATATTAAGCCCGAGTCCCGCGATATAATCTAAATCTAATTGTTGTGCGAATTCCAAAGCGTAAACATTGTTAGTTACAATGCCGTCATAAGTTTTTATGATATTTTGATTGGAAAACAATAGTTTTAAATCGTTACTATTGGCTATGTTAGGCAAGTTAAGATATATAGGTTTTGAGAAAGCGGGTTTTTCTAATAACTTGCTGTAATCGTCCGGATTATATATAAAAATATCTCCGATTTTAGATATTTGATCGTTAAATAAAGCGATATCCGATAATATAACCATTATTTTAGGGGAATTAAGCGGATTTTGATAAGAAAAATTGTTTTTACATAGTACTCTATCTGATAGAATACTATGTTTTGTAGAATTATTTTCGACAATTTTCTCCCTTAATAACCTGAGAGCCTCCCTTCTGCAATTGTTTAACATAGATTTAGGAACAAAAACATTATCTTCTAAATCAATTTTTATATCTTCCAGCTCGAATTCCGTGTCGTTAATCCTTGCGGCGCTTGATCTTACGTCTTCGTAAGTTATTTTTGCGGTTTTAGCTGGCTGCGCCTTAAAATCCGAAATATAGTTTACGACGATATCGCCGTATTCGGCTGTGATTATTATTGGATAATTTTGCTTGATTTCATATTTTAAGATAACTTTTAATTTTTTTGTAAAGCTTTGCAATGTTTTTATAAGCTTTTCGCTCGAAGTTATATTAACTTCGTCGCCTATTTTTACGTCTCCCCTAAACTTAATTTGACCGTTGCACGCAAGCGCGTTGCCGACTTCTTGACCGTTTCTAAAAATTTTAAAACCGTCGCCGTCTGTAAAATCATAACCGCTGTCTAGTTTTAGAGAGTCTTTTTGGATGCTTTTTATTTTTCCGATATTTACGCCTATATGAGCGGGATGACGAGGATAAATAATATTATCATGCCTTGGCGAGTCTTTATAATAGCCCGTAGAATACCCGCCGCGGTTAAACATCATTTTTAGGTTATTCAAATCTGACGCGTCGACGGCGTTATTTTCTAAAGCGTTTTTTACCGTTTTTACGGCTTGAGCAACGTATTCGGGGCGTTTTAAGCGTCCTTCTATTTTAAATGAAGTCACTCCCGCGTTAATTAGATCGTTTAGATATTGAGTCAAATTCTGATCGGCGGGGCTTAATAGATATCCTTCGTCTAATGTTTTGTTATTGCCGACCAAAGAATATCTTTTTCGGCACAATTGCAGACATCTTCCGCGGTTGCCGCTTAAGCCGAAAATTCTAGACGAATAATAACAATTTCCAGAAAAGCAAACGCACAAAGCCCCTAAAACAAAATGCTCTATTTCTATATCGACGTTTTGAGATATAGATTTTATGTCTTCAAGCGAGCATTCCCTTGACAAGATTATTCTGCTCGCGCCGTTGTCTTTAGCCCATTTTGCCCCCAAATAGTTATGAACGCCCATTTGGGTGCTGCAATGAATTTTGATCTCAGGGGCGTTTTCCGCAAGAAGCTTCATCAATCCTATATCTTGGATAATAACGGCATCAACGCCCACATTATGGGCGTTGATAACCGTTTCAAAAGCTTCTTCGCATTCTTTATAGTTTAATAATATATTTACCGCAAGATATACTTTGACGCCGTATAAATGCGCGTAATCTAGCCAAGTTTTCAGATTATCCAATGTAAAGTTTTCAGCCGCCGCTCTAGCGTTGTATTTATCTAGGCCAAGATATACGGCGTCCGCGCCGTAATCTATAGCGGCTTTTAAACTGTCTTTGTTGCCTGCCGGCGCCAAAATTTCGGCCTTACGAGCGTAGTTCCGCATTATATTTATACTTTAACGTTCTAATTATCTTATCAATATTTTTTGCGATATCTTCGTCTTTTAACGTAGTCTCGTGAGACCTGAAAACCAAGGAAAAAGCCATGCTCTTATATCCTTTTTGGATTTGAGAGCCTGTATACACGTCAAACAACTCTACGGACTCTAGATTAGCCCCGCCGCTATGCCATATTTGGTCGATAAGCTCTTGAGCGGGTATGTCTTCTTTTACCAAAAAGGCTAAATCCCTTTCAATTGCTTGAAATTTGGACAGCGGTTTGAACGTTATTGTCTTATTATGCTGCCAAATCTTATCGTAATCAAGCTCTAACACATACAGCGTCTTTTCGATGTCGAAGTTTTTCAAAACGCTGGGATGAACCGCGCCCAAAAATCCTATTTTTTGACCGTCTATCAAAACATCGGCGCTGATTCCCGGATGCAAGAAAGACTCTTTAGATCTTGCGTAAGACGCCTTAAGCCCGAAATCTTGCAAGACATTTTCTACAATTGCCTTTAGAGTAAAGAAGTTGTCGTCTTTATTGCAAATAACAGCGCCTAAATAATTAGGCTCTTGCGGCAAGTCGGTCACAGGCAGAGATTTGGGCAAATATACTCTAGAAAGCTCAAACAACCTAAATTCGTTATTCTTGTGATTGAGATTGTACGCGGCGGCGCCCAACAGGTTAGGTATAAGCGTCGTTCGCATTACGCCGTATTCTTCGCTTAGCGGGTTAAGAAGATCTATAGTCTTAAGCCTATAATCGTCTTTGTCAAGATTAAGTTTGACCAACCAATCCTTATTAATAAAGGAATAAGTTAAAATTTCATATAATCCCAAGCCTATCATAGTCTGCTTAGTTTGAGCGGCGGCTTTGTAGAATTTGTTGCTGCCTATTTTTATATTAGGGCTTGTGACAGGCAAAGTATAGCCTATCTTATCGTAGCCATAGTATCTTATTACTTCTTCGGCGATATCGGCGTGATTTTCTAGATCCGTTCTATACAAAGGAACAACGCAAGTCAAACGATCACCATTGACTTTGCAATCAATTTCCAAACGTTTTAAGATATCCGTCATTTGCTCGGAAGATATTTTGATTCCCAGCAAGTCATTGATTCTGTTTATCGATACTTCGATAACTTTTTCTTTTTGTTCTTGCTGTTTTATGTCTACAACGTCGCCTGCGATTTTACCGCAGCCTAATTCGTATACTAAAGCCAACGCTCTTTGCATGCCCATCTGGCAAGACCAATAGTCTACTCCTCTTACGAATCTAGAGCTGGAGTCCGAAGATAAGCCCAAGCTTCTAGACGTAGCCCTTACGCTACCGCGTGCGAAAATCGCCGCTTCAAAAACTACTTCCGCAGTATCTGGCAAAATAGAGCTGTATTCTCCGCCCATAATGCCCGCTATAGCGATGGGTTTTTGAGCGTCTGCTATAACTAATTGGTCGGATTTTAAAACATAATTTTTGCCGTCTAAAGCGGTTATGGTCTCTCCGTCTTTAGCCGTTCTTACATTTATTACCCCGCCTTGAATGTTTTTATAGTCAAACGCGTGCATGGGCTGGCCTATTTCGATCAGCACGTAGTTGGTTATATCCGCAAAGTTATTAATCGCTCTTATGCCGACTTTTCTTAATCTATCGCGCATCCATTTGGGCGAAGGCATAATTTTGGCGTCTTTAATACGCCCCGCCATATATCTAGGGCATAAATCAAAATTATCTACGTTTACTACGATATCGTTTTTTATCGATTTATCGGCTTCGTATTTTAAAGAAGGCGGATTAACCTTTTTGCCTAAAACCGCGCCCACTTCGCGAGCTATGCCCCATATACTGTTGCAATCGGGTCTGTTAGGGGTAACAGAAATATCAAAAACGTAATCGTCCAGGCCTAAAACTGTTTTTATATCAACGCCCAAGGGGGTATCTTGGGGCAAAATCAAAATTCCGTCGACTTCGGCTCCTTCTATTACGCTGTCGTCAATGCAAAGCTCTTCGCCCGAACACAGCATGCCTTGAGAAAGCACTCCCCTTAAAGGGCTTGCTTTAATATTTTTGCCGCAAGGCAAAATAGCGCCGTCTGTCGCCACAGGCACCACGTCGCCTTCTTTAACGTTTTTAGCTCCGGTAACAATGTTGAGCGTTTGATCGCCCATATACACTTCGCAAACGACTAGTTTGTCGGCGTTAGGATGTTTTTCTATTTTTATGATTTTGCCGGTATATACCTTTTCTATATTTTGACCTAAATAATTTATTTCTTCTATCTCAAAGCCTATATTGGTCAATTTATCTGCCAACTCTTGGGGCGTTATATCGCTTATGTCTACAAAATCTCTTAACCAACTCAAAGGAACTTTCATATCCATACTCCCTGCTTATCTAAATTGTTTTAAGAATCTTATGTCGTTTTCAAAAGGTATTCTCAAATCGGTTATGCCGAACAATATATTAGTTATACGGTCAATTCCCAAGCCAAATGCAAAACCGGTATAAACATCGGGGTCTATATTGCAATTTTTCAAGACTTTAGGATTTACCATTCCCGCGCCCAATATTTCGATCCAGCCTGCGCCCTTGCAAATCTTGCAGCCTTTGCCGTCGCAGAAAGGGCAAGAAGCGTCGGCTTCTACGCTGGGCTCGGTAAACGGGAAAAAGGACGGGCGAAGTCTTGTTCTAGTTTTCTCGCCGAACAACTCTTTGACAAAAGCGTTAAGCGTGCCGTTTAAATCGCCCATAGTAATGCCCTTGTCTACCACTAAACCTTCAACTTGATGGAACATAGGCGAATGCGTAGCGTCTATATCGTCGCAGCGATAAACCCTGCCCGGATTTATCATCTTAATAGGCGGTTTTGTTTTTTCCATTACCCTGATTTGAGTATTGGACGTTTGAGACCTTAATATAATATTGTGTTTAAAATTATTAGTTATAAAAAACGTATCCTGCATATCCTTTGCCGGATGGTCGTCAGGAATATTAAGCGCTTCAAAATTGTAATATTCGGTTTCTACTTCGGGGCCGTCTTCTACCGAATAGCCCATAGAAGTAAAGATTTCTATTATTCTGTTTCTTACTATAGTTTGGGGATGAAGCCCGCCGCGAATAAGCTTAGCCGCTGGAAGAGTGATATCTACGCTTTCTTGCTCTAATCTCTTTTTTAGCTCAAGCTCGTTTAGAATAATTTCTTTTTCGTTAATTAACTGCTCGATCTTTTCTCTAGCGTCGTTAATTAATTTGCCCGCTTTAGGGCGTTCTTCAGGAGATAAATCTTTTAGACCGCGTAAAAAAGAAGTCAATTCGCCGTTTTTGCCCAAAACTTTGATCTTTAATGCGTTTAAATCGTTTAGGTTTTGACATTCGCTTAGACTTTGAATGCACGTCTGAATTAACTGATTCAGCCTTTGTTCCATTATATATAATCCTCCTATCGTTCTCCTATAAAAAAATCCGCCCTAAACAAAGGACGGATTGACCGTGGTACCACCTTAATTCTCTGTCAAAAAAGCAATTTGACAGACTCGTTTTAATTTTAACGCTGTCTAATGCGTCCTGTTTTTAGCAGGAAACTCTCGCTTACGAAGTTCGTTATTGAAGTTTTAAACGGTCTCTCAGCCTACGAACCGTTCTCTCTGTAAAACTTTTGCCAATAACTTAATTAATAAGCGGTCATAGTTTTTAATATTAAGTTTTGTTTTATGATAGCATAAATCATTTTTTTAATCAACAAAATGATTACGATGTCTTGGGAACTAAATCAAGCATAGAATGCATATTGTTAAAGGTTAAATACGTCTCAGGCACTTCTCCGACAATAATGCTTTCGGCTAGCAGCGCTATCGTCGTGGCTGTTATCTTTTTATCCCTAAGTCCCGGAATAATTATTGCCACGTCGGCGTTTATTGACACGTATATTTTATGATGAGTTTGGTTAATTCCAGCCGAATTAAAATTGGACTTTAATTCGCATTGCACAGACCCAATTGGCAAAACCTCAAAAGTCACTTGCGGGCCTTTTTCAGTAAATATAGGTATGCCCGTAAGCGTTCCTAGTTTTATCTTTACTCCTTCTTCCCCCAGCTTATCTAAATATTGATACGTCCTTTGAGCTATATCTTGAGTTACTTGGTTTAGTTTGGACGAATTTGCTAAAATCAGCTTGACATTGCCCTTTTCGTCTCGGATTATGTTTACCAAATCGGTATAGTTTATATTTTGAGAATATATATCGTTAATAGCGTAAGAAACCGCCTTATTAGTCAAAGCTTCTATTTGTTTTTGAGAAACGGCGACAATTACAGGGTTAATATTTTTTTGGAAAAATATATAAATAAATAATATTATAGCTAAGACAATTGAAATAGCTATAAATCTCTTTTTAAATTTAGATTTTTTAGGCGGCGAAACGTATACTTCTAACATCTATATTATATATGTATTTATTTTGCCGCCTGTTAATAATCTACTTATTTGCTTTTAGGGCTAAATATCAACGCGGCTATATACGAAAATACGGTAACCGCTCCAAGACCCGCCGCGGTTTTGACTATGCCGCCCGTAAACATTCCCAAAAATCCTTCTTTTTGAACGGCTTCAATCACGCCTTTTGCCAGCGAGCTTCCAAAGCCTAAAATAGGAACGGTAACGCCCGCTCCAGCGAACTCTTTAAGATATTTAAATACTCCTATCGCTTCCAAAACAACGCCCGCTATTAAGAATATTACTAAAATTCGGGCAGACGTAAGCTTAGTCTTTATAATTAGTATTTCAGCCAAAACGCAGAGCAATCCGCCTATAACAAAGACTTTAAGATACATAAACAGCGTTTCCATACGTTAGTTCTCCAATGATACCAAATGAGCTATACAAGGAATGCTTTCGCCTTGTTGAACTATTGTAGTGCTAAGCAACGCGCCTGTCGCGACAAACAGCACTTTTTTGTATTGGCCTTGACGCATTTTTGGCAAGATATACGCGTCTAAAACGCTCGCTCCGCAGCCGCAGCCGCTTCCGCCTTCGGAAGTATATTGGTCGTGATGATATATAGCCGCGCCGCAATCCATATAGTTCTGACCTAATTGATAGCCCTTTTCGTTTAGCAGCACTCTTAACAAATCGCTGCCCAGCTTGCCTAAGTCGCCCGTAGCTATCAAATCATAATCTTCGGGCTTGGTATTAGTGTCTTCAAAAAATTGCGCAAGCGTGCTCATAGCGGCTGGAGCCATCGCCGCGCCCATATTTGCCGAATCCGTAATTCCGTAGTCTTCAACTTTACCAATACAAGCTTTGGTGACTCTAATACCGTGCCCTACCAAGCCCACTATTAACGCGGCCGCCGCGGTTACAGTGTGCTGGGCGTATTTTTGTTTTTGCGCTCCCAATTCCACCGGCCCTCTAAATTGGCGTTCGGCAGTGGCGTAGTGGCTTCCTGTAACGCAGGCCGCGACGTCTCCAAAGCCGCCGTCTATTAACATAGACGCAATAATCAATCCTTCCGCTATCGTAGAACATGCTCCGAATATGCCTAAATATGGTATTTCAAATAATCTCGCGCAATAACTTGACGATACTATTTGAGAAAGCAAGTCTCCGGCTATTAATACGTCTATATCTTCGGGCAGTATTTCCGCTTTATGTATCGCCTTATGCAAGGCGTGAACGAACATCTTATTTTCAGCTTTTTCAAACGTTTTTTCGTTGAATTTAGAATCGCTTATAACATCGTAAAAATACTCGGATAACGGACCTTCTTTTTCTTTTTGAGATACTATCGAATGACTGCTGAAAATTCTAGGCTCGTTTTCAAATAATATGGTTTGTTTGCCTATTTTTTTAGTGTTTTTGCTGTTTACTCGTTTTATAGTTTTTAACCCTTTTTTGATATTTAAATCTATTTCCACTCCAAAATCAAACAATCTCATTTTATCACCTAGAATAATCCCGCAATGTAGTATATTAATCCGACTATAAACGAAGCTAAAATGCCGTTAACGATAACCGGTCCGGCTACGGTATAAAACTTGCTGCTTAATCCAAAGATCAAGCCTTCGGCTTTAAATTCTATAGCCGCGCTTGAAATCGCGTTGGCAAAGCCGGTTATGGGCAAAAACGAACCGCCGCCGCCGTAATACGCAATCTTGTCGAAAACTCCTATTCCCGTTAATAAAGCGGTTAGGAAAATCAAAACTAATAACGCGATAGTCTGCGCTTTATCGTCAGGCACAGAGAATATGAGTTTTGCCAAATCAAATAAAATCTGACCCAATAAACAAATCGTTCCGCCTATTAAAAACGCGTTTAAAAGCGATTTCCAAGTAGTTTGTTTAGGCGAAACCATCTCCACATAGTTAATATATCTTTTATTTCTGTCTTTATATTTTTGCTTAAATTGTTCCACGCTTGGTATTTCCATGGTTTCTTTCCTCTTGATAAGGCGTTTTTATTATTGTTTCTTTATCTTCGATATTGAAATATAACTTTTGTTTGTCTTTATATACTCTCATAAATCTTACCTCGCTTTTGATATTAATATTTGAAAATACTCTAGTTAATATTCATTGGAAAAAACGCGAAACAAATAAACTTAAAATTTTTATTCTCAAAAAGATCGAAAAATATTTTTCCAAAATTTGCAAAAAATATTAAAAAAGGAGGAAGATATGAAAAAACTTTTAACAATAAGCTTAACGCTATTAATCGCGCTGACTATTATTGTCAATTTTAATAATCTCGTTTTAGCGGACGGAATGGAGCAAGAACAGCCAAAAGATCTTTATATTAGTTACTTTGAATATACAATATATAACGAAGACGGCAATATAATAAAAAGCCTAAAAAAAGGCAGAATTGTTGTAACTAAAGACTCTGATGAAAACCGCGGAGATGCTCCCGAAATAGAAATCGAAATTGAATTGCCGGAAAAAGAAATTGATAAAAAATCAAATGAAAAAGATTTTAGAATATACGATATCAAAGAAAACGCTCAAAAGCCTAACGGCAAAAAACCTAGACCTATAATACCCTTAATCGAAACATACGAAGCATAAAAAAGGCTAAATCCTTTGGGGATTTAGCCTTTTGCTTCTATTATTTCTTTGCCGCCCATATAAACTCTTAAAGGTTTGGGAATTCTTACGGAGCCGTCTGCGTTCAAATTATTTTCTAAAAACGCTATCAGCATTCTAGGCGGGGCTACCACCGTGTTATTTAAGGTATGCGGATAGTAATTTCCTTCTTTGCCTTTTACTCTTATTCCTAATCTTCTTGCTTGAGCTTCGCCTAGGTTAGAACAGCTTCCCACTTCAAAGTATTTCTTTTGTCTAGGCGACCAAGCTTCTACGTCCACGCTTTTTACTTTTAAGTCCGCCAAGTCTCCCGAGCAGCATTCTATTACCCTTACGGGAATGTCCAAAGATCTGAAAAAGTCGACGGTGATATGATACATTTCATTAAACCACCGCATGCTTTCTTCTGGCTTGCATATTATAACCATTTCTTGCTTTTCAAATTGGTGAATTCTGTAAACTCCCCTTTCTTCTATGCCGTGTGCTCCCACTTCTTTTCTAAAGCAAGGCGAATAGCTGGTAAGTTTATAAGGCAATTCGTCTTCGGGGACTATGGTGTCCACGAACTTACCTATCATAGAATGTTCGCTTGTGCCTATTAAATATAAGTCTTCGCCTTCGATCTTATACATCATATTTTGCATTTCCGCAAAGCTCATAACGCCGTTAACTATGTTGCCCCTTATCATAAAAGGCGGTATATAATAGGTAAAGCCCTTGTCAATCATAAAATCTCGCGCGTATGTCAATATAGCCGAATGCAGTCTGGCTATATCGCCGCGCAAGTAATAAAACCCGTTTCCGCTAGTTTTTCTCGCGCTGTCTATGTCAATTCCTTTAAGTCTTTCCATTATATCTACATGGTAAGGTATTTCAAAATCGGGCACAAAAGGCTCGCCAATTCTTTCGATCTCCACGTTTTCGTAATCGTCTTTGCCGATAGGAACGCTTTCGTCAATAATGTTAGGGATGACAAGCATTATCTCGTTTATTCTTTTAGAAAGCTTGTCTTCAAGCTCTTGCAAATGCTCTAGTTCGACGTTCATTTCTTCGACTTGTTTTTTTGCTTGCTCGGCTTGTTCTTTTTGACCTTTTGCCATCATCATTCCGATTTCTTTGCTTATGGAATTGCGGCGGCTTCTTAAGGTATCCGCTTTTGATTTTGCGTTTCTATATTCTTGGTCAAGCTGAATAACTTCGTCTACCAACGGAAGTTTTTCAAATTGGAATTTTTTCTTGATATTTTCTTTTACTAAATCAGGATTTGCGCGCAATAATTTAATGTCTATCATATATTCGCTCCTTTTGTTATTTTATATAAAAAAACCTTCCTATCCCAAATGGGACGGAAGGATTATCCGCGTTGCCACCCAAGTTGCCGTTTTATAACAAAACGACCGCCTCGTTCGGCGTTTATAAAGGACGCCACCCCTTAAGGCATTACCCTTAAAGCTCCAAAGTGGATAAGGCCAAATATCTTTATCGATTTGCACCGACCATCGACTCTCTAAAAAAGATTATTTGGCCGCAGCTTTGTCATCGCTTATACGTATTGGTTATGTTGGAATATATTATACACATTCTTAATATCATTTACAACTCTTTTCTTGCTTTTCGGGAAAAAACTTATTTTTGATCTTTTGTATAATTTTACTCTCTAATCTTGACACTTGCACTTGGCTTACGCCAAGCATCACCGCTATTTCGCTTTGGGTTTTGTCTCTAAAATATCTCATAATAATAATTTTCTTTTCTCTTTCGCTCAATTCATTTATTATATCGGTAAGTATTAACTTATCTAAAATTTCGTCAGTATTTTCGTTTTGGCTAGAAATTTTATCTATTAAACTTGTTGAATCCGGGTCTTCGTTTTTTTCGTATAAGGACATAGGAAGTTTTGCCGAATCCATAGCAAAAACTATTTCTTGGGGGTCCATATTAAATTTTTTGGCTAATTCTTCTATGGTAGGGTCGCTCGCGTGATTTTTCTTGTATTCTTCTATATATTGATTTATTTTGTTTGATAACATCTTTAGCGTTCGGGAAACTTTTATATAACCGTCGTCGCGCAAAAACCTTTTAACTTCGCCCGCTATCATCGGCACGGCGTAAGTAGAAAATTTAACGTTATAAGAAGTATCAAAGTTTTTTATTGCTTTCAAAAAACCCATAGAGCCCAATTGATATAAGTCGTCATAATCCACGCCCTTATTTACATAACGCCTTATTATGCTTTTTATAAGCGGGGCGTTATGAACCAATAATTTAGTCTTGGCTTCTTCATCGCCTTTTTGGGCTCTAGCGATTAATTCAATTGTCTCGTTATGTTCAAGCACCGATACTTCTCCAAAAAATGATTATCCAGCCCGTCTAGAATTCAGCCTTTGATAGTCTTAGTCATAATTACTTTTACGCCGCCATTTTCATTGGGCAAAACATCCAGTGTATCCATAAAAGTTTCCATAACCGTAAATCCCATGCCCGTTCTTTCTTCGTCGGGCTTAGTAGTAAAATAGGGCTGTCTAGCCTTTTCGATATCTTGAATGCCCACGCCGTTATCGCTTATTTCTATATGTAGAACCCTGCCGATAATCTTGGCTTTTATGGTGATATATCCCTCTTTCTTGTCATAGCCGTGAACTATGCTATTGGTAACCGCTTCGCATACGGCTGTTTTTATGTCGTTGATTTCTTCTATGCTCGGGTTAAGCTCGACAGCAAACGCCGCGACTGCGCTGCGCGCAAACGCTTCGTTTTTTGATAGAGCGGGAATTATTAGAGTCATTTCGTTATCTACTTTCATAATCACTCCTTATCTCAACCTATTTTGGGCATTATTTCATAAAGCCCTGTCATCGAAAATATTTTGTCTACCGTTTTGCTTGGGTTCGCTATAAATATCGGAATATTTTTTGCTCTTAATTTCTTAAATCTGCCGATCAAAATTCCCACTCCCGTGCTGTCCATAAAACTAAGCTCGGACAAATCAACGACAACCCGTTTCATCTCGTTTTCAGAGATAATTCTGTCAAGCTCGTTTCTTGTATATACGGCCGTGTATTCGTCCAGCTCGCCGTATATTGCAATGAAAAGCGTGTTGTTATACAATTTGCTTTCGATTTTCATATTGCCCACTCCCCTTATAAAAGTGTATAGACTTTGC
>DATCKP010000040.1:0-8996 GCA_036562165.1 Clostridia bacterium
ACCTGTAAGCCGAGTTCTGTCGAGAATGACCATCTGTCTGGACATATCGTTGCCGATATGTTCTAGCGATTTTGGCGAGAGCTACGGCGGACCACCTTGCGCTCTCTATCTTGCATCGGGCGGGGTTTACAATGCCGCATATGTCGCCATACGCGCGGTAGGCTCTTACCCTACCCTTTCACCCTTACATACTGACCGAAGTCAGTATGCGGTTTGCTTTCTGTTGCACTTTCCTTGAAGTCGCCTTCACTGGACGTTATCCAGCGCCCTGTCCTGCGATGCTCGGACTTTCCTCGTTTTATTATTAATAAAACGCGGTCATTCAGTCAACTGCATTATTTCGCTATGTTATTATAGCACAACAAACAACAAAAATAATAGGCAATAATTAGCAACGGCAAAGGTATATCCAAAATTCTCGCAAAATTATAATCTATATAATAGTATTAGGTCAAGAATTTTTTTGTTGTTTTCTCAAAATATCGCCCGAATTCAGCTTTATGTCGGTATAGATGTATAACTCTTGCTGAACTTTATCCGCTACTTTGACAGGATTCCCGTCTAAATCGACCATCTTGTCGATTGTTATAGTTTTCAAGAAAGAATCGGCAGGAGACAAAATTTCTAAACGATCTCCTATTTCAAAACGATTACGCTGCTCTATTAACGCTCTGCCGTCGTCATAACCCTTTACTAAAGCCACAAAATCGTAAGATTGGACAGAGCGTGAAGTCTCGTAGTATTCTTCGGGTTTGTTGAAATAAAAGCCCGTCGTAAACTCCCTATGCGAAGTTTTATAAGGCTCTTGCAAAATATATTCGGGAACAGGCTGGTTATTATACAAACAATCCAACGCTCTTTTGTAGGCGTTTACTATTGTGGCTACGTAATAAGCGGTTTTCATTCTGCCTTCAATCTTAAAAGAGCTTATTCCCGCGTCTATTAATTGATCCAAATAGCCTAGCATATTTAAGTCTTTTGAATTAAGAATATACGTTCCCTTTTCGTCTTGGTTTATGATAAGGGGCTTGTCAGGCTTGGTGTCTTGGAACAAAATATAATCCCAGCGGCAAGCCTGAACGCATTCTCCGCGGTTGGAATCGCGGCCGGTAAAATAATTGCTTAGCAAGCACCTGCCGGAATAAGAAATGCACATAGCGCCGTGGACAAAGGCTTCTATCTCTATATCGCTTTTTAGATTTTGCTTTATAGTCTTTATTTCATCTAAAGTCAGTTCTCTAGCCAAAATTACCCTTTTTACGCCCAATCTTGCGTAAAAATCTATCGCTCGGGCGTTGGTGGTGTTGGCTTGCGTACTTACGTGAACGTCCAGCTTGGTATTGTTTAATACGTAATCCATAACGCCCAAATCGCTAACTATAACGGCGTCAACTTGGGCTTCTTCCAAAACCTTAAGATATTCGCTTAACTCGCCAAAGTCTTTGTCTCGGGCAAAAACATTGACGGTGATATATAATTTTTTTCCTAAATCATGAGTTAATTTTGCCGCTTTGAAAATCTCTTCCAAAGAAAAGTTTTGGCTGTATTGCCTTAAGCTAAAATTCCTGCCGCCCATATAGACGGCGTCGGCTCCGAAATATAAAGCGGTTTTTAGTTTTTCCATATTGCCCGCGGGGGCAAGCAGTTCAACTCTTTTCATAATCGTTCTCTATATTTTTTGACAGATCGCAACGCAATCATTGCCTGTTTCTATTATCTCGCATTTTAATTGCGGGTTTTGCCGTATCGCGTTTTCAAATTTTTGCAAATTAACAGCTATAGTTCGCATTTTGTGATAGGTATTTTTGCCGTTTTTAGAATACCCGTGAAAAGTCAGGTTGTCGCAAAACAATATTCCGCCGTCGTTTAAAATTTTTAGAATATTAGGCAGATAATAGATATACTGCCCTTTCGCGCCGTCTAAAAAGATAAAATCAAATTTTACGTTTTGCAAAACATATAAGCCCAAAATCGCGGCCGCGTCGTCTAGTATGAGTTCGGCATATTGGTAAAGCCCTAAAGCTTTTAAATTAGAAAGAGCAAGCTCAAAACGCTCTGGGTCTATTTCCACCGTAGTAAATCTAATTTTATCTAAATCCGTATAGCTTTTGACCGCTTTCAATATTTTTGCGGCCGAATAACCTGAGCCAGAGCCTATTTCTAAAATAGAGTTAGGCTTATATTTTATTAACGCTTTTTCTAATTGTTCCCAAGCTGGTTCGCTTATAGTCGGAATGTTATGCCGGCGGCAATAATCCAATATATCTTGAAGACGCATAATCTTAGTTTTCTATTATAAAAGGCAAAATCATAGGGCTTCTTTTTATCTTTTTGTTCAAGAAGTTGCGTAAATTTTTTCTGATGTTGTTTTTTAATATTTCTCTGTCTACTTGGAATTTTAAATCAATGCCGTTTACAGAATTAATAGCCACTTGCTTGATTTCTTCTATCAAATCCGCGGACTCTTTCGCGTAAATAAAGCCCCTGGTTATAACGTCTATAGACGAAACTGTGCCGTCCGGCTCTATGCCCATTATCACAAGAAGCATTCCGTCTTCGGATAGGTGCTTTCTGTCCCTTAACACTTCCGCGCCGACGTCGCCGATACCCGCGCCGTCTACCAATATATTGCCAGCGGAAACGCTGTCCGTTCGTCTCATATATTTTGAGCTTACTTCTATCCTGTCGCCTATTTTAGGCATAAGCATAAGGTTAGGGTTGTGTCCTAAATCGGCTATCATTTCCATATGTTGTTTTAGATGCCTAATCTCGCCATGGATAGGGATAAAGAACTTAGGCTTGACCAAAAGATACATAAGCTTAAGCTCTTCTCTAAAAGCGTGCCCGGACACATGCACGTCGGCTAAATCTTCGTATATTACTTTGGCGCCTTTTTCGTATAAGTTGTTTATTACGTTATAAACAAGCTTTTCATTGCCTGGTATGGGCGAAGCCGATATTATGACGGTATCGTTGTCTGTTATTTTTACCTTATTAAACTCTCCGCTTGCCATACGCGTCAAAGCGCTCATAGGCTCGCCTTGAGAGCCCGTGGTTATTATTACCAGCTTGGAATCGTCTATATTTTTGGTTCTTTCCAAATCGATTACGATGTGCTTGTCGTATCTTATCTCGCCTATTCTTGAAGCGGCTTCCAAAACGTTAAGCATGCTGCGTCCGCTAAACGCCACCTTTCTGCCGAACTTATGGGCTAAATCAATTATTTGTTGAATCCGATGAATATTTGACGCGAAAGTAGCGACAATCAGGCGTCTTCCTATGTTTTGAGCGAAATAGTTATATAAGAATTTGCCTACAGCGGATTCGCTCATCGAATATCCGGGGCGTTCGATATTAGTGCTTTCGGACAGCATCAGCGTTACGCCCTTTTTGCCTATTTCGGCGATTCGTCTTAAATCTATCAATTCTCCGTCTATAGGCGTATAATCGACCTTAAAGTCTCCGGTATGAAAAACTCTAGCGGCGGGACACTGTATAAACAACGCAAAACTGCCCGAGATAGAATGGCTTACTTTGATAAATTCTACTGTAAACGCCCCCGCTTGAATTATAGAATTTTTCTTGACTACGTAAACGTTGAGGTTTTCTAATTTATGTTCTTTAAATTTATGCTCTAAAAGCGCAAGCGTGATATTGGACGCGTAAATAGGAACGCGTATGCCGAACTGTTTTAAGATATAAGGCAATCCGCCTATGTGGTCTTCGTGACCGTGCGTTAAGAAAAATCCCCTGACTTTGTGAATGTTTTCAATTAAATAGCTTACGTCGGGTATTACTAAGTCGACTCCCGGCATATCTATGCTGGGAAAAGCAGAACCGCAGTCTACCACTATGATATCGTTTTTGTATTCAAAAGCGGTGATGTTTTTTCCTATCTCTCCTACGCCGCCTAAAAATATAACCTTAAGTGTATCCAAATAACCTCCAAAAATCCTTTATTATTCGTTATTTTAGCAAAAACCATTATATATCATTTGCCTAATTTTTACAAATTCGCAATCAAAAAATTGTGGATACACCATTAATAATTCAAACAGATTTATTGACCGCGGCTTCTTCTCTTTGCGTTTGATAGATCGGAGCCTGCTTATATAAGACAGGTATGTAATGCTCTGGAGTGGCGATAGCGCCATGACAAGATACGTCAAGATAAGTATTGTCAAATATAATGCAATCGGACAACGAAATGTTGCCGTCTATATGGCAATTGTTTCCGATAATTACGTTGCTTCCAATATCGACTTTAAGCCCTACAAAGCTCTTTTTGCCAAAATAAACCCGCCTTAACGCGATATCGTATAGCTCTTCTATATTTTTTGTATAAACGTCAAGCCCTTGAACGCCGTTGAGCATATCCATATTCGCCCTAAAATACTCGTCTATGCAGCCTATGTCGCACCAATATTTCTCAAGTTTATGAGCGTATATTTTTTTGCCTTTGTCTAATATTATAGGGAACAAATCTTTGGCAAAGTCAAACATGGTGTCTTTGGGTATGTATCTTAATATTTCAGGATTTATTACGTAAATTCCGCAGTTTATTAAGTTGCTGTCAATTTCATTGTTTTTTGGTTTTTCAACAAACTCTTTTACGAAACCGTCTTCGTTCGTCTTTATCACGCCGTAAAGCGAAGGATTGTCTACTTCTTTTACGGCCATGGTTATATCCGCGCCGCTTTGCAAATGGGCGTCGTATAATTTTTTTATTTCTAGATTGGTAAGGGCGTCGCCGCTTATGACTATAAAAGGATTATCGTTTAGCCACTCCTTAGCGGCTCTAACGCTTCCCGCAGTCCCCAAAGGCTTGTCTTCAATGAAATAATTAAAATTTAAAGGATAATACCTATTAACTTTATCTATAATCATTTGGGGCATATGCATAAGCGTTATGGCTATATCCTTGATTTCGTAACTTAATAAAAGTTGAATTATATAGTAAATAACTGGTTTGCCTAAAACAGGCATTAGCGGTTTGGGCAAATTTTGGGTCAAAGGCAAAAGTCTCGTGCCTTTTCCGCCAGCCATTATAACTGCTTTAATATTCGCGTCCAATGTGCCAGTCTCCCAAAGTAAAAAATAGTCAACACCTTTAGAGTGCGCAAATCTAATCAAAAAATACAAATTCCAACGGTTTACGCGTTTTTTGAGTCTTTATTTTTATTGATAAATATATTTTCTATTAATATCCATAATCCAAGCAAAGCTAAAAACCCACCAAAAAGTCTTGTTAACAAAGATGAATTTATATGCTTAATGATTAAAGAAGATATCACGCTCAAGGCAAGAGCGGGAACGATTATATACAAAACTCCTTGAGTCTTTACAAGTTTGTTTTTAAAGTGCAATATGAGAGCTGCTATAGCCATAGGTATAAACGACACAAGATTGATAGCTTGAGCGGTATGCTGTTCGACGCCGCCCAGCATAGTCAAAAGCGGTATTGTGAGCGTTCCCCCGCCCATTCCCATTCCGCCTAGAATTCCCCCGGCTATTCCTATTAATATAAACTTTATAATCTGCCACATATAAGTTCCTTTCAAAATCTTTTTTTAAGGAAAAATAGCCATTTTTAGACCTACCAAAGTCATAACGACCGCGAAAATAATTCTAATCGTTTTGCTGTTGAGTTTAGCCAATAAAACCGCGCCAATGATGCCGCCTATTATTACCCCGGCGCCTGCGGGCAAGCCGCTTTTTAGTTTGAAATAGCCCGAAGAAATATAGACGACGGCGCTAGCAACGCAAAGCGGCAAAATAATTAAAATAGCGGTAGCGTGCGCGGTTTTGGTTTCGTTTTTTAGGATTAGTTCCAAAACAGGCACGGCTATCATGCCGCCGCCGCCGCCAAAAAAACCATTAATAAAACCTATTAATGCTCCACATATTAATAAAGTAATCTTTTTTGGAAATTTTTTCATGACGTTAAATAGTTTTAACAGAGAGAGCCAAAAATATTAAAGGAAAATGAAAAAATGTATATTATAATTGATTTTGAAACATTAATTTTATATAATTATAAATAGTTTACAATTAGAGTAAAGTTATTCTAAAAAGGACTAGCATAAAGGATATCCAAATGACTAAGAAACTGAGCGTATTATTTTTAACCATAATTATAGCATTTGCGGCAATTTTGAGTAACTTAAATTACGCGATTTTTGCGGCAAATTCTGAAGACGAACAAGTTATCGTTCGAATGCAAAATTTGATAGATAACGAAAGCTTTAATAACGCGGGCACGGTCTATCCTTATTCGCCTTTAAACTGGTCAGGCGCGGTAATGGATGAAAAATTATCGTCCAACGTAGCCGCCGGTATTATCAGCCTAAAAGCTGATTCTATAATGGCTAAGGCTAGCGATAAGGACAACCCTTATAAATTGCCTAGCAATTTTGCAGAGGTAGACGCAAGCACTTTAATAAGCCCGCATGACAAGAACGCTGAAAAAGCGAACGTATTAATGATAAGCACTCTTAACCAAACCGCTTACGCGTTCAAGTCAATGACATACGACATAAAGCCTAATTCTTATTATAAATTAAGCGTTTATGTTTACACCCCCGATTACTCGACGATAGGCGAAGATTGCAACTACGGCGCTTTTGTCGCGGTCACAGGCGACATAACAGCGATTTCCGAACCTATCAACACGCATAATACTTGGCAAGAGTATTGCATTTATTTCTCGGGATACAGCTATAAGACCGCTTCCATTAGGGTTTCTTTGCAGCTTGGCGACGTCAGCGAAGATAAAGACGGCAACAAAACAATGAGACCTGCAAGCGGTTATGTATTCTTTGACAAAGTGCTTTTGCAGCCTATTTCTTACGAAACATATCAATATTACAAAAACAATCCCGGTCAAAACGAATATTTTGCCGAAGAATTGTCTAACAACTTGTTAGACGACAGCTTCCAAGGCAGCTTTGAGAACGGTTTTTCCAATTGGGAAAATATCGCTTCTACCGCGAAAGTTTCTCTTGAAAGCGATGTATATATTCCTTTTGGAAATCACGCTCTAAAGATAGAGGCAAGTCTTCCGGGATACGCTGGTTATCGTTCGCAGCCTATTAAGATAGAAAGACATAAATTTTATCATCTTGCTGTTTGGCAAAACAAAACCAAGATAAAAAACGGCACCGCGTTCGCTACGATCGTATCTAAAGATAAAAACGGCGAATTTAAGACGCACGGCACTTTAAATACGTTCTCTCAAGACTTAGGCTCTTATTCTTGGCTGGGCGATTGGAAACAAGGAAGCTTCTATATTAAAGGCTCTTCCTTAATGGACAAAGAAGTTTACTTAGAGCTTTGGTTTGGCAACAGCTCTTCTGCCGCTACGGGAACGGTTTATTACGATAATATTACCTTAGAAGAAATTTTGCCCGAAGAATTTACTAACAACAGCTCTAACGGAACGGTAGTATCTTTGTCCGACAGCCAAGGCGCGCCTGGCGTTGACAACGGCAACTTTGATAACGTGGGCAATTACCGTGAATATAAATATCCTATGCCAGCAGCTTCTTGGCAAGCTTTATATGAACAAGGCAATGAAGATTTGACAATAGCGGGCATTATAAGGGGCGATAAATCGCATTTTGAAGCCAATAAACAAAATTACGGCGCTCCTGTATATCCTTACTCCGACGATCAGCCTAATACCAACCTGCTAATGATAACTAACACTCAGCCTTCGGCTTACGGATACGCCGTAGATATCTCTGTCGAAGCTGAAACATATAAAAAGATTTCGGTTAATTTGCAAACGCAGATCGCGTCCGGTTACGGCGCCGAACTTGTTCTAAAACAAGGCGATATGGTTATCGCTAGACACTCTCAAATTGACACCGAAAGCCAATTCAGAACATACAACTTCTACGTTTACAGCGCTTATAATTCTCAAACCTTAACTTTAGAAATATGGCTCGGCAAAAAAGGCGGCTTTGATAAAGAGTTTTATACAAGCGGTCATTTGTTTGTAGATTTTGTGGACGCTGAAAACGTAGACGCTGACGAGTTTAATAACGCTAAGGGCTTATTTAACAAGAAATACAGCTTCTTGCATGAGAAGTTCGAGACGTTCGAACAAACGGACTCCCTTTTGAAGAAGCCTTTAAATTGGACGTCTATTAACCCTTACTCTTACATAAAAACCGTAAAAGCCGGCGTTATTAACCTTGACGAATACGATCCTTCCGTTTTGAATATTGACAAGGCTGTAATAGGCAAGGACAACCTGTCCCCTTACGCTCTAGTTATCTACAGCCCCGAACCTACCGCTTACGGTATGAGGCAAACTCAAGCTATCTCTTATGAAACCGATTCGTTCTATCTAATAACCGTAAGAATCAAGACCGTAGGCATAGCTAAAGGCTTGGGCGCAAGAATTATTTTGGGAGACGATTATTACTTTGATAACATTAATACCGAATACCGCGAATTTAATGTTGACAACGACTTTGTAGACTATAAGTTCTATATTAACGTCGGTTCGTCTACCGATACGCACATAATACAAATTTGGTTGGGCGACAATACCAAACCTGACTCTTTGGCTTCCGGCTTAATTATCGTTGACCAAATCACAATCGATAAAATCGACGAAACCGCTTATAACGAAGGCATCGCGGATCTTGCGGTAGAAGACGAAGATTTGAGACCTGACAATATTATTAAAGTAGTTATGAGCGAGACTAAGGACGAAGATACCAAAGAAGAAGACAAAAAGGCATTCCCTTGGTGGTTGTGGCCTACCATTCTGTTCTCCGTCGCTTTGGTATTCTGCTTGATATTAATTGCGGTAGTGGATCTTGCTCCTAAGTTTAAGTCCCGCTCTAAGAAAACAAAGATTTCTTACGACCGTCGCTTGACTATAAACAAAAACATCAATCAACAGGCTAAAGAAGAAAAAGACGAAAAGACTCAAACTCAAGCGGCCGAAACAGTCGAAAGAAAACCTGACGTGATAATTACCC
>DATCKP010000059.1:0-17255 GCA_036562165.1 Clostridia bacterium
ATATAAGCGTGTTCGCTGAACACAGCGTTTTTTTGGGGAGATGAACCCGAAGGTTACCTAGGCGAAATAATTGCAACGCCTAATCGGATAACTTCGGCGGATCTATGTTCCTAATCTATCGGGAACGGCTTAAGCTAAAAATATTTTTTACTTTTTAGCGGCTTTTTATAAGCCGTAAAAAAATGTAAGAAATATGAAACACACGGCGCATTGTATATCGGTTTTAGCTTAAGTGAAGCAATTTGGAGGTTAAAGATTTAAAACATGGCAGGACAAAGAATCAGAATCAATCTTAAAGCTTACGAGCATGAATTAGTCGACCAATCCGCAATGAAGATTGTCGAAACAGCTAAGAGAACTGGCGGCAAGGTAAGCGGCCCTATTCCCCTTCCTACCGAGAAGGAAATCATAACAATCTTGCGTGCTCCTCACAAATATAAAGACGCCAGAGAACAATTTGAGATTAGAACGCACAAGCGTTTAATAGATATTTACAGCCCGTCGGCAAAAACAGTTGACAGTCTTATGAAGCTGGACTTGCCTGCAGGCGTTGATATCAAGATCAAGTTGTAAGGCTTGCCGGAGGACTTTTTACGATGAACAAAGCTATATTAGGTAAAAAATTAGGAATGACACAAGTGTTTGCCGAGGACGGCACGGTTATTCCCGTTACGGTTATCGAAGCGGGCCCGTGTTACGTTTCTCAGGTTAAGACCGAGGAAAAAGACGGCTACAGCGCCGTTCAGTTCGCCTTTGTCGAAGCTAAAGAAAAGAATTTGACAAAGCCTGTTTTGGGCCATTTGAAAAAAGCAGGCCTTACGCCTAAGAGATATCTTAAAGAATTCAGGTTGTCCAATGCGTCTAGCTACAAAGCTGGCGACGAAATAAAATGCGATATTTTCCAACCGGGCGATTTGGTGGACGTAAGCGGGCTTACCAAAGGCCGCGGATTCACAGGCACGATCAAGCGTTGGAACGCGCATCGTCTTAAGATGTCTCACGGTACCGGCCCTGTGCATAGAGAAGTAGGTTCTATGGGCGCAAACAGCACGCCTAGCAGAGTTTTCAAAAACAGAATTATGCCCGGACATTACGGACATGAAAAGGTGACCATTCTTAATCTTGAAGTGGTCAAAGTCGATCCTGAAAAAAATATTATGCTTATTAAGGGTTCTGTTCCCGGACCTAAAGGCGGGCTGGTTGCTGTCCGTCAAGCTGTTAAGTCCGCAAGATAAGGAGAATTAGAGATATGCCTAAAGTTAACGTATATAACCAAAGCGGAGAAATAGTCGGCTCTATGGATTTGAGCGACAAAGTGTTTGGACAAGAAGTCAACAAGCCTTTAATTCATCAAGTTATAGTCGCTCAATTGGCTAACCGCAGACAAGGCACGAAAAGCGCTTTGACCCGCGCAGAAGTAAGCGGCGGCGGAAGAAAGCCTTGGAGACAAAAAAAGACCGGCAGAGCTCGTCACGGCTCTATTCGCGCTCCTCAATGGTATCATGGCGGCGTAGTATTCGCGCCTAAGCCTAGGGATTTCTCCCAAAAGATCAACAAAAAAGCTAAGACCTTGGCGCTTTTGTCCGCATTGAGCGCGAAAGCGAAAGACGACGAAATAATGGTTTTGGACGATATTAAACTAAGCGCTCCTAAGACCAAAGAAGTCGCTAAGATTTTGTCCAATTTGAAATTAGAAAAGAGCGTTTTGCTAGTATTGCCCGAGCTTGACGAAACCATTATCAGAGCTTCCAGAAACATACCTATTTTAAACACCATTTGCTCTGATTTTATCAACGTATACGATGTAGTCCGTCATAATAAGATCGTTATGCTAAAGAGCGCGGTCCAAAAGATTGAGGAGGCTTACGGTAATGAATAATCCTTATGATATTATCATAAAACCCGTTATGACCGAAAAAAGTTATGACGGCATCCAATCCAAAAAATACACCTTTATAGTCGACAAAAAAGCTAACAAACAGCAAATCAAAAGAGCTATTGAAGAAATATTTAAGGTAAAAGTCGAAAGCGTTAACACCATTAACGCCCGCGGCAAATTAAAAAGACAAGGAATCTACGAGGGAATGACCCCCTCTTACAAAAAGGCAATCATACAATTGACTAAGGATTCTAAGTCCATAGAATTGTTTGACAGTCTGGCATAAGGAGTAAACGATGGCTATTAAAAGACTAAAACCTATCACGCCGGGAACAAGATTTAAGACTTACTTAGATTATTCGGTTATTACTAAAAAAGAGCCCGAAAAATCTTTGGTAGTTAGTCTTAATCGCACAGGCGGACGCAATAATCAAGGCAAAATTACCGTAAGACACATTGGCGGCGGCGGAAGACGCAAGTATCGTATTATAGACTTCAAGCGCGATAAGGATAACATTCCCGCGAAAGTTGCGGCTATCGAATACGATCCTAACCGCACGGCGTTTATCGCGTTGCTTCATTACGCCGATGGAGAGAAGAGATATATTTTAGCTCCTTTGGGATTGCAAGTGGGAGATACCGTAGTATCGGGCCCTAATGTTGACATCAAGGTAGGCAACGCTTTGCCTTTGGAAAACGTGCCCGTAGGTACTATGGTTCATAATATAGAGCTTCAGCCTAAACGCGGCGGACAGCTTGTTCGTACCGCAGGCGCGGCGGCTCAATTGATGGCTAAAGAAGGCAAATACGCTACGCTCAGATTGCCTAGCGGCGAAATGAGAATGGTTCCCATTTCTTGCCGCGCGACAATCGGTCAAGTAGGCAACCTTGACCATGAGCTTGTCAGCCTAGGCAAGGCCGGACGCAAGCGCCATATGGGCGTTAGACCTACGGTTCGCGGTTTCGCTATGAACCCTGTCGATCACCCTCACGGCGGCGGCGAAGGCAAATCCCCTGTTGGTATGCCCAGCCCTATGACGCCTTGGGGTAAGAAAGCTAGAGGCTTGAAGACAAGAAAGAAAAAGAATCGTTCCGACAGATTTATTGTCAAACGAATCAATTAAAGAGGTTAGCTAAATGAGCAGATCGGTAAAAAAAGGACCTTACGTTGATCCTAAGCTTTTGAAAAAGATTCAAGAGCTCAACGCGAAGAACGAGAAAAAAGTTATTAAGACTTGGTCAAGAGCATCGACTATACTTCCCGAATTTGTAGGGCATACTATAGCGGTGCACGACGGAAGAAAACACGTTCCCGTATATTGCACCGAAGATATGGTAGGCCATAAGTTAGGAGAATTCGCTCCTACCAGGACTTTCAAAGGACATTCGGGAGACAAAGGCTCACAAGCCAAATAGGAGCAGAGTGGTATGGCTACGAGAATCAGAACAAAGGCTGCCGAAAGGCAAAAAAATAAAGACACACGTCCAAAAGCTATTGCCCGTTATGTAAGGATTTCGCCTTACAAGGTAAGAAGGGTAATTGATTTGGTGCGCGGCAAGAGCTATAACGAAGCTATTGCTATTTTGAAAAATACTCCGCTTGGCGCAGCGGAAGCTGTTATGAAAGTTATTAACAGCGCCGCAGCAAACGCTGAACACAATAACAATCTCGCAAAAAAAGATTTATATATTGCAGAGATTTTCGCCGATCAAGGCCCTACTCTAAAGCGTATTATGCCGCGCGCTCGCGGAAGCGCTGACAGAATTTTGAAGCGCACAAGTCACATTACAGTCATTTTGGATGTCAGGGAGGCTAAATAATGGGTCAAAAAGTAAATCCCCATGGCTTAAGAGTGGGAATAATAAAAGGCTGGGAAACCCAATGGTATGCTAATAAGAAGGATTTTAGCAAATATCTTTACGAAGATTATAAAATCCGTCAGCATATCAAGACCAAATATTACGCCAACGCAATTTCCCGCATTACTATTCAAAGACTTACGGGAAGCAAGATCGTAGTAAACATTTACACTGCCCGCCCTGGCACATTAATCGGAGTCAAAGGCGCCGGCGTAGAACAAATAAAGAAAGAAGTTTCGGCTATCGCGCCCGGCAAATCTATAAATATCAACATCTTTGAAGTAAAACGTCCTGATTTGGACGCTCAATTGATTGCCGAAAGCATAGCCGCTCAAATCGAAAAAAGAGCTTCTTATAGAAGAACTATGAAGCAAGCTTTAAGCCGCGCAATGAAAGCCGGAGCAAAAGGCGTTAAGGTTATGGTAGGCGGCAGATTAGACGGCGCGGAAATCGCGCGCAGCGAACACTACATCGAGGGTTCGATACCTTTGCAAACATTAAGAGCAAACATTGACTACGGCTTTGCCGAAGCTCATACCACATTTGGCGTTATCGGCGTTAAAGTGTGGATCTACAAAGGCGAGGTATTGACAAAGTCCCTCAAAGGAGAAGAACGCAATGTTAATGCCTAAAAGAGTAAAATGGAGAAGAGTCCACAGAGGGCGCATGAAGGGTGTTGCCACTAAGGGCAATTTGGTAACTTACGGCGAATACGGCTTGGTTGCTTTGCAGCCCGCCTGGATTACTTCCAATCAAATAGAAGCGGCGCGTATAGTTCTCGCTAAACGCGTAAGAAAAAACGGTAAAGTCTGGATTAAGATATTCCCGCACAAACCCGTAACTAAGAAGCCCGCCGAAACCCGTATGGGCAGCGGTAAAGGCGCTCCTGAATACTGGGTTGCTGTAGTAAAACCCGGAAGAGTTATGTTTGAGATCTCCGGACTTTCCGAAGCGGACGCAAAAGAAGCATTGAAACAAGCCGCGTATAAATTGCCCATCAAATGCAAAGTAGTCAAGAAAGGCGAAGTAAAAGATTATGACGCCGAAGATAACAACAAGGAGGTTAAGAGCGTATGAAAGCTAAGGAAGTTCATGATATGACCAATGATGAACTCATTGCCAAGCTTGCGGCTCTTAAGAGCGAATTGTTTTATCTTCGTTTTAATCACGCGGTAGGACAATTAGGCAACACCAGCCAGCTCACTGCTGTAAAGCGGGATATCGCTCGCATCAAGACTGTTTTAAGAGAACGCGAGTTAAAAGGTATAAGCGGACCTGTTTCTACGCCCGCTAAAAAGAAAGCGTAAAAAGGATGTGAATTATGGAAGAGACAGTAGTAAAAAGAAACAACCGCAAAACCAGAGAAGGCGTTGTAGTAAGCAATAAAATGGATAAGACGGCAGTGGTAGCTGTTGTTACCCAAGTCAAGCACCCTTTATATAAGAAGACTATAAAGAAGACTAAGAAATTTAAAGTTCACGATGAAAATAATGAATGCCAGATTGGCGACGTTGTGGAAATAGCCGAAACTCGTCCTATTTCCAAAGAAAAATGCTGGCGGCTCGTTAGAATTATCGAAAGGGCCAAATAAGGAGACGCATTATGATACAACCGCAAACTTATTTAAAGGTTGCCGACAACACAGGCGCCAAAGAAATAATGTGTATACGCGTTTTGGGCGGATCTTTTCGCCGCACTGGTAATATAGGCGACGTTATAATCGCTTCCGTAAAGAGCGCTACTCCTGGCGGCATGGTTAAAAAAGGCGATGTTGTTAAGGCGGTTATCGTCCGCACTAACAAAGGCATCACCCGCAAGGACGGCACTCATATAAGATTTGACGACAACGCGGCTGTAATAATCGATAACCAGCGTCAACCTAGAGGAACCCGCATCTTCGGACCAATTGCAAGAGAGCTGAGAGAAAAGGATTATATGAAGATTATATCCTTGGCTCCCGAAGTGCTTTAAGGAGGATTAAACCGTGCTTCACGTTAAAAAAGGCGATAAAGTTATAGTTTTGTCAGGAGATGACAAGGGTAAGACGGGTAAGGTTTTGCAGATCTTCCCTAAAGAAGGCCGCGCTATTGTGGAAGGTATCAACATGGTATACCGCCACAAAAAGCCCAGAAGCGCTCAAGAAGCCGGCGGCATAGTTAAGACCGAAGCTCCTATATATCTTAGCAAGCTTCAAGTCGTATGCCCCGAATGCGGAGCGCCCGCTAGAATGGGTTTTGCGATGGTAGGAGATGAAAAATCCCGCGTTTGCAAAAAGTGCGGCAAAGCCATCGACATAAAAGAAAAGAAAGAAAAAGAAAAGAAAGCTTCTAAATCCAAGAAAGCGGCTAAAGCCGAAGCCGAAAGCGTTGACGCGGCTCAAACCGCTGAAGCTAAAGAAACCGCGAAAGCGGCTAAGACAGCTAAAAAGACAGCGCAGAAGAAGGAACAGAATACCCAAGATGCCGAAGCATAATTAATAAGGGGGATAAGTCATGGCAAATACAAGGCGTGTGACTAATTCGTCAAAATCGCCTGTAGATGACCTAAAAAGCCCGAAAGCAATTATGCTAAACGAAGCTGTTAATAAGGCTCTGGAGGAATTAAGTCAGATACGGGTAGAAAGAAGCGCTGAAAAAGTCGAAGACGAAGAAGCTTTGCGTCAGCGCGAAGAAGCGGCAAAAATAGCGTTGGATAAAGCGCTGAAAGCAAAAAAAGAGTTTTTAGAATCGGTTCAAAAACAAGTTAACGACTATTACCAAGAAGCTGCTTTAAGAGATTCGCAAGACAAGACCGATTTGACAGCGCAAGAACTAAAGAAACGCAAAACAGATCTAGAACTTGTAGAGGCGGCTGTAAGCGACCTTGAAGCTAAACTAAAAGAAGTTTCAAGGATTGTAAATAAAAAGGAAACGGGAGCTAAGAAAAAAGCGACCATTTCCAAAAGCAAAATCGAGGAAGGTATTGCTGCCGTGTTAATGGAGGCGGCAAAAACCCAAAAATCTAAAGCAAATCAAAATCAATATATAGAGCAAGAGGCTGAAAAAGTGGAAGAGAAAAATAAAACAACGACAAAGACCGTTGAAAAAGAAGCAAAAACCAAGGCTAAAGAAAAAGCGTCCGCTCAAGGCGCGGTTGCCCAGCCTGATCAAAGCGGCACATATCGTTTGAAAAAGCATTACTACGATGTCGTCGTAAACGAGCTTATTAAACAGTTCGGCTACAAGAATATCTACGAAGTCCCTAAGATTGAAAAGATCGTTGTCAACAGGGGCTTGGGAGATGTTAAGGACGACGCTAAAAAATTTAACGCCGCTGTTGAAGAACTCGCTTTGATATGCGGTCAAAAGCCCGCTATTACCAAGGCTAAAAAATCCGTGGCTAACTTCAAAGTCAGAGCGGGAATGAACGTAGGCTGCGTGGTTACTCTTCGCGGCAACCGTATGTATGAATTTTTAGATAAATTAATCTCTATGGCGTTGCCTAGAGTTAGAGACTTTAGAGGCCTAAACGGCAATTCTTTTGACGGACGCGGCAATTATACTTTCGGCATAAAAGAACAACTTATCTTCCCCGAAGTCAAATACGACTCCGTGGACAAGATAAGAGGATTTGACGTAACTATTGTAACTACAGCCAAAACCGACGAAGAAGCTAAAGCCCTATTAAAAGGCATAGGACTGCCGTTGGCAAATTAAGGAGACAAAATAATGGCAAGAAAAGCATTAATAAACAAACAAAAAAAGCCTGCAAAATTTTCTACGCGCGCATATACTCGTTGCAATATATGCGGCAGACCCCACGCAGTTTTGCGTAAATACGGCATTTGCAGAATTTGCTTTCGCAACCTTGCGTATCGCGGTGAAATCCCCGGCGTAAGAAAATCGAGTTGGTAAGGAGGCACTCTAAGAATGGTTGTTACAGACCCTATTGCGGATTTTTTAACAAGAATTAGAAACGCGCTTGCCGCCAGACATACGTCGGTTGAAATTCCCGCAAGCAAAATCAAAAAACAAATAGCCGATATTTTGGTAGAAGAAGGCTATATCAAGAGCGCGGAAATCAAGGGCGAAGGCAAAGACCGCAAAATTGTCATCGAGTTAAAATACGGACCTAGATATGAAAAGGTCATAACCGGTCTTAAGAGAATTTCTAAACCGGGCTTGAGGATCTATTGCTCGCATGACGAAATTCCTAAAGTTCTAAACGGTTTGGGTATTGCTATTTTGTCTACCAACAAAGGCATAATGACGGACAAAAAAGCGCGTGAGAACAAAGTAGGCGGCGAAGTGCTTGCTTATGTTTGGTAGGAGGATCTAAAATGTCTCGTATTGGAAGAAAGCCCATTGATATACCAAACGGCGTTACCGTTGCCGTCGAGAACAATGTCGTAACGGTAAAAGGGCCGTTGGGCGAACTAAATAGAAAGATAGCGTCCAAAGACATTAACATAAAAATCGAGGACGGCAAGGTTTTGGTAAGCCGCGCTAACGAAGAAAAAGAAACAAAAGCTTTGCACGGCTTATATAGAACGCTTATTAATAATATGATTGTCGGCGTAACAAACGGCTATCAAAAGAAATTGATGGTCGCCGGCGTAGGTTATAAGTGCCAAGTAACAGGCTCTAAGCTTGTTTTAAATATAGGATTTTCTACTCCCGTAGAAGTAGAAATTCCTGACGGTATAAAAGCAGCATGCCCTGCTCCCACTGAAATTGAAATTAAAGGCATTGACAAAGAGCTTGTAGGTCAATTTGCCGCAAAAGTGAGAGCGATCAAAAAAGTCGAACCCTATCATGGTTATGGCATTTATTACTCTGATGAAAGGGTTATCCGCAAAGAAGGCAAGAAGGCTGCAAAATAAGGAGTAAGATATGATATCCAAACCTGATAAAAACGCGATTAGACAAAAACGCCATTTGCGCATAAGAAAGAAGATTTTTGGAGATTCGACCAGGCCCAGACTATGCGTATACCGCAGTCTCAAGCATATTTATGCGCAAATAATTGACGATACAAAGGGCCATACCTTAGTTGCTTGCTCTACAATGGATAAGCAATTAAGGGATTCTCTAAAAGGCAAGACCAAACAAGAGCAGGCTAAAATCGTAGGCCAAGAAATTGCCAAAAGAGCCCTTGCTGCAAACATTCAAACAGTGGTATTCGACAGAGGCGGATACCTATATACAGGAAGAATCAAACAGGTAGCTGACGGCGCAAGAGAAGCCGGGCTGAAGTTTTGAAGGAGGAATTTAAATTCATAATGGCTAAGCGTGAAGAAAGACAACAACAGCCCAAAGATGAATTAAGACGCAAACTGGTATGCGTAAGGCGTGTTGCCAAGGTTGTTAAAGGTGGAAGAAATATTCGTTTCTCGGCAGTCGTTGTAGTGGGCGACGAGAAAGGTTCTGTAGGCGTTGGCACTGGCAAGGCTAACGAAGTTCCCGCAGCTATAGAAAAAGCCGCGGCTAACGCTAAGAAGAACATGGTTAAAATAGCGTTGAGCGATACCACCATTCCTCACGAAGTTATTGGCAAATACGGCAAAGGCGTTATATTTATGCGTCCTGCCCCTCCCGGAACGGGCGTTATAGCAGGCGGAAGCGCGAGAGCCGTATTAGAGCTTGCCGGTATCAAGGACATAGCAACCAAATCCCTAGGTTCTTCCAACCCCATCAACTGCGTAAAAGCTACTTTGGAAGGGCTCAAGAGTTTGCGTTCTCCCGAACAAGTCGCGGCCTTGCGCGGAAAAAGCGTAGAAGAGATTTTAAACTAGGAGATTACGCGAAATGGCTAAGAAAAAGGCAGAACAACCTGCTCAAGTTAAAGTAACATTAGTTAAGAGCACTATAGGCTGTTTGGATAAACATATAAAAACTATAGAAGCTTTGGGACTCAAAAAAGTCGGCAGTTCCAAGGTCTTTAACGACAATCCGGCTTTAAGAGGTATGTTGGACGTTGTAAAACACCTTGTTAAAGTCGAAGAGGTAGGAGTTCAATAACTATGAATATACACGATCTTAGACCCCAAGAAGGCGCGCGCCGCAAACCCAAAAGATTAGGCAGAGGCATAGGCTCCGGTTTAGGCAAAACTTCCGGAAAAGGCCATAAAGGTCAAAACGCAAGAAGCGGAGGCGGAGTAAGACCTGGGTTTGAAGGTGGTCAAATGCCTTTGATCAGAAGACTGCCCAAAGTCGGCTTTACTAACGTCTTCAAAAAAGTATATAATATTGTTAATGTCGAAGCGTTAAACGTCTTTGAAGACGGCGCTGTCGTAACAGCGGAAGCGCTTAAAGAAAAAGGCATTATCAAAAAGATAGAGCCTTACGGCTTAAAAGTATTAGGAAGAGGCGAATTAACGAAAAAACTTACCGTTCAGGCTGCAAAGTTTTCGGCTAGCGCTAAGGAGATCATTGAAAAAGCCGGTGGAAAGGCAGAGGTGGTATAATGTTTGAGACGCTCAAAAACGCATTTAAAGTAAAAGAGATACGCAAAAAGATATTTATCACGTTGTTTTTGTTACTGATATATCGCTTCGGATGCTGGCTTCCTATCCCGGGCGTTGCTACGGATTATTATAACAACCAAATAGATGATACTATTCTGGGATTGATGTCAGCCTTAAGCGGCGGAGCGTTGGCAAACGGTGCGTTTTTGGCGTTGGGAATTGTGCCTTACATCAATGCTTCAATTATAATGCAGCTTTTGACAGTCGCTATTCCTGCCCTTGAAAACTTGTCCAAACAAGGCGAAGAAGGCAGAAGAAAGCTCAATCAAATAACTAGATTTTTGACGCTTGCATTGGCGTTGGCTCAATCTATAGGCGTCGTAGTCGGCTGGTCTAGAAACGGCTGGATTTACGAAGAATTGTTTGGAGCGAGCGCTAACCTTAACTGGTTGATTTGCACGTTTGTGGTAATCTTGATGACAGCCGGCGTATCGTTTACTATGTGGCTTGGCGAAAAGATTACCGAGCTTAATATAGGCAACGGCATTTCGCTCTTGATCTTCGTAGGTATTTTGGCTACGGCCGCAAGCAGCATATACGCTACCATTGACAACATAATAAAAGGCAAAGAAGAAGCTATTTGGTACTTGATTGCCTTCCTTGCGATGGTCGTAGTGATCTTCACCTTTATCGTGTTTATCGAGCTTTCGGAAAGACGCATACCTATTCAATACGCAAAACAGATAAAGGGACGCAAGATGTATGGCGGTCAAGCGACCCATATACCTATCAAAGTTAACGCATTGGGCGTTATGCCTATAATTTTCGCTAACGCTTTGGTTACTTTCCCGCAAATAATTTTCCAATTATTTGCGCCCGAAAGCAACGCTTATGTTTGGTATAGAGCAAATCTAGGCGTAGGAACTTGGCCTTACGCGTTAATATCCGGCTTGTTGATTTTCGGCTTCTCGTTCTTCTATGCTCAAATACAATTTAACCCCGACGAAATAAGCCGCAACATTCAACAATACGGCGGATTTATACCCGGCATAAGACCCGGAAGACCTACTACCGAATATTTGGCTAAAATAAATAATAGGCTTACGTTTATAGGAGCTGTGTTCTTGGCGTTTATAGCTTTAGTTCCTTCTTTGATATTCGCTCTAGTTTTGAAGGAAGAAGCTCAATTAATAAACGCGTTCAGCTCTACGGGTATGCTCATAGTAGTTAGCGTGGCATTGGAGTTTGACAAACAACTTCAAGGTCAATTAATGATGAAGCACTACAGAGGATTCTTGAAATAATGAATATAATCTTATTAGGCGCGCCGGGAGCAGGCAAAGGCACTCAAGCGGTCAAGATATCTCAAAAATATAATATTCCGCATATTTCTACCGGAGATATCTTGAGAGCCAACATAAAACAAGGAACCGAAATAGGTCTAAAAGCTAAGTCGTATATAGACCAAGGCGCTTTGGTCCCGGACGAAGTCGTAATAGAGATTGTAAAAAACAGGCTAAACGAAGAAGATTGCAAAAACGGATATCTATTAGACGGATTTCCGCGAACCAAGGCTCAAGCACAGGCTTTGGACGAGTTCGCAAGAATCGACGTTGTGCTTAATATAGACATTGATTTGGACATTCTTGTGGAAAGATTGTCGGGCAGACGGGTTTGTGCGTCTTGCGGCGCTCCTTATCATGTGACTACATACAGCGGCACAAAATGCGCTATATGTCAAGGAGACGTCGTTCAAAGACAGGACGACCAGCCCGAAACAGTAAAAGCGAGACTAAAAACTTATACTCTTCAAACCAAGCCGTTGATTGAATATTACGCCGAAAAGAATTTGCTGGTAAATATAAACGGTAACCAAGAAATCGACAAAGTGTTTGAAGATATAGAAAAAGTATTAAATAATAAATGATCACCATAAAGACGCAAAACGAAATAGAACGGATGCGAAAAGCGGGCATAATATTAAGAGATGTTCTTGATATTATGCGCGATAATATAAAAATTGGCATAACGACCAAAGAGTTGGATAAGATTGCGTACGAGTATATAATATCAAGCGGCGCTTATCCTTCTTTTTTGGGATACAGGGGATACCCTGCTTCTATATGCGCGTCCATTGACGACGAAGTCGTTCACGGAATACCTTCCGAAGACAAGGTATTAGAAGAAGGACAGATCGTCAGCATAGACGTGGGGGTTTATCTAAACGGTTACCACGCGGACGCAGCAAGAACTTTCGAAGTAGGCAAGGTGTCCCAAGAAAAACACAGATTAATAGAAGTTACCGAACAAAGCTTTTTTGAAGGGCTTAAGGTATTAAAAGACGGAGTAAGGCTGGGCGACTTGGCAAACGCGATCCAGACTTACGTTGAAAAGGCGGGTTTCTCCGTAGTAAGAGCTTTGGTCGGACACGGTATCGGCAAGCAGATGCACGAAGACCCTTCCGTTCCTAATTTTGGAACGCCCGGAACGGGAATCAGACTAAAGAAAAATATGACGATCGCGATTGAGCCTATGGTCAACATGGGCAGATACGAAGTGATATTTTGTCCTGACGGTTGGACAGTGAAAACTAAAGACGGATTGCCGTCGGCTCATTACGAAAACACGATTGTAATAACCGCGGACGGCGCGGAAATCTTGACGCTTTAAGGAGTGTATATGGAAGCTGAGCTTGGCAGAGTCGCGCTTTCCGTAGCAGGAAGAGACAAGGGCAAATACTTCGTGATCTGCGGAGTTGTCGACGAAAGATACGTCTTAATCGCTGACGGAAGGTTTCATAAACTCAACGCTCCTAAGAAAAAGAACATCAGGCATCTGAGGCTGCTTAAGCAAACCGTGTTGGCCGATAAACTAAAAAACAATGTCAAAATATTTGATTCTGAGTTATATAAAGCTTTAAAGGTATTTTATAACAACGACAAGAAGGAGGAATAGTGTGCCAAGAGATGAAAATATAGAAGCAGAAGGCGTAGTCGTCGAAGCGATGCGCGGCACGATGTTTAAAGTCAAACTATCCAACGGGCATATTATTACCGCTACATTGTCGGGAAAACTTAGAATCAACTACATAAGAGTTATGCCTGGCGATCACGTCAAAGTAGAATTGTCGCCTTACGACATCACGAAAGGACGTATAACCTGGCGCGGAAAAAGCTAAAAATTTTACATTGGAGATAAAGAAATGAAAGTAAGACCTTCAGTAAAACCTATGTGCGATAAATGCAAAGTTATCAAACGCAAAGGCAGAATAATGGTTATTTGCTCGAAGAACCCTAGCCATAAACAAAGACAAGGATAAATTATTAGGATACAAATACGAAAAAGCTGTTACCGCAAAAACAGCTCATTCCTTTTCGTGTATAGATATATATACAAACACTAAAAAATCTTTAGAATAAGGAGAATACAAGGTGGCACGTATAGCCGGTATTGATTTGCCTAGAGAGAAGAGAATCGAAATCGGACTGACCTATATATACGGAATAGGCAGACCTTTGGCAAACGAAATTTTAAAGAAAACCAATATCAATCCTGACATAAGGGTAAAAGATCTAACCGAAAGCGATGTCAGCAAGCTGAGAGAATACATCGAAAAGAACTTAGTTGTAGAAGGCGATTTGAGAAGAGAAATCGCTATGAACATCAAAAGATTGCAAGACATCGGATGCTATAGAGGCTTGCGCCATCGTAAAGGCTTGCCTGTAAGAGGCCAAAGAACAAAAACTAACGCGCGTACCCGCAAGGGCAAAAGACGCACTGTAGGACGCGGCAAGGCGGGAGGTAAGTAATAATGGCAGTTAAAAAAGCGACAAAAAAACGCAAAGTTACGCGCAATATAGACAAAGGTCATGCGCATATTCAAGCGTCTTTTAACAATACTTTAGTTACAATAACCGACGAACAAGGCAACGCTATAGTCCAAAGCAGCGCCGGAATGTTGGGCTTTAAGGGCTCCAGAAAGTCCACTCCTTTTGCCGCGCAAATGGCGGCAGAAGACGCTGCAAAACGCGCTTACGATCAAGGCATCAGAAGCGTAGAAGTATACGTAAAAGGTCCCGGCGCGGGCAGAGAATCCGCCGTAAGAGCTTTGGCTACAGCTGGTTTGAATATCACATTGATTAGGGACGTGTCTCCCATTCCTCACAACGGATGCAGACCGCCCAAGCGCAGAAGGATATAGGAGGTAATTTTTAGATGGCAAAATATACAGGCGCTGATTGCCGTTTGTGCAGAAGAGAAGGAGTTAAGCTATTTTTGAAGGGTGACAGATGCACCTCCAAAAAATGCGCTATTGAAAGAAGACCTACGCCTCCTGGAATACACGGAGCTGGAAGAAAGAGAACGAGCGAATACGGTTTGCAATTAAGAGAAAAGCAAAAGGTAAAAAGATATTACGGGCTCGTAGAAAAGCAATTTAAGAACTATTATATAAAAGCTTCTAAACAAAAGGGCGTAACCGGCGAAATTATGTTGTCTATGCTGGAACGCAGACTTGACAACGTCGTTTATCGCATGGGAATAGGTTTTTCTAGAGCTCATTCTCGCCAAATTGTAAACCACGGTCATATAACTGTTAACGGCAAAAAAGTAGATATTCCGTCATATCAAGTCAGCGTAGGCGATGTTATTGCTATTAAGCCTTCCAGCAAAGAAAAATTCGCTTATTTGAAGGAATACAGACCTATTATTCCTAAATGGTTGGAATTTTCTACCGAAACCTTGGAGGGCAAAGTATTGGCATTGCCTGCTAGAGAAGATATTGATCTCAATATCAACGAGCAGCTGATTGTAGAGCACTACTCCAAGTAATTTGTCTTAAAAGGAGATTTATATAAATATGATGGAAATAGAAAGACCCAAAATCCAATGCGACGAAAGCGCGGACGGCAGTTATGCCAAGTTCACCATCGAGCCGTTGGAACGCGGCTTTGGTATTACCTTGGGCAACTGCTTAAGACGCGTGCTTTTGAGCGCATTGCCTGGCGCGGCTATTAAGGGCGTTAGGATTGAGGGTGTAAAGCACGAATTCAGCACTATAAAGGGCGTAAGAGAAGACGTAGCCGAAATCATTCTCAATCTTAAAGGGGTAGCCGTTAAAACAGCTTCTAAAGACCGTAACTATCAAACTGTTTTAAGATTATACGCAGCGACTCCCGGTGTTGTCACCGCTAAAAATATAGAGACGCATTCCGATGTGGAAATACTCAACCCTGACCATTATATTTGCACATTGGATGCAGGCGCGGTATTGGATATGCAGCTTACTATAGGCAGAGGCAGGGGTTACGTAAGCGCTAACGACAACAAAGACCCCAACGCTCCTATAGGCTATATCCCGATCGACTCTATTTTCACTCCTGTAAAAAGAGTTAATTACGAAGTAGGCAGCACCCGCGTAGGACAAAACATTAACTTCGACAAGCTGACGTTGGAAGTTCAGACCAACGGCACAATGTCGGCAAGAGAAGTAGTGTCTTTGTCCGCAAAAATTGTGGAAGACCATATTAAGCTTTTTGTCAACTTGTCGGATACAATAAGCGGAATGGATATTTTAGTCAACCGCCAAAAAGACAAGCATCAAAAGCTGCTTGAAATGAGCATAGAAGATTTGGACTTGTCTGTGCGTTCGTTTAACTGCTTAAAACGCGCAAACATCAACACCGTAGAAGACTTGATTAAACGCACAGAAGAAGATATGCTCAAAGTCCGCAATCTCGGCAGAAAGTCTTTGGAAGAAGTTATCAGCAAGCTCAACGAGCTTGGACTTAGCTTAAAAAAGAGTGATGAGTAAGGAGCTATAGAATAATGGGATACAAATTAGGAAAACCTACCGATCAAAGATTGGCGATGCTTCGCAATCAAGTTTCGCAGCTTTTTTGGTATGGAAAAATACAAACTACTTATGCCCGCGCAAAATCCGTTCAAAAAATGGCCGAAAAGCTATTGACGCTTGCTGTCAATACTCATGACGACGTGGTTAAGGTAGAGCTTACCAAGACCGACGCTAAGGGCAAAGAATATAAAGTAGAACATTACAACGACGGACCTAAGAAGCTGGCCGCAAGAAGAAGAATTATGGCAAGTCTTTACGACTTGAAAGAAATAAAAAGCAAAGACGAGTCTAAGACTGCTTACAAAGCCAGAACAAAGGATATCAAGCATCCTTTGATCGAAAAGATTTTTAACGAATACGCGCCTCGCTATTCTCAAAGAGCTAAAGAAGGCCAAGGCGGCGGCTACACAAGAGTGTTAAGAATCGGTCCGCGTCGCGGCGACGCTGCGGAAATGGCTATTATCGAATTGATCTAAATGTAAGATAATAAAAATCCCTTTCTTAACATAAGAAAGGGATTTTTCTGTTTTTTTTAAAAACAGGTCAAATTTTCTGCACGGCCTGTTTTTTTTATTTTTATGAGATTTTCATAATCAAAATGCTAGCGGAAGCGTTTAAAATAGCGTTTGCTGTATCGTTTACTACCACAAGCTCGCTGGGGTCTGGAGCCGCGGGCGTAGTAAACACCGCGTAACCGACAGCCGTAAAGGTTCCCGTAATCAAGCCGATCATCGCGTTGCTGCCCGGAACTTCCACGCCGTTTAGCTCTAAAACGAAGTTAATCGTCGCAAGCGCCGCGCTGCTTCCAGTGACGTTATATTGAACCATATAAGTTTCCTCAGGCGCAAGCGTAAAAGTATCAGAGCCGGGAACATGCTCTATGTCAGTTCCCATTACAACCCCGTTATCAGCAAATGATACAGTTCCGCCTGGTATAATATTTAAAGTCGGGGTTGAAAACGCGGTCAAGACGTTATCTAAAACCGCTCCGGGACCTGTAGGGCCGGTGGGACCGGTAGGACCTTCGGGACCGGTAGGCCCTTCAGGACCAGTGGGACCGATAGGACCTTCAGGACCAGTGGGACCGATAGGACCTTCAGGACCGGTAGGACCAGTAGGACCTTCAGGACCGGTAGGACCAGTAGGACCTTCAGGACCGGTAGGACCTTCAGGACCGGTAGGGCCGGTAGGACCTTCAGGACCGGTAGGGCCGGTAG
>DATCKP010000061.1:0-2458 GCA_036562165.1 Clostridia bacterium
TCATGCTGATTTTGTTGCCGCGAATAGCTCTCATCTCGTTTTCGCTAATCGTGGTCAAATCTTTGCCGTTGAAAAAGATATTGCCGCCTACTATTTTGCCGTTGCTAGATAAAATGCGCATTATGGAATAAGCCGTTACGCTCTTGCCGCTGCCTGATTCTCCGACAATGCCCAAAACTTTTCCTTTATCTAGATTAAAAGAAACATCGTTAACGGCCTTTACTTCGCCCGCCGGCGTAAAAAATGATGTTCTTAAGTTTTTTACAGATAACAAATGCTCAGCCATAATTACTTACCTTTTTAATCTCGGGTCAAACGCGTCGCGCAAACCGTCTCCCAATAAGTTAAACGCCATAACAATCAAGCTTATAACTATCGCGGGAATAATTAATCTATAAGGATATGAATAAATACCATCCAAAGCTGCTGAAGCCAACGAACCTAAGCTAGGCATAGGCGCTTCTACACCCAAACCTAAAAAGCTTAAGAAGCTTTCGGTAAAGATTGCGGAAGGTATTTGGAGCGCGGTAGATATAATAATTACGCTCATACTGTTAGGCAATAAGTGTTTTCTTATAATATGCGCGGGCTTTGCGCCAATGGAGCGCGCAGCCAAAACAAATTCTTGTTCTTTTAAGGATAAAACTTGTCCCCTGATAAGTCTCGCCATACCTACCCAATAGAGCAAACCGAAAACAACAAATATGCTTATCATTCCCGTGCCTATTCGACTTAAAGGGGTGCCCGATAAATCGAGAGTTTCGTCTATGACTACGGATAAAAGTATTATAAGAAGCATATCGGGCAAAGAGTATATAATATCCACAATACGCATCATTATAATGTCAACCGTGCCGCCCAGATATCCTGAAACCGCGCCGTAAATCATTCCGATAATCAAAACTATAATGCTGGCAAAAAATCCTACGGCCAGCGAAATTCTTGTTCCGTAAATAACGCGAATAGCGTAATCTCTGCCGGCTGCGTCTGTTCCAAAAATATGCGGAAAGACAAATTGACCCTCCGCTATCCTTTGTAACTCGCTGGGAGAATATTGAAAGGGACGCAAGTTGTTAGCGCCGGGCTCAAGATTCATCTGTTCGTAAGAATACGGATAAAAGAAAGGAGCAAATATCGCTATTAGCGTGATCAACACAATAACGACCAAGCTTGTCATCGCGATCTTATTCTTTAATAACCTTTTCATGCCGTCCTTAAAAAATGTAGTGGACGGATGCATTTGAGTCTGTTGAAGTCTTTCTGCTTTTGAAACCGACTCAAATTTTGATAAATCCAATTGAAAACTTAAAGGATTTTTCTTTATTGTATTTTTATTTTCTAATTCTTTCATTTCTAGCAACCGAACCTTTTTATTCCAATTTAACTCTAGGGTCAACAACCTTATACAATATATCGCTTAATAAAGTCATAAAGATAACCAATATCGCTAAGAAAGAGGTCGTTCCCATAATCATAGGATAATCGCGGCTTAACACGCTTTCCACAAACCTTCTTCCCAAACCAGGCACGCTGAATATGGATTCGACTACCAAGCTGCCTGTCAAGATAAACGCAGTCATTGGCCCAGCATAAGTGATTACAGGAATTAAGGAATTCTTTAGAGCGTGTTTGAAGATAATTTTCCTCTTGGAAACGCCTTTGGCTAAGGCTGTCCTAATATAATCTTGCCCTAAAACATCCAACATACTAGACCTAGACAGTCTAGTTATGTAAGACATAGGATATAAACTCAATGAAATAGTTGGAAGTACTAAACCCGAGATACTGTCGCCTCTAGTATCAAAAATGGGGAACTTTACACCGAACAATATTAATAATACAGACGCAATTACGAAGCTAGGCATAGCAACGCATGCGGTGGAGAAAACCATTATTAAATTGTCTTGCCATTTGTTGTGTTTTACTGCGGCTATCGAACCCAATACTGTTCCGCAAATTAAAGCCAAAATTACAGCTACGCCACCTATAATAGCGGAGGTTTTAAAGCCTGTTAAAATTGCTTCGGTAACTTCAACGCCGCGATATTTCAAAGAAGGGCCAAAATCAAAGGTTACAATATTTTTTAAATAGATTAAAAATTGTTGATAATAAGGCTTGTCTAAGCCGTATTTTCTTTTTAATGTCTCCAATGCCAGCGGAGTAATCGCCTTTTCTTTATTGAAAGGACCGCCGGGAACTGAATGCATTAAGACAAAGGTTAGCAATGCAACAATAAATAAAGTAACTATTGCAAGTAAAACTCTTTTTAATATATAAACAGCTATTTTTTTATTCATTTTTTTCTTTAATTATCCTTCTTAATTAACCTGTATTATATATCTATTCTTTAAACATCTAACGCTTTAGAAGACTATAGCGCAAATAATTAATATTTAATAATATAGCACTTATAAAAATTAAAATCAACAATATATTATTCTAATTTAATATAAAACAT
>DATCKP010000082.1:0-33906 GCA_036562165.1 Clostridia bacterium
CCAAAAAAGAGATCAACAATGTATCTCCCAGCCAGTGCATTAATTGCGGGAAATGCGCGATCGTATGTCCTATGAAACTTATGCCTATGTTTATAGACCTTGCGTGCATAGCGGGGGACTGGGCTGAAGCCAAAAAATACGGCGCGGTTGACTGCATACTTTGCGGCTGCTGCAGCTATATTTGTCCCGCAAAACGCGATTTGGTATCGTCAATGAAAAAATCCAAAAAAATGATAGCAAAAAGGGGTATTTAATAATGGAAAAACTAGAGCACAAATCTTCCCCTTATATATCTTCTAATTTTTCTACTAGAAAAATAATGCTGGATGTCATTATTGCGCTTATTCCCTGCATAATAGCAGGCGTTATATTTTTTGGGTGGGGAACGTTAATTTTAGTAGGCGTTTGCTCTGTAACTGCGTTTGTTTCCGAGCTGTTATTTACGTTAATAAGAAACAACAAATGGAATTGGGAAGCGGTAAAAAATTCGTCCGCTACCGACCTTTCTTGCGTAGTAACAGGAATTTTGCTTGCGCTTAATCTGCCTGCGTCAATAATTTGGGCTTACGATAAACAAGCAATGGCTTATATACCCGGAACGATCAGCTTGGCGAATATTTGGATGCCTATTTTAGGAACGGTTTTCGCTATCGTTTTGGTAAAAATGGCGTTTGGCGGAATAGGCAGAAACTTTGCCAACCCCGCTTTAACCGCTCGTCTTTTTATGGTAATAGCGTTCGGCTCTTTAATGGGCACGACGGCTACCAATAATATAATAGGCTTGGACGCCGCAAGCTCGGCTACGTGGCTTAGCGCGGGAAGAGCCGCTTCCGACGTTTCTGCTAATTGGTTTAACTTTTTGATAGGCAATAAAGGAGCGGCGGCTTTCGGCGAGACAAGCGTTATAGCTATTTTAATCGGCTATATCTATTTGACTATTAGAAAAGTAATCGACCCTAGACTACCCTTAATAATAATAGGCGGAGTAGCAGTGTTCGCGTTTTTATTTGACGCTTTGCCTTCAGGCGGAAGCTTCGCCGATATGATGCTTTTGGTAGCCGGTCATGTTTTGACAGGCGGGCTTATGCTGGGCGCTGTGTTTATGGCAACCGATTACGCAACCAGCCCTAATACGTTTATAGGAAACGTCATTTACGGATTGGGCATAGCGCTCTTGATCGTGTTGATAAGAGTGTTCGGCTCTTATCCCGAAGGCGTGTCTTTCGCTATAGTGCTTATGAATATAGTCGTTCCTTTAATAGATAAATATATTTATCCCCGCGCATTCGGCAGACAAAAAGCTGTAAGAGGTGCGAAATGAAAAATACGATAAAATCAGTAGCAGTTTTGACCGTCATAGCGGTTGTATGCGCGGCGCTTTTGACGGTGGCAAATTATTTCTGGAAAGTTGAAGAGCCCCAAGGCGTTACTGCCGAATTGCTTGCTATATTTAGAGAAATGGTAGAAGACCAAACCGCCGAATTTTACGAGCTTGAAATAAACGGTTTAGGTTTGCGCGACAACGTCGACAACGTTTACAAAGCTTCGGCGGGTCAAAATAAAGACATAGTTATTCTAAAGACGACAGGCATAGCCGGCTCTTACGGAACGGTTCAAATGCTTACCGCGGTCGATTCGAGCTCGAACAAAATTATATCAACCAAGATTTATTACAACGACACAGACCGCGAACAAGCTTTAAAAAATCTAGACGCTTTTAAAGGGCTGGATAATCAAACTTTGCAAAATACCCAATTTGACGTTATAACTAACGCCACGATAACGGGCAACGCTATGACCGAAGCCGTAAAACTAGCTATGTCCGAATATACTTCTAAAAAACAAGAAATACTCAACGCTCCCGCAAAGACTTACGAATTGTTGAGCGTGAATATTACTACGGATAAAGATATTGAAAAACTCGAAGCCGGCGATTCGTTAAATATAACGATAGAAATAATTTCTTCCAATCCTAAGAAAGCTAATCCCCAAAAAGCCGCGATAGATATTGCTTTGAAACGCAATGGCAGCAAGATGACTATAAAACCGCAAATAAGCTTTACAAACGAAAAGGCAGTATACGAAATATCTATCTCCAACGTAAGAATCGGTTCTTACGAATTAACAGTTGAAGCTAAGATAAAAGATATTACGGCAAAAGGCGATTTGAGCTTCGAAGTAAAAGATAAAATAGAGATTGAAGTAATTAAGAGAATGTTTGAAGGCGTAACCGAAGTTCAATTGGTCAAAGCAGACGAACAAACAGGCGCGGCATTGTATAAGACCGATCTTGATAATTACGTATACGCTTACATAGGATACGCTTACGAATACGGCGCGGTCGATATCTTTATCGCCTTTGACGAAGAAGGCAAGGTAGAAAAAATTGACGGCAGAGCAACTAACTCGTTTAACCAAGATATGTCCGAATATTTCAACAAATTTGTAGGCCAAGACGCTTCGGCTCTTGCCAAATATAAGTCTCAAAAGGATTTGCCTTTCGACGCGGTCTCTGGCGTTACCGTTACAAGCGAAGCGATCAACGAAACAGTGGCTAAGATTTGCAAATTCTATCTAAGCCAAGGTTTAGGAGAGTAATGATGAAAGCTAAAAATATAATCTTAGAAGGAATTTTAACTAATAACCCTATATTTGTAATGGTATTGGGCATGTGTCCGGTGCTGGGTATTACGACTACCTTAAGCAATGCGTTTTGGTTGGGCGTGTCTACTTGTTTGGTTTTAATAATAAGCAATTTAGTTATATCTTTGGTAGGCGGAATAATACCAGACAAAGTTAGAATTCCTTGTTATATAGTCATAATCGCCACGTTGTCTACGTTAATAGACTTGGCGTTAAGAAAATATTTGCCCGGAGTATACAGCGAAATAGGACGCTTTATTCAATTAATCGTCGTAAACTGCATAATCTTAGCTAGAGCCGAAGCTTTCGCGTCCAAAAACAAACCGCATTACGCTATCGTGGACGGCTTTAGCGTAGGCGTGGGATATTTTGCAGGATTAAGCGTTTTGGGCTTATTAAGAGAGTTGTTTGGAACGGGCAAGATTTGGGGATACCAAATTATTCCTTTCTCCGGAATCCAAGTTTTGAGCATTCCCGCCGGCGGCTTCATAATGCTTGCTATATTGCTGGCTATATATAACTTTGTAAGAGCAAAAATCGAGAGAAATCAAAAAATTAAAAAAGCTAAACTAAAACAGCAGGCGGCGCAAAACGCTCAAGGAGGTAACGCTTAATGAACTTTTGGGTAATGCTTATTTCGACTTTGGTTACGGCAGTCTTTACCGAAAACATCGTATTTTATTATACGTATGGAATGTGCCCCTTTTTGGGCGTCAGCCAAAAAAGCAAAAACGCCGTCGGAATGGGCTTAACGGTAATATTAGTAATTACTCTGTCTTCCATGCTGTCTTACATCATATATACATATTTGCTGGTTCCTTTTGAGCTGGAATATTTGCAAATATTGCTGTTTATTTTGATTATTGCCGCTTTAGTGCAGTTAATGGAAATACTCTTAAAAAGATTTATACCCGCGCTGTATAAAGGTTTGGGTATATATCTGCCTTTGGTTACCACTAACTGCGCTGTCTTAGGAACGGCTAACGCCGTAATTTCCAAAGGATTGACCTTTGTAAACACTATTTTCTACTCATTCTTTATAGGCGTTGGCTTTTTGCTCGCTTTGATATTAATGGCGGGCATTAGAGAACGCGCTGAAAAAGCCGATATCCCTAAAAGCTTCAAAGGTTTGCCTATAGCCTTAATAGCCGCAGGCATTATGGCAATGGCGTTTTCGGGTTTGAGCGGTTTAAACTTTTTCGGATAAGCCCGATAAAATTTATTGGTAAGAGGAAATAAAAAATGGACTTCTTTACGACATTTATATTGCCAGTATTAATAGTAATGGGCATAGCTGCTATTTTGGGTTTTATATTGGCGTTTTTGGGCGAAAAGCTAGAAGTTAAGCAAGACGAAAGGGTAGCAAAGGTTATAGAAAATCTTGCCGGCGTCAATTGCGGAAGCTGCGGTTACGCAAGCTGCGCCGCTTTTGCGGAAGCTTTAGTTTCAGGTCAAACCACTTTAGATAAATGCCGGCCTACCCATGCGGATAAAAAAGCTATAATAAAAGAACTATTAAATCAAAAATAAGAAACATATTTAAAAATAATATGAAATTAAAAAATAAACCGTATATTATTAATGCGGTTTATTTTTGTGCGTCTAAGAAAAATCAAATAAAACTTGTATAGCGTAAAACGTTTTACACAATAATTTATATGAAATTTGTTAAAAATTGCTCTTTTCAAGGGCTAAATGCTATGATATAATACAAAAAGTAAATAAAGTAAAATAGTTTTAGCTAAGGGAAGAGGATACGAATTTGGAAAAGGTAGCTGTCATTGATTTAGGTTCTAACTCCGTTAGAATGGTGCTTGCCAATATTTTAGAAGGCGGTTATTTTGTTGTCTTTGACGATATTAAAGAAACCGTTAGATTAGGCGAAGGCATGGAAAAAGACGGTTTTTTGAAGTCGTCTAAAATCGCGCAGGCAATCAAAACATTAAAAATGTTTAGAAAACTTTGCGACGCTTATCAGGTGGACAAGATTATCGCTGTCGCGACCAACGCGGTAAGACGAGCAAAAAATCAAAAAAGCTTTTTGGACGAAGTCTATGCCATGTGCGGCTTTAAAATAAACGTCTTGACCGAAGAAGAAGAAGCAAGGCTCATATATCAAGGCGTTATAAACTCGTTAGACATTCCAAAAGGTCTTATACTTGATATTTCGGGAAGCTCGACCCAATTAATTCATTATAATAGACGCAATATTCTCAATACCGTCAATATCCCTTTTGGTTCTATTACGTTAACTAACTTGTTCTACGACGAAACCTTGCCGCCTGAAAAGCAAGCAGAAAAAATCGAGCTATTTATCACTGAGCAGCTTTCAAGAATAGATTGGCTCAAGCAACTAGAACCCGAAGTCCAATTAATAGGCGTAGGCGGGGCGTTTAGAAACTTAGGCAAGATAAGCAGAACGCTCAGAAGATATTCTTTGGACAACGCGCATAACTACGTAATGGAAAAAGACCATTTTGTCGATATATACGATATGATAAAAGTGCTTGACTACGAAAAGCGCATGAAAATAAAAGGTATGTCAAGCGGCAGAGCGGATATATTTATCAGCGCGTTGGCTTGCATAAAAGGTCTTTTAAACGTAATACCTAATACCCAGATCACCATTAGCGCCAGCGGTCTTCGCGAAGGCATACTGTATAACTATGCCGTTCCGTCTACCAGCGAAAAGCCTATCACGGACATTTTGGGCCACAGCATTAATACTATAATGAAATATTTCGACGAAAACTCAGCGCACGCCGAACAAGTATATAACCTTTCTATGCAGCTCTTTAAACAGCTAAGAGTGCTGCATAAGTTGCCTAGACAATACGTCAAAATCTTGAGAGTTGCGGCGTTGTTGCACGACTGCGGCTCAAGAATAAAATATTACGACCATCATAAGCATTCGTTCTATATTATTCTAAACTCTCATCTTAACGGTCTATCGCAAAGAGAATTATTGCTGGCGGCGTTTGTCGCAAGCGCCCATAGAAGAGACGGGCTCAATCTAGGCGAATGGAATAGGTATAAGGATATCTTAAAAGACGAAGATCTGCCCGTGGTAAGAAAACTGGGCGTGATTTTGCGTATAGCCGAGAGCTTAGACAGATCGATGAGCGGCGTCGTCAAGACTATATCTTGCGACGTATTAGGCGATTCGGTTATTATGAAAACCGAAGCCGAAGGCGACTGTTCTTTGGAAATAAAAAACGCCTTGGCCGCTTCAAACGAATTTTATAAAGCGTTCCATAAAAATCTTGAAATACTGTAATTAACAAAAAAATCAACGCGTCTAAAAAATAGACGCGTTTTTTTATAAGCCTAAAAAAACGCCTTAAATAAATTTAAGGCGTTATGTTTTTATAAAAATTTTTACAGACCGATTTTGCCTAAAATATCAAGGATAAGCGCCAAAACGCCTAAAGCGATGCCGGTGCATCCGCATAATAGACCGACTATCGCTTTCTTATTTTTGTAAACAAGACCGGTTACGCTTTTTATTATAGCGCAAATGCCTAGAATAACGCCTATAATGTGAACAAAATATACTTCGACGAATTTCAGAAGGCTAAACACAATCGAAAGTATTCCAAAAGTAACCGAAAAGTTAGTATCTTGAAAACTTATTAATTTGTTGTAATCTTTAGGAAGTTTTAACGCTTGGCTGTTTACGTCAATATCGCTTGCGTAAAATTTTAGTTTGCTTTGCTGTATGTCTCTATAATATGTTCTAATTTGCTTTTCGCCGCAATTATTGCAAAAAACGGCGTCTTTTGAAAGCTCAGTTCCGCATTTAAAACATGTTTTCATATCTAATCACCTTTTATTTTATTATGATATATGAAAATAGATTAAATCACTTAAATAGTAACATTTTCAATTGTTTGTGTCAATAATTTGTATAAATATTAATGGTATTATTATAATCTATTGTTTTTTTAAAATGTTTAAAAGACTATTGGTCATATTAATAATATTAATATTTTTTTATTATTATATATATTTAAAATAAAATTTAAAACGGCAAGTCAGGTAGTCTTTTTGCAAAGAATGTAAATTCTAAAAAACATAGCTTTTAAAAAAAGTCAAAGAGTCTTATTATTGATCTATATATTAGAGCCTAAATTTCAAGCTATTTTTTTATATATCGGCATTAAATTTCCAAAGCCTTTTATTTTTACACAATCGCCGGCGTATAAATCATAAAATGTAATGACCAACATAGGCAAAATCAGCCGTCGTTACTTATATCATTTTTGGAGGTTTTATAATGTATTATAAAGACGCAAATTTCAGGCTTGGAAAATGCCAATTAAAACTTTCTAATACTATAAGGCGGCTGTGGCTTGAACACGTATTATGGACTAGTTCTTTATAATAAGCACAGTGTTTGATTTGCCTGACCTTGAATTTGTTACTCAAAGGCTGTTGCAAAACCCCGCTGATTTTGCCAAAGTCTTAAAAAAATTCTTCGGCTCAAAAATAGCGGAGCAATTTGAAGATCTTTTGAGAGAGCATCTTTTGATAGCGGCAGCTTTAGTAAATGCCGCTAAAGCAGGCAACGCCCAAGAAGTAGAAGAACAGCGCAGAAGATGGTTTGACAACGCCGAAGATATCGCTAGATTTTTTGCAAGCATTAGCTGTTTTTGGCATTTAATCAATGTAAAGCGTTGCTTTTTGAGCACCTTAGGCTGACCGAAGAAGAAGTCGTGTTAGTTTTGACCGGACAATACGAGCTTAGCATTAGAACTTACGATCGCATTCAAGCACAAGCTCTCAATATGGCTGACGTGATGACTAACGGCATTTTAAAACAATTCGGTCTTATATAATAGGGTATAAAAAAAGACCGCAAAAGCGGTCTTTTTTATGTTATTTTTTTATAATCTAATTAGAACACGCCTTGTTCTATCATGGCTTGAGCTACTTTCTTAAAGCCTGCAAGGTTAGCGCCGGCAACCAAATCATAGCCGAGACCAAATTCTTCCGCGGTTTCAACAGAAGTCCTATAAATGTTTTGCATAATTCTTTGAAGCTGAGCGTCAACTTCTTCGGCGGTCCATACTAGTTTTTGAGCGTTTTGAGACATTTCCATAGCCGAAACGCCTACGCCGCCCGCGTTAACAGCTTTAGAAGGAGCTACTATTACGTTATGGGCTTTCAAATATTGCAAAGCTTCGTTTGTCGTGGGCATATTGGAAACTTCTATATAATATCTAGCGCCAGATTCGACTATTCTTTTAGCCCATTCTAAGTCAACTTCGTTTTGAGTAGCCGCGGGCATAAAGATGTCTACTTTTTCGCCCCAAGGTTTAGAATTAGGAACGAATTTAACGTTAAATTTATCCGCGTAATCTTTTATCCTGTCAAGACCTTTTGCGCGCATTTCTAACAGGTAGTTAACTTTTTCTTCGCTGGTGGAAATTCCGTCGGGGTCGTAAACGTAACCTTCAGGGCCCGAAATAGTAACGACTTTAGCGCCCATATGCATAGCCTTTTTGCATATGCCCCAAGCTACGTTGCCGTAACCAGAAACGGCTATTGTTTTGCCTTTTATATCTTCGCCGTGATCTTTTAATACTTCGTTAAGATAATACATAGCGCCGTAGCCTGTAGCTTCGGGACGAATCAAAGAGCCGCCATAGGTCAAGCCTTTGCCTGTCAAAACGCCGTTTTCCCAAACGCCCTTTAGTCTTCTGTATTGACCAAACATATAACCGATTTCGCGTGTTCCTACGCCCATATCGCCGGCAGGAACGTCGATTTCAGGACCGATATATCTATACAAAGCGGTCATAAACGCTTGGCAGAAACGCATTATTTCGGCGTCCGATTTTCCTACGGGGTTGAAGTCTGCGCCGCCTTTGCCGCCGCCGATAGGCAATCCTGTCAAAGCGTTTTTAAAAGTTTGCTCAAACGCCAAGAATTTAATAATTCCGGGATAAACGTTGGGTTGGAATCTTATTCCGCCTTTGTAAGGGCCTAAAGCGCCGTTAAATTGGCATCTATAGCCCATATTTGTATGATATCTGCCCTTGTCGTCCATCCAAACAACCCTAAATGAAAACATCCTTTCGGGCTCTACCATTCTGCTCAAAAGGTCTACTTCTTCCCATTCTGGATGTTTGTCGACTAAGGGCGAAATCGTAGACAAAACTTCTTCTACGGTTTGCACGAATTCGGGCTCGTAACTATACTTAGTTTTTACGTTATCAATTACTCTCTTTACGTAAGCGTTCATAGCTAAACTCCTTATAAAAACTGATAAAAAATGTTTATTAGCGTTTTTTCCATTTTAGCACATTAGAGTATACATAGCAAAAAAATACTGCATAAAAAAAAATTATAATATAAATTAACAGCTATTATAATATAAAAGCGGACATTCGCAAAATGTCCGCTGTCGATAGGGAGAGAAATTGAGTGATTTATATATATTGGCTAATGGCGTGTCTTAACCCATAGAAGAGTTTAATTGATTAATTTTTTCTCTTATTTTTTGCTTGCCTTTAGATACCATTTCAGCTACAGGAGAATTGCCTTCTACCAAAGCAGCGCCTATAATAGCTCCCAAAGCCAAACCTATTATCATAGATGTGCGCATTAAAGAATTCCTCCTTTTTTATTTGCTGATTTTAGTATAAGTATTTAAAAAATAATTATTTATTACATATTTTGCTAAAAAAATTATTAAAAATAAAGATAAATAATCATAAAGATAAATAATCATATATTATACAATAGCTATTACATATCGTTTGTGATAAACTAAAGACTAGAGGTTATCCAAATGCGCGTTCTTGGAATAGACTACGGAGACAAAAGGATAGGTTTTGCGTTAAGCGACCAGCTGCGTATTATCGCCAGTCCTTTGGAAGTTTACAATAGAAAAACTCTCGAGCAGGACTTGGAATATATCAAAAATCTAATCGAATCTAACCAAGTCGATACTGTAGTCATCGGTTTGCCTATAAATATGGACGGAACGATGGGCGAGCGGGCAATAAAAACCCAAGAGTTTGGGGAACTTTTAAAACAAAAAATCGATATACCTATTGTTTACATCGACGAACGTTGGACTTCTAAAGAATCCGAAAGGTTTCTGATACAAAGTAATATTCGGCGAGAAAAACGAAAGGTCTTGGTGGACAAGATCGCGGCGCAAAACATTTTACAACGTTATTTGGATATGCCCAAAGGCAAATAAAAAATAGTTAATATAATAATACTAAAATTAAAAAAAGGAGATTTTTTTATGCCCAAGAAAAAAGACAACGAATTCAAAGTAGAATTGATGCCTGAAGATAACGCCGAAATTATTACTTTGTATGACGAAGAAGATAACGAAATTCCGTTTTACCAAATAGCTTGCGTAGAACATAACGACGAATTTTACGCTATGCTTCAGCCCGCTGCCGAAGTAGAAGGAATAGGGGAAGACGAAGTAATAGTTTTGAAAATGCTCGAGGCTCAAGACGATGAAGACGATTTGTTCGAGCCTGTAACGGATGAAAAATTATTAGATGAAATTTACGAAGCTTACATAAAAGCCGTAGAAGAAGAATACGAAGAAGAAGACGAAGATTACGAAGAAGACGAAGACGAAGAATAATAAAAAATGCCTGTCAACTTGGACAGGCATTTTTTTATTTATTTTTTATTTTCAACTACAGGAATGAAGTTTTCAAATATGATATTATTGCAATACATCTTAACGTCTTCGTATTCTTGCTGAGAACGCACTGTCCATGCCAAAACCGGAAGTTTAGTTCTTGTTACGTATATATTGGGCAGATACTTGTGCTCATAAGATATAAAATCCGGTCTAGATATGCGGTTTAACAGCATTCTTTTTAGGACAAACTTTTTCAACGCTCCTAAAGATTTTTCTTCAATAAAGAAAGACGATAGCTGTCCTCGCATAATATGGGGTGCGCAGTTTTTAAAATATTCTATGGTATAAGGGTTAAACGATTGCACCGCGTATTCGCCGTCGTAGCCTTTTAAAATTTCTAATACTTTTCTTTCAAGCATTCCAACTTTATGATTATTTTTTATTTCAATCAAAATAGGCACCTGACCGTTAATAGTCTCCAACGCCTCTTCAAAGGTAGGAATCTTTTCATCAGTTTTAAGTATTTTATAGTCTTTTAATTTTTCTTTAACTAGATTGGTTACGTATCCGTCGCTGCCCGTAAGCCTGCATAACTTTTCGTCGTGAAAGACAATAACCGTTCCGTCGTCTATGATTCTAACGTCAAGCTCAATAGGATAACCGGCGTCTTTAGCCTTTTTAAAAGCGGCTAAAGAGTTTTCGGGAGCTTGAGCGTCGTGCAGCCCTCTATGAGCAATCGGCTTTAAAAAAAGCCAAGTATTTGTTATTTTCATCCTTTTCCTACTTTAAGTTTTAAAATTAAATATTTTAATTATTAGATAATATGAATTTTATCATTTACGGTATTATTTTTCCACTGATTTTATAGGCGTATTTTAAAATCCAAGCTCTTCGTTGACGATTATCACATGAAATTCCTTTTTGCTGCTAGAAGGGAAATGGGTGATTACCGTAGCGCAGCAAATTGTCGCGGGCGGATAGCAATAACCGCATTTTCCGGTAATAGAGCAAGGAGTCTTTTTGTTTAGCCTTACGCAGTTTTTAGGAGACGCGACGTTTCGAACTCTTTTGATTGCGTCGTCTATCGAATCCGTAATTTTATTGACGCCGACTATCGCGATAACGACAGGCGGTCCGTAAGTGATAGCGGCAACGCGGTTACCTCTGCCGTCTATATTAACTAATTCGCCGTCTATCGTTATGGCGTTTGCCGAAGTCATATATATGTCCGCGAAAGCGGCTTGTTTATATATTTCTTCGGTCGGCAGATCGGAAAAACTTGCCAAAAGAACTTGGTTGCCCCTGTTTTTAAGTATATTAGGCAAATCCATATTTCTTATGGTCATGCTTCCGCCTATGCCGACTTTCGCGTTTTGCGGAATCAAAGACAATATTTTTTCTATCGCTTCGGTAGTGTTCTCGCAATAATGCGGTATGAAAGTTCTTCTTTTTAAGTTTTTTAAAAGCTGCTCTATTTTGGCGTCCATTTAAAGCTCCGTATGTTTGCTTAATATATGTTTATTATTCACATATTAATTTTATTGATTTTTTATAAAATTGCAATATGCGATTTGCTCAAAAAAAAGAGCCTCCAATGAATTATCGATAATTTCTCGCTTGCTAAAGCAAAAAAAATAACATATAATTGCGATATGGACAAAAGCAGGATAAGAAATTTTTGCATAATAGCTCATATTGACCACGGAAAAAGCACGCTTGCGGATAGACTGATAGAAAGGACAGGCACTTTAAGCTCTAGAGAGCTTCAAGACCAAATTTTAGACTCTATGCCTTTGGAAAGAGAAAGAGGCATTACTATTAAGCTTACGCCTGTCAGAATGATTTACAAAGCCAAAGACGGCAAAGAATATACTTTAAATTTGATAGACACGCCGGGGCACGTGGACTTTACTTACGAAGTTTCGCGATCGCTTGCCGCTTGCGAAGGCGCTTTGCTGGTAGTGGACGCGGCTCAAGGCGTAGAAGCGCAAACTTTGGCTAACGTGTATTTGGCGTTAGAAAATAATCTAGAAATTTTGCCTGTAATTAACAAAATAGACTTGCCCAGCGCAAGACCCGAAGAAGTTAAAAAAGAAATAGAAGAAGTAATCGGTCTTGACGCCCAAAACGCACCGCTTATTTCGGCTAAAGAAGGCATCAACATTGACGATGTTTTGGAATATATAGTAAATTATATTCCCGCCCCAAAAGGCGACGACGAAGCGCCTTTAAAAGCGCTTATATTTGACTCGTATTACGACAATTTTAAGGGCGCGGTTTGTCTTATAAGAGTCGTAGACGGCTGCGTGAAACCCGGAACAAAAATCAAAATGTGGTCTACGGGCAAAGTATTTGAAACGGTCGAAGTCGGTATTTTTAACCCTAAACCTTATCCGGTATCCGAGCTTAGAGCGGGCGAAGTAGGCTATTTGGCGGCAAGCATAAAAAACGTAGCCGATACAGCTCCGGGCGATACCATTACTTCCGCCGACAGACCTTGCAGCGAGCCTTTGCCGGGATATAAAAAAGTTCAGCCCGTGGTTTTTTGCGGAATATTTCCCACCGACGGCGGAAAATACGACGATTTAAAAGACGCTTTGGAAAAATTAAAACTTAACGACGCATCGTTGTTTTACGAGCCCGAAGTCAGCACGGCGTTAGGCTACGGTTTTAGATGCGGATTTTTGGGGCTGCTGCATATGGAAATAATTCAAGAGCGGCTCGAGAGAGAATTCGATTTGGATCTAATAACTACCGCTCCCAGCGTCGTTTACACCGTGCATAAAACTAACGGCGAAGTATTAGAGATCTCCAATCCTTGCAATCTTCCCCCTATGTCCGAAATAGACTATATGGAAGAGCCTATAGTTTCTGCCGACATATACACTCCGCCCGAATATATAGGGCCTATTATGGAACTTTGCCAAGACAAAAGGGGCGAATATAAAGATATGCAGTATCTTGACAAAAACAGGGTCAAACTGCATTATATATTGCCTTTAAACGAGATTGTTTATGACTTTTTTGACAGCCTAAAATCTCGCTCAAAAGGCTATGCCAGCTTAGACTACGAGATAAAAGGCAATCAAAAATCCGATTTAGTCAAGCTCGATATCTTGCTTAACGGCGATCTTTGCGACGCATTAAGCGTGATTATACACAAAGACAAAGCGTATGCGCGCGGCCGCAGCCTTGTAGAAAAACTAAAAGAAGTCATACCTAGGCAGATGTTTGAAATTCCAATACAAGCGGCTATCGGCGGCAAAATTATCGCTAGGGAAACCGTGAAAGCGCTTAGAAAAGACGTTTTGGCTAAGTGCTACGGCGGCGACATTACCAGAAAACGCAAGCTCTTGGAAAAACAAAAAGAAGGCAAGAAGCGTATGCGTCAATTCGGCACGGTAGAAATACCCAGCGAAGCCTTTATCAGCATACTCAAGCTCGACAAATGAAAAAAGTCGGAATATATATTCATATACCTTTTTGCCGATCTAAATGCGCTTATTGCGCGTTTAATTCTTTTTTCGCGGATTTTGACGTTCAAAAACAATATGTCGAGCGTCTTATAAAAGAGATAGAATCTTTTGAATATAAAGACGAAATATTAGCCGACACGGTATATTTTGGCGGCGGAACGCCATCTTTTTTATACGAAGGCGGCGTATCGGCGATTATAGACGCCCTAAAAAAGCGGTTCATTTACTCTCCCCGCGAAGTTTCTATAGAATGCAATCCAGAGTCTATCAGCCAAGCTAAATTGAGCGAATACAAATCAGCGGGCGTAAATCGCTTAAGCATAGGGCTTCAATCCGCTTCCAACGATTTGTTAAAAAAAGCCGGCAGAATTCATACTTTAGAAGATTTTTTAAGAAGCGTCAGGTTATGTAAAGAAAACGGTTTTGACAACGTAAATTGCGACATAATGATTGGCCTGCCGGGACAAAGCGTTAAGGACGTTTTAGACGCGTTAAACATTTTATTTCAATTCTCTATTGTTAAGCATATCTCAATGTACGGGCTAAAACCTGAAGAAAACACGCCTTGGCAGAACATAACGGTAGACGAAGATTTATCCGCCGATATGTATGACGCGGCGTATGATTTATTATTAAAAAACGGCTTTATAAGATACGAAATAAGCAATTTCAGCAAGCCGAGATACGAATGCATTCATAACATTAAATATTGGAAAAGGCAAGATTATATCGGGTTTGGATTAAGCGCGCATTCTTTGATAGATAATGTCAGATACGCAAACCCTGACAGCTTAAGCGATTATTTTCAAGGCAAAAAATCTAGTTTAAAACTAAACGAACAACAAATAAAAGAAGAATATATAATGCTCGCTTTAAGAATGGAAGAAGGAATAGATTTACAAGACTATAACCGTCAATTTGGCGAAGATTTTTTAAAAAGTTATAAACGACCTATTGATAAATTATCTAAACTGGGCGTTATCGAATTATCCAACGAAAAGTTAAAAATAAAACCCCGTTTTATGGGGGTTATGAACAGCGTTATCGTCGAATTTTTTAGCTAGAGTTAGTCTATCGATTTATTGTCGTCTAATTTTTTATTAGCCGGCGTGTTGATTACGTTGCCGTATTTATCAAATCTAGAGCCGTGGCAAGGGCAATCCCAAGTCTGCTCTTCTGGATTAAATATCGTGCGGCATCCCATATGCGTGCATACAGGGTTTTTTAAATAATTAAGCCCGCCTATCAGGCTTCCCACCATTTTTACGTTATTCCACAGCGTTTTTCCTATAGGCCCGATTGCCATATTTCTGCTAGGGGAATAAATTTCGGCGTAAGGATTTTTTTGTCCCGTTATTAGATCGGCGATTATTCTGCCCGCGATATTAGTCGAAGTCATTCCCCATTTATTAAAGCCTGTCATAATATAAAGGCGTTTGTCGTTTTTAGTTAGATTGCCTGCATATGCAAGGTTATCAGGCGTCATGCAGTCTTGAGCCGACCAACGCGCGATTTCTTGATTATCTTCAAAAATCTTATCCACGTGTTTTTGCAAGTTTTTATAATGCGGAACGTCTATTTCTCGTCCGCATTGGTGGCCTTGACCGCTTACAATGACCATATCTTCGTATGTTCTATAAGTGTAACCGTTATTGTCGATGCAGTTCCACATACCGTTTACGGTCTTGCCGGTCTTGTACGCCCCGTTATACGATCTATGCTGAATAAGTCTTGCGAAATACAAGCCCTTAAAGTTAACAATAGGGAAGTTGGTGGCTATTATAATATTTTGAGCGGTTATTTTATGACCGTTTTCGGTAAGGCAATAATTGTCCTGAACGTCTATGACTCTCGTGTTTTCAAAGATTTTAGCTTTATGGTTAATAGCGGCTTGAGCCAAACCGTGAAGATATTTCATAGGATGAAAGACCGCTTGGTTTTCAAAGCCCAACGCCAATTCGTAATTAAATGGAACTAAGCCTGTTTGCGTAGTCAAAAAAGCATTTATCGACGTGTTTTTTACCGCGTCATACTCTTGTCTTAATTTTATGCAGTTTTCAGGATTGCGAGTAAACAAAAACGAATCAGTTCTTTTAAAATCGCAGTCGATACTTTCGGTTTTGATTATGTTTTCTATCTCGTCTATAGCTTCTTGGTTTGCTTTAGCGATTAGAGACGTTTTAACCTGACCGAATTGTTTCAAATATCGGTCGTAAGTCATATCGTGTTGCGCTGTTATATGGGCGGTGGTATTTTTGGTAGTGCCGCTGCCTATTTTATCGGCTTCGACCACTGCCGCGTTTACGCCGTAGCGGCTTAAATAATACGCGGCGCTGATGCCTGACAAACCGCCGCCTATTATTAAGGTATCAACGTCGATGTCGCGGTCTAGCGTGTTATATTGCGGGTAATTATCGTCATGCCAAATTGATTTGAATTTTTCCATAACTCTACGAACCTAAACATATTTTTTTAAAATAAGTATTGAAAAAAACGATAAAAATATGACAATTTTACATTATTGGTTTTGTTCATCTTTTTTTGCTAATTTTCTTGCTGATTTAACCTGTTTTCTTAAAAATCTTCTGGCTTTGCTTACGTCTCTCATATTATTTATTTTGTCAAATTGCTAAAAAAATATATCTTTATGCAATTAAATATGTTATATTAATAACTACTATAATTTTTTTATTTGATTTTTATGAACATGGACGAAAATAAGCATATATACTTATTGCTTACGAAAACGACTTCTATTTTCTCGCGTGTCATCGCTCTGTTTACAAAAGATAAATTTACCCACGCCGCGATTTCGTTGGATAAGAATTTAGACGTTTTATACAGTTTTGGACGCAAAAAAGTTTTTAATCCTTTTTTAGGCGGTTTTACCGAAGAAAAAATAAATTACGGCGTTTATACTTTTTCTCCTTACGTGCCTTGTGTCGTGATAGAGCTGGATGTAACAAAAGAGCAATACGAAAGCGTAAAAAAAGATTTAGAGCATTTTGTAAAGAATAAAGAAAACTTTTCGTACAATTACTGGGCTATATATAACCATTTATTTTCTTCGCACATCAGGGCAAAGGATAGTTTTGCTTGTTCCGAATTTGTTTATTATATTCTGTATAAAAACAATATCTTAGACTTTAATATTCCGATATCCGCCGTAAGACCGCAGACCTTTTTAGATAGATTACACGACAAAATTATTTACAAAGGCAATCTGCATAGGTATAGAAGTTTTTTATATTCTATTGATAAATCTTTAATCAACAACGCTTAACGTCTAGCCTTTAAGATTAGTTTTGGATTATAATATTTATAATAAATATCGTTATACGATTTTTAAAAAAATTTAAAATATCAAGAAAATGGATTACGGTTTTATAAGAGTCGCGGCGGCTACGCCCGAGATAATTCCAGCCGATTGCGACCATAATGCTAAACAAATTATTGAATTAATTAACAAGGCGGATGCCTTTGACGCTCAGGTTGTCGTCTTTCCTGAACTATGCGTTACGGGTTATACCTGCGGCGATTTATTTTTTCAGGATACTTTGCTAAAAGCGGCGTTGGACGCGTTAAAGAATATTTTAGACGCTTCCATAAATTTGGAAATGTTAATAATCGTCGGTCTGCCTTTGTCGCAAGACCAAAAGCTTTATAATTGCGCCGCTGTCATAAGCAAAGGCAAAATATTAGGTTTGGTTCCTAAAAAAAACTTGCCCGAATACGACGAATTTTATGAGTCTAGATATTTTACGGGCGGGGAAATAGACAAAAAAGTAAATATTTTAGGACAAGAAACATATTTGAGCAATCGTCAAATTTTTGCTGACACTCAAACGCCTGAATTTAAAATAGGCGTGGAAATATGCGAAGATTTGTGGGTAATTTACCCGCCTTCTATAGATTATATAAAAGCGGGGGCTTTTTTGATAGCTAACCTTTCCGCTTCCAACGAAGCTGCTTTAAAAGCGGAAACCAGAAGGCTGCTTGTGACTTCTCAATCCGCAAGGGGAATATGCGGATATATCTATTGCGACGCCGGAACGGGCGAGTCTACTACCGATATGGTATTTTCGGGTCATAATATTATCGCCGAAAACGGCGTTGTAATCGCTGAATCCGAGCTTTTTTCTTCAGGCTTAACCATAAACGAAATAGATTTGCAACTGTTAAAACAAATAAGATTAAAAACAAAATCTATTCCTTTAGACAAAAGAGGGATTAGGGAGATACCTTTTTCTGTCAAAAAAAAAATAAATAAGTTAATTCGTTATATCTCAAAAACTCCGTTTTTACCAGAAAAAAATGACGGCGAATATTGCGATTATGTCTTAAATATCCAAGCCCGCGCGTTAAGCTCTAGGCTTAAAGCTGCTGGCATTAAAAAAGTGTGCCTAGGCTTGTCCGGGGGATTGGATTCGACTTGGGCTTTGTATGTAGCTTTGAGAGCTTTTGAGATGTTAGGCTATGACAGACAGTCCATAATAGCTGTCTCGATGCCTTCGTCGGCCAATACTTCTAGGACAAAAAGCAATTCTAAAGCTTTAGCCAAAATAGAAGGCGTTACTTTTTGGGAAATTCCCATAAACGACTCGCTTAGCCAACATATAAAAGACATAAATTTAGGTTTAAACAACTTCGGAACGGCTTACGAAAACGCCCAAGCTCGCGAAAGAACACAAATCCTTATGGACATCGCCAACGAAATAGGGGCGTTGATGATAGGAACAGGCGATTTGTCCGAATTGGCTTTGGGCTTTACTACTTACGGCGGCGACCATATGTCTATGTATTCGGTCAACGCGTCCATACCAAAAACTTTGATAAGATATCTCATAGGCTATATCGCAAGAACTACTGATAATCCCGAAAGAGCAAAAATTCTAAACGACATTTTAAACACGCCCATAAGCCCCGAACTTTTGCCATCTAATCAAAACGAAATTTCTCAAAAAACAGAATCCATAATAGGCCCGTATGAACTTCACGACTTTTTCTTATATTATGCCGCGCGGTATGGCTTCGGACCTAAAAAAATATATAGATTGGCGCGGCAGGCGTTTTTAGAAGAATATACCGACGACGAAATAAAAAAATGGCTTGGCGTGTTTTATAAAAGATTTTTCGCCAATCAATTTAAACGCTCTTGTATGCCCGACGGGCCTAAAGTAACCGAGATTTCTTTGTCTCCAAGAGCGGATTTTAGAATGCCCAGCGACGCCAGCGTAAAGGTTTGGCAAAAAGAGTTAGAAATGCTATAGTATTGATTGCATTTGATTTTACTTAAGAAAAAACGCTGGGCGGTGAATGATGGTAGTAGAAATTACAGAAGAGAAATTAAAACAGAAAATCACTAATGATATTTTATCCGATTTGCCTGAATGGTTTGCTGTTCCTGAGTCTGTGCAAGTTTATGTAAGATTAAGCGCTAAAATGCCGTTTTTTGCTTACGTTCGAGACGGAAAATATTTAGGCTTCGCTTTTTTAAAAGTTCATAATAATTTTTCGGCTGAGATTTGCGCGATGGGCGTCCTGTCAAAATATCATCGACAGGGCATAGGGCGAATGCTGATAAATAAATGCGTGGAATATTGCAGCGAGCGTAACATAGAGTTCTTGCAAGTCAAGACTTTGGACGAAAGCTTTGACGACGAATACTACAAAATGACCAGAGACTTTTACGCGGCTATGGGTTTTAAGCCTTTGGAATGCATTCCTTCGCTTTGGAACGAAGAAAACCCCTGTCTTATAATGATAATGCATATTAACTGCCAAAAAGACGCTTCTACTTACGCTTAATTGTCATTTAGCTTATTTTTATAAAATATAATAACTATCGGTGCGAAAAAAATATTTACCGATAGGCGTTTTTGACAGCGGCGCGGGCGGCATAACGGTTTTAAAAGCTTGCGTCGACGTTTTGCCAAACGAGAATTTTATCTATTACGGCGACACGAAAAACAGCCCCTACGGCAATTTATCCGACCAAGAAATTACGGAGCTGACTTTTTATGCCGCGGATAAGCTCGTTTCTATGGGCGTAAAAAGCGTGGTTATAGCTTGCAACACCGCTACTGCTGCCGCCATAAACGCGCTTAGAGCGAAACACAATGAGATTAGGATCATAGGCATAGAGCCCGCCATCAAGCCGGCGTGTTTGGCAGTCGACGGCAAAGTTTTGGTATTGCTTACTCAAGCCGCGTCCCGTCAAGCTAAATTCAGGGATTTAGTAGAAAAATACGGTTTGGAAAAGGTAATCGTTTATCCGCTTCAAGACCTAGCTCAAAAAATTGAGCAAAATATACAAGATTTTAGCAAGCTCAAACCATATATTTTTGACGTTCTCAAACCTTATCAAAATGGCGATATCGAAGCTGTCGTTTTAGGCTGCACGCATTATATTTTTGTTAAAGATATTATAGCCCAAGTCTTTCCTGACGCCTTGTTATTTGACGGCAACGTGGGTTTAGCCAAAAATTTAAAAAACGTGTTATCCAAAAGCGATTTGTTAAACGACCAAAACCAAAAAGGCTTTGTAGAATTCTATTCTTCCGACCCAAAATATCAAATCATATATCAAGAGCTTTGGGATAAAATACATAAATAATTTTATTTTATTGTTTTTTAGCTTGCCTAAAATTTCCATAATATTTATAATAAAACCCATGAGATTGTTCTTGACAAACGACGACGGAATACTAGCTAAAGGTCTTTATCATTTGGCAAAAGGTTTGGCGCAAGAACATGAAGTGTTTATTGTCGCGCCCGATAGAGAAAGGTCGGCTTGCAGCCATTCTCTTACCATTCACACGCCCATCAAATATCATCAAATTAATCTGATTCCCGGAATAGAAAGCTATAAAACGGACGGAACTCCCGCGGACTGCGTCAAGTTCGGCTTGGCTCAGCTTTATAAAGGCAAACCTGATTTGCTTATTTCGGGCATTAATTACGGCGCTAATTTGGGCACGGATATTTTATATTCGGGCACGGTATCGGCGGCTTTTGAAGGCAAAATTTTGGGCGTAAAATCAATAGCGGTAAGCATTCCGGAACACAATCCGGACGAAAAAATAGTTTTGGCTGCGGTGGAATACATCAGGCAGAATATACAAGCGTTTTATAATCTTGAGATGCCCGAAAAAACTATCTTAAACATAAATTATCCTTATACTACCCAAGTAAAAGGCGTAAGGCTTGCTTCTATGGGCTATCAAGAATACGACGACGAGTATATAAAAGGTTCGGCGGTTAATATGTTTATGCTTAAGGGCAAACCCATTAAGCATCATAAAAACGCTCCCGACACCGACGTAGAGCTTAACCGCGAAGGATATATAACGATTACGCCGATTTCTTTTGATCTTACGGACGATTATTATCTTAAAAAACTAAAAGAAGAAGGCGTTTTAGAAAAGTGAGAATCGCAGTAATAGGCGGCGGACCTGCTGGAATGATGGCTGCTATATCAGCCGCTCAAGCGGGCATCGAAACGTTTTTGTTTGAAAAAAACAATAAATTAGGCAAGAAATTATTTATAACGGGCAAGGGTCGTTGCAATTTAACCAACGACATATCTCCCCAAGAATTTTTAAAAAACGTAGTCTCTAATCCTAAGTTTTTATACAGCGCTATCAATCGCTTTACTCCGCAAGACGTTATTAATTTTTTTGAGCAACACGGCTGCCCTTTGAAAGTCGAAAGGGGCGGGCGGGTATTTCCTTTGTCCGACCATTCCAGCGATATTATTAAGACTTTTGAAAAAGTTTTAAAAAATTACGGCGTTAATATTTTATTAGGCTGCGAAGTAAAAGATATTTCTAAGATTGCCGATAGATTTGAAATACTTTGCGGCGGCGGTCAAAAACTTGATTTTGACCGCGTTATTATTGCTTGCGGGGGATTGAGCTATCCCGCTACGGGAAGCACGGGCGACGGTTATGCTTTCGCTAAAAAGTTCGGGCATACAATAATCGAAACAGTTCCCGGGCTTGTGTCAATTAGCGTAAAAGAAGACGTTTCCAGCCTGCAAGGATTGTCTTTAAAAAACGTTACTTTAACAGCGGAATACGAAAACAAAGTCGCAGCCCAGCTTTTTGGCGAAATGCTGTTTACGCAAACAGGCGTAAGCGGGCCTATAGTTTTGAGTATAAGCAGCAGAATTAATAGACTGCCTGTTAATAAGGTAAAGTTATATATAGATTTAAAGCCCGCTTTAGACCATAATAAGCTTGACGACAGAATATTGAGAGACTTTGCTAAATATCAAAACAAACTATTCAAAAACGCGTTAGACGATCTTTTGCCCAAGAGCTTGATTCCCGAAATTATCAAAAGAAGCGGTATTGACGAAAATCAAAGAGTCAACGCGATTACAAGAGCTCAGCGTCAAAACTTAATTAACGCTCTTAAACGATTTGAGTTAAATGTAAAATCTTTAGACGGGTTTGAAAGAGCGATAATAACTAGCGGGGGAGTTAATACCAAAGAAATAAACCCTTCTACTTTAGAGAGCAAATTGGTAAAAGGACTGTATTTTGCGGGAGAGATAATAGACGTGGACGCGTATACTGGCGGATATAATATTCAAATAGCGATTTCTACGGGTTATCTTGCTGGCGTCAGCGTCGCAAGAGTATTATAATATTATTGAATATATTTTTAGGGAAGGTCAATGAAAGCTATAGTCGACATAACTGCGATCAGGGGCGCGATAACAATAGAAGACGATACAGCGGAAGAGATTTCTAACGCGACCAAAGAGCTCATGAACGAGATCGCCCAAAAAAACAACCTTAACTCTTCGGATAAAAAAATTATAAGCATACTAATCAGCACTACAAAAGACATAACCGCGATGTATCCTGCGGCGGTTTTACGAGAAATGGGTTATAACGAAGCGGCTTTATTTTCTTCTTTGGAGCCGGATATTAAAAATTCCTTGCCAAAATGTATTAGACTAATGGTCAACGTGGCAAGCTATAAGGATATTTTAGAGCCTAAACATGTGTATCTAAAAAAGGCGAAAATTTTGCGTCCGGATTTGGTGAAGTGATATGGGTTACGCTATAGCTATTGACGGGCCGAGCGGAGCGGGAAAAAGCACGATAGCTTCGGCTTTGGCTAAAGAACTAGGAATCTTGCATCTTGACACAGGTGCTATGTATCGCGCCGTAGGTTTAAAAATTTTGAGACTAGGCGTAGATTTTTCGGACGAAAAAACTATAGCCGAGATTTTAAATAACACCGAAATAGACGTAAAATATGAAAACGGCGTTCAAAAAGTTTTTTTGGACGGCGAAAACGTAGATTCGCTGATTAGACTTCACGAAGTCTCCAAAGCCGCCGCTTGTGTGTCAAGCCTAAAATGCGTAAGGGAAAAACTTGCCCAAGCCCAAAGAAATTTGGCAAAAAAATACGATATGGTAGTGGACGGCAGAGACATCGGCACTTATGTTTTGCCCGACGCGAAATTCAAGTTCTTTTTGACAGCGGACGAAGAAGTCAGGGCAAAACGCAGATACGAAGAGCTCAAAGAAAAAGGTCAAGCAATAGATTATAATACCGTTTTAGAAGACATAAAAAAACGCGATATAATGGATATGACAAGGGCCATCGCGCCGCTCAAAAAAGCTCCAGACGCCATAATTATAGATTCGTCGAACATGACGCCCGCCGAAGTTATACATACTATGATAAATTATATTAAGGAACGCTTATGACTCCGTTATATATTCTTGCAGTTATCTTGCTTTTGATTCCAGTTTGGATTTTGTTTCCCGTTCAAGTTTTAGGCAAAAAGAGAAAGCCTAAAGGCAAGCTCATATTGGTAAGCAACCATATGTCAGCTGCCGATCCATTGCTTTTGGGAGCTCATCATAACAGGCAGGTATATTTTTTGAGCAAGGTCGAATTTTTTGAAAAATCGCCCGTGATAAAGACCGTCTTTAATTGGCTCGGCGTAATACCTGTAGACAGGGGCAAGCCGGATTTAACGGCTATTAAGGCGGTAATTCGCCGTCTTAATCAAAACAAAACTGTAGGGATATATCCCGAAGGCACAAGAAATTACAAAAACGAAGATATACAACCAGTAAAAAGCGGCAGCGTAATGTTTGCCTTAAAAACGGACGCTCCCATAGTCCCAATGATTCTTTGGCGCCGGCCTAAAATATTTAGAAAGAATATTTTTATAACGGGCGATCCTTTGGATTTGAGCGAATTTAAAGGTCAAAAATTGACCAGCGACGTTTTAGACAAAGCCGACGAGCTTTTGTATGATTATATGATTAAGCTTCATCAACTAGTAAGATATTACGCGGTTTTAAAAGGCAGGCAAAAAAGGCTGTTAAAAAAGAAAATTAACGATAAAAATATAAAAATAATCGATATTTATAATGAAATCTTTAAAAATTCAGATAATAAAGAATACGAATGATTAACAAAGTCATATTAGCAAAAAATATAGGATTTTGTTTTGGCGTTCAAAGAGCGGTAGATACCGCGCGTAAACACGCGGCCGAAGGCGTTTGCTCTTTAGGTCCTATTATACATAACAAAAGGGTCGTGGAAGATTTAGAGAAACTGGGTTTAAAAACCGTAAAATCTATAGACGAAATAACGTCGTCCAAGGTTATAATCAGGTCGCACGGCGAAGGCAAGGCGGTTTACGAAGAGCTCAAAAAGAAAGGAATAGAGATTTATGACGCCACTTGCCCGTTTGTAAAAAGAATACACAAAATAGTCGAAAAATACTATTCTTTAGGCTATCAAATAGTAATAGCGGGCATAAAAACTCACAGCGAAGTTATAGGCATAAACGGTTGGTGCGATAACACAGCCGTCGTTATCAGCTCTCATAAGGACATTCCGCATATAGAGTCGGATAAAATATGCGTAGTTGCACAAACTACATTTTCGATAAAAGAATTTGAGCGTATAGCGGAATATTTTAAAAACTTAAATCAAAAATCAGTTGTAGTTTTTAATACAATTTGCTATACTACCAATGAACGTCAGGAAGAAGCTGTCGAACTCAGTCGAAAGTGCGACTGCATGCTTGTGATAGGTTGTTCCGATAGTTCAAATACTAATAAACTGCTAGATATTTGTAAGCTCAATTGCAAAAACGCTTTTTTAATCGAAAAGCTTGAAGATTTACAAAATATCTTCCCCAAGTTATTTGGAACTGTAGGAATTTTAGCGGGCGCGTCCGCCCCTGGCGAGCTGATTTTGGAGGTTAACAATTATATGAACGACAACGTTAAAGAGGGTTCCTTTGAAGATCTTTTGGCCAATAACCCTGTTGTCAATTATGTAAAAGGCACAAAAGTTAAAGACGCAGAGATTTTATTTGCGGATGAAAAAGGCATTCATGTTAAACTTGATGGCAAGAATGACGGGCTTATTCCCCCCGACGAAGTGGAACTAAACGGAGAATACAACCCTGAGAAATATAATCCAGGCGATAAGATAGATATAGAAATCCTTGGACCTAAAGACGAAGAAACAGGCTGCATTCCCGCTTCTAAGAAAAGATTAGAGCAAAAGAAACAGCAAGATAAATTGATCGACTCTATAAGAAACGGCGAAGAATTTTCTATCACCGTTAAGGCGGTAAAAGGCGGATTGCTAGGAAGATACAACGGTTATCGCGTGTTTGTTCCTCAATCTCACGTAGCCGAGCGTTATGTAACCGACCTGACGCCTTACGATAACCAAAAAGTTCGTCTTACCGTGCTTGAAATAGACGACGAAAAGAAAAAGATAGTAGCATCTCAAAAAGTTATTTTGGCTAAAGAGCGTAAGGCAAGAGAAGAAGAACGCAGGGCTAGAGAAGACGCCGTTTTGAATAGACTAAACGAAGGCGACAAAGTAAAAGGCAAATTTGTAAGATCTACGCCGTTTGGGGCGTTTATAGATGTGGACGGGTTAGATTGTCTTTGCCGTATATCCGATATTTCTTGGAACAAAGTTGGCAAGGTAGAAGACGTTCTTACTCTAAACGAAGAATACGAATTTTTAGTTCTTTCGGTAGATAGAGAAAAGAGAAAGGTAAGCTTGGGATATAAGCAGCTGCATCCCCATCCTTTCCAAGAAGTCGCCGCAAAATATCCTGTCGGCTCTTTGGTGACCGGCAAGGTAGTCAAACTAGAAGAATACGGCGCGTTTGTGGAAATTGAAAACAACATCAGGGGATTAGTGCATATTTCCGAAGCCGCTCACGGTTATGTAAAGAAAATTACCGATGTCCTAAAGGTCGGACAGGAAGTGACCGCTAAGGTAATTAAGATTGATAACGAAAACCGCAAGATTTCGTTAAGCATAAAAGCCGCTTTGCCTAAAGAAGAAAAGGTGGAAGAAAAGGCTGAAGCAAAGCCCGAAGCTAAGGCGGAAGAAAAACAAGAAGAGAAAAAGACTAAAGAATCACGCAAGCGTCCTAAAGCAGAAAAGCCTGCTGAAGACGAAACCCCGACCCAATGGACTGAAGGCGTTGTAAATACTCCGCTGGCGGAATTGTTAAAGGATTTAAGTAATTAAGTTACATATATTTTAGGAATTGTAAGACCGTCACTTTTAAAAGGATGACGGTCTTTTAATTATTGAGATAATGTTGTAAAATATAGGAAAAATAAAACCAAAGATCTGGATAACCTATGAAAACGCTGAAAGATTTAAAATTTTCGCCTATAACTATAGAAGACAAACCGATTTTTGACGAATTTTTTATTAATAACGACAGCATTTCTTCCGTTAACGATTTCAGCACGATTTTTTGTTGGAACGTCTCGGGTCAGGCTAGATACGCAATAGCCGACGACGTGCTTATAATCTATAACATTTATGAAGGCAAAAAAGTTTATTATTTCCCTATAAACAAGAGCAAACAGAACATAAGACCATATGTGGAAATGATTTTGGAGTTTGAAGATTGCAATTGTCATTATATCGCCCAAGCGGAAGAAAGCGTTTTGGATCAAATTAAAGATATCGAAGGCTATGATCTTATTAAAGACAGGGATTTTTCGGACTACATATATTTGTCTAAAGATTTGCAAGAGCTAAAAGGCAAAAAATATCACGCTAAAAGAAATCATTTGAATAAATTTATAAATTCATACAAATACGTATTTAGGGAATATACTGAAAGCGATTATGAGCAATGCATAGAATTATATGATTTATGGCTTTCTAACAGCAAGTCAAGCCCCGCTGCTGAAAAAACCGCTCTTGACTTAGCATTAAAAAATTATAAAGCGCTTGATCTAAAAGGCGGCGTAATCGAAATTGATGGAAAAATAAGGGCGTTTTCGATAAACAGTATTTTGCCTAACAAAAAAGCGGGGAATGTTTTGTTTGAAAAAGCCGATATTAATTATGACGGCATATTCGCCGCCATAAACAATTTTAGCGTAAAAGAATTTTTTAAGGATATTGAATATGTCAATAGACAAGAAGATATGGGCATCGAAGGCTTAAGGAAAGCGAAATTGTCGTATCATCCTGTCTTTATATTATCAAAATATCGATTAGTATGCAATGGCGATAAAAAAATTAGTCGTAATCAATCATTGGAACAATTGACAATTACGCGATAACCGCATAATATTTATATAATTTGAATGCATTATGGTGTAGGAAATCGATATAAATGTCAGTAACAGCATTAAGCGTTTCAATGCCCGATATTCAGGCTAAAGAATTCAAAATAGGCGGCATTACAATTACCGAAACAATGATTAGTTTTTCGGTAGTCGTTTTGGCGTTGATTATTGCCGCGGCGATAATAAGAATATTCTTTATTCCGCGTTGGGAAAAAAGCAATAAAGTCGGCAGCTTTCAATTATTATTGGAAGGTCTTGTGAATATGGTAGACAGCACGGCGCAAGAGCTGATCGGTCCCAAAACGACGTTTGTAGGTTCTGTTTATTTTACAGCCGCCTGCTTTATAGCCTTAGGCACTTTAATAGAAATGTTCGGGCTTCGCCCGCCTATTTCTGATTTTAACGTTACTTTAGTGCTGGGCTTATTTACTTTTATAATTATTCAAATATACGGCATAAGAAAAAGAAAAGCTAAAAGGCTGCTTCGTTATCTTAACCCCATAAATATAGTCACGGACGGAGTAGTGCCTTTTTCTTTGGCGTTAAGAATGTTCGGCAGCGTTTTTAGCGGATATCTTATCATGCACTTGATATATTCTTTGCCTTTCCCGATAGCTTATCCGCTTTTGGGAAATTTGATTTTTACCGTTTTTCACGCGATAATGCAAAGTTATGTTTTTATAATGCTTTCTATATGTTTTATATCAGAAGCTTTGGACTAAAGAAAGGAGAACGATATGTTGCAAGCAGTTTTATCTCAACTACAATTATTAGCGCTCAGCTTAACTAACATTTTGGCGCAGGTTGATTTGAAGCCTATCGGCATAGGTCTGGCGGTGTTTACGGGCATAGGCGCGGGCATCGGCATAGGCATCGCTACCGGAAAGGCGGTTGAGGCTATCGCTCGTCAACCCGAAGCAGCCAATAAAATTAGAACCGTGCTGATCATAGGTTTAGGTTTTGCTGAATCTACCGCTATTTACGGAACGTTTATCGCTATTATGATGCTGTTCTTTTAAATAATTTAATATTAGAAGGTTATAGATATGAACCAATTACTCGAAAATTTGGGTTTAAGCTGGCAGTCAATGTTATTCTACGCTATCAACCTTGTAATTTTGATAGCGGCTATTCGTTTTTTGGTCTATAAACCTGTAAAAAAGATTATAGACAAGAGAAAAGAGCAAATAGAATATTTATTCGTGGAAAACGAAAGGCTCAATAAAGAAGCTTTAGAGCTTAAGAAAAGCCATGAAAAAACTTTGCAAGAAACGCGTCAAGAAGTCGCTAGAATGACCGAAGAGATGACCAAAGACGCTCAAGAAAAAAGCCGGCAAATAATAGAAGAAGCCCAAAGAAAAGCTCAAGAAATCATAGATAAAGCAAGAAAGCAAATCGAAGAAGAAAAGGCGCGCGCTATCAATGAATACAAAGAGCAAGTGCCTGTAATAGCAATGGATTTAGCTCAAAAAATTATTCAAAGAGAAATCAACGAGCAGGATAATAAAAAGCTCATAGAAGAAGCCCTTAACAAATGGGAGAGCTAGAATGGCTGTGGTCAAAGTAATAACGGCTCAAACTATAGACGAAAGCGTTAAGAAACGCATAGAAGAAGTTTTTATAAAGAAGCATAACGGCGAAGAAGTCTCTTTTACATACGAAATAGACCCAAGCATTTTGGGCGGAATTTTAGTTGTCGACAACGGCGTTTATTACGACGGCACTCTAAAAAGCCGTTTTATCCAGCTTAAAGACAAAGACGCCTTCAAAAAGCCCCAAATTTCTACCGGCTCTGTGATATATAACGGGGACGGCATTATTAAAATTTCGGGTCTAAACAGCGTAAAAAACAACGAGCTGTTAAAGCTCGAAAACGGTATAGAAGCCATCGCGCTGAATTTGGAAAAAGACCAAGTCGGCGCCGTAGTTTTGGGCGACGAGACCAAGATATCTATGGGCTCTCTGGTTTACACAACGGGTCAAATAGTATCCGTTCCTGTAGGCCCTGCGGTTTTAGGCAGGGTTATAAACCCTTTGGGACATCCTTTGGACGGTTTGCCTGAAATTAAAACCGATTTTTATCGCCCTATTGAATCGCCGGCGCCTACCATAATGCAAAGGGCAAAAGTAGAAGAGCCTTTGCAGACAGGCATTCTGGCTATAGATTCTATGATTCCCATTGGAAAAGGGCAAAGAGAGCTTATTATAGGCGATAGACAAACGGGAAAAACGTCGATAGCGATTGACACTATAATTAATCAAAAAGGCAAAAACGTCTATTGCGTATATGTCGCTATAGGTCAAAAAGCTTCTACCGTGAGCAACTTAGTGCGGATTTTAAAAGAAAACGACGCTTTGCAATATACTTGCGTTGTTTGCGCCACGGCTTCGGACAGCGCGCCCATGCAATATATCGCCCCTTACTGCGGCTGCGCCATAGCCGAAGAGTTTATGTATAACGGCAAAGACGTATTGATTATTTACGATGACTTATCGAAGCATGCCATAGCTTATAGAACGATGTCTTTGCTGTTAAAAAGACCGCCGGGAAGGGAAGCTTATCCGGGAGACATATTTTATCTGCATTCTAGGCTATTAGAAAGAGCGGCTAAATTAAATTCAGAATTGGGTGGCGGCTCTATGACCGCTTTGCCTATTGTGGAGACTTTGGCGGGGGATATATCGGCTTACATACCTACCAACGTAATATCGATTACTGACGGTCAAATTTATTTGGACGAAGAGCTGTTTCACGCGGGCGTTCGTCCGGCAGTAAACGTAGGATTGTCTGTTTCACGCGTAGGCTCGAGCGCGCAGATACCCGCTATGAGAAAGGTTTCAGGGAAATTAAGACTTGATCTGTCTCAATATAGAGAGCTTGCTGTTTTCGCTCAATTCGGCTCGGAGTTAGACGAGTCAACTCAGCATATTTTAAGACGAGGAGAAAAAATCGTAGAAACCTTAAAACAAGACATATATAATCCTTATTCGGTCGAAGAGCAGGTTGTTTTGCTATACATTGTGAATAAGGAATTTCTAAAAGACATACCGGTAAAACAAGTAAGAGAATTTAATAAAGGCTTTATAAATTATATAAAGAACTACCGCGCAGATATACTTAAAGATATCGCTCAAACGTCCGATCTTTCGCGCGAAAATATGGAGCAAATAGAAAAAGCTTTTGAAGAATATAAAGAGTTTATGTTTAAGCCGAATTGATTATGAAAAACCTAACCGATATAAAGCGTCGAATAAAAAGCATATCTCAAACTCGCCAAATAACCAAGGCGATGGAAACTATATCTATATCTAAAATGCGAAAAGCTCTCGAAGTATACGAGAGCAATACGGCGTTTTTTAACCGCATAAGAAGCGTTATGAGCGATATTATCCTTCACTCAAAAGACGTAAGCAACGTTTTTATGAGAAAAAGAGAAGGCAATCGCTGCTTATTTATAGTAATCGCGTCCGATAAGGGTCTTGCGGGCAGCTACAACCATAACGTTTTGGTTGAAGCATGGAAAATGATCGAAAATTTTGAAAATAAATATATTATCGCCATAGGCCAAATTGCGCGCGAATTTTTTCAAAAACGAAATATAATGGTCGATATAGAATTCAGCTATCTTACCCAAGACCCCGAATATTCCGACGCTATGGATATCGTAGACAGCATTGTTTTTTTATATAAAGAAAATCTTGTAGACCAAGTTTATGCTGTTTATACTGAAATGGTCAAGTCCTCTGCTATGCGGCCGCGAATTTTAAAACTTTTGCCTTTGGAAGCCGAAGATATTACCAAAGATTTAGCGGTAGAAGAAGACAAAGACGAGTATTATTTCAAAGAGCTTTTATACGAGCCGTCGGCTGACGAAGTATTTGATGATTTAGTTCCGCAATATCTTGCGGGCATTATATACGGAACTTTGGTTCAATCGGTAGCGAGCGAGCATTTGAGCAGAATGCTGGCAATGAATAACGCGACCAGAAACGCGACTAAAATTTTGGAAAAGCTCAGCCTTGATTATAACAGAGCAAGGCAAGAAAATATTACTAATCAAATAAGCGAAATCGTTACCGCTACGATATTTAAGTAAAAAGGGTAGTTTGATGAACAAGGAAATAAATAACGGTTATGTTTTGCAAATAATAGGGCCTGTAGTAGACGTAAAATTTGAAAACAACTACTCGCCCCAAATTTACGAGAAATTAGTTATTTACGAAGAAAACATAGTCGCGCCTTTGGAAGTTTTCGCTCACATAGAAAAAGGCGTGGTAAGATGTATTGCCTTAAAAGCTACCGAAGGCTTGGCTAGGGGAATGAGAGTAATCGCCACGGGAGAAACTATAAAAGTTCCCGTAGGCCCTGAAGTTTTAGGACGCGTTATAAATGTGTTAGGCGAGCCCATCGACGAAAAGGGCGAAATTAAGGCGAAAGAGCATTGGAGCATATACAGACCCGCTCCTAAATTTTATGAGCAATCCAATAAAGTCGAAATATTAGAAACTGGAATTAAAGTCATAGACTTACTAGCGCCTTATGTAAAAGGCGGAAAAATCGGATTGTTTGGCGGCGCTGGCGTAGGCAAAACCGTATTGATTTTGGAATTAATCCGCAATATAGCTCACGAGCATGGCGGTTATTCGATTTTTACAGGCGTGGGCGAAAGAAGCCGCGAAGGCTACGAAATGATACAGGACATGACGGATTCGGGCGTGTTAGACAAAACGGCGCTGGTGTTTGGACAGATGAACGAACCGCCCGGAGCGCGTATGAGAGTGGCTTTTGCGGGGCTTACTTTAGCAGAATATTTTAGAGACATAATGCGTCAAGACGTATTGTTGTTTATAGATAATATTTATAGATTTGTTCAAGCGGGCAGCGAAGTATCGGCGCTATTAGGAAGAATGCCGAGCGCGGTAGGCTACCAGCCTACTTTGGCTCAAGAGCTAGGTCAATTGCAAGAAAGAATAACTTCTACCAAAGACGGATCTATCACAAGCATTCAGGCTATTTATGTTCCCGCGGACGATCTTACCGATCCCGCGCCGGCAGCGATTTTCGCGCATTTGGACGCTACGACTGTTTTGTCAAGAAGGATAGTAGAGCAAGGTATTTACCCTGCGGTATCTCCGCTTGAGTCTTCCAGCAGAGTTTTGGATCCTTTAATCGTGGGTCAAGAGCATTACGATACTGCAAGAAAGGTAACAGAATATTTGCAAAGATATAAAGAACTGCAAGATATAATAGCTATTCTAGGCATGGACGAATTATCTGACGAAGATAAAAATATCGTCTACAGGGCAAGAAAGATCCAAAAATTCTTATCTCAGCCGCTGTTTGTGGCTTCGATGTTTACCGGAATGGAAGGAAGATTTGTGGATACAAAATCTACCGTAGAAAGCTTTAAGGCAATATTAAACGGCGAAGTAGACGGAATAAACGAAAACGCGTTTTATATGGTAGGCGATTTGGACGAAGCAAAGAAAAAAGCGGCGGAAATGAATTAAATTTGGAAAATAGGTTATTATGGAAAAGGATGCGAAAGAATTTTATCTAGAAATAGTAACGCCTGACAGATTGTTTTTTCAAGGCTATGTTCAGTCTTTGATTTTTAGAACGTCTTCAGGCGAAATGGGCGTTTTGTATAACGCTTTGCCCATGGTAACCGCGCTAAAGCCCGGCGTGTTAAAAATATGCCAAAAAAACAAATGGATGGAAGCTGTAAACGGAGAAGGCTTTATCCAAGTGCGCCCTAAAAAAGTAATTATCATGGCTCAAAAGGCTAAATGGCCGTACGAAGTCGAAGATATTGAAATCAAAAAACCGGATTCTATGACCATAAAGAAGAAAAAAGAACAAGCGTTGAAAGAATATAAACTAGCCAAAGCTCAATTAGCAAGACATTTTGCGCAATTAAGATTGACCGACCATGAAATTCATTAATTTTGGGAGTTTACTCAAATTGAAAAAGACCGTATTAATCACGGGAGCTTCAAGGGGTATCGGCAGGGCTATAGCTATTTTATTTGCCCAAAAAGGGTATAACGTAGCCATCAACTATAATAAGTCTCATGCCGAAGCTCAAGACTTAATGAAGTTTATGGCAAAAAATGGTTATTCGGCCGCCGCTTATCAAGCGGATATTTCCAAAAAAGATCAAGCCTTTTCGTTAGTAAATCAAACAATAAAGGATTTCGGCGGTTTGGACGTTATTGTAAACAATGCCGGCGTCGCGCAAACAAAGCTTTTTACCGAAATAACCGAAGAAGATTGGGATAATATTTTTGACGTTAATATAAAGGGAATCTATTTTGTTTTAAACGCGGCGCTGCCGCATTTGATATCCAAAAAAAGAGGCAAGATTATTAATATTTCTTCTATCTGGGGAGTTACAGGCGGTTCCTGCGAAACGCATTATTCTTCGGCAAAAGCCGCGGTCATAGGCCTTACCAAAGCGTTGGCTAAAGAACTAGGCCCTTCCGGCATAAACGTAAATTGCGTTTGTCCCGGGGTTATTAAAACCGATATGTTAAGCGGATATTCCCAAGA
>DATCKP010000084.1:0-2085 GCA_036562165.1 Clostridia bacterium
CTAGTGTATCATAATTTTACAGACGTTTCAAGGGGGACAAAAAAGTTAATAGGAGGAGTTATGGGTAGCATAAATAAAACCTCAAAAGGCGAATACTCTATAAGATTTTGGTATAAAACGCCAGACGGCTTAAAGCAAAAACGGCTGACCGGGTTTAAGACTAAGCAAGAGGCGAAACTCGCTGAAGCCCAATTTTTAATGGAGCATCGCCAACAACAGTTCTCCAAACAAGAAAAAGAAAATATATTATTCAAAACTTTATATGACCGTTATATTAATATTTATCTTGAGAACAACGTCAAAACGTCATCTGTTTTCGCCACCATTACAAGAGCAGAAAAACATATTTTGCCTTATTTTGAAAATAAAAACATTTTTGAAATAACATCAGAAGATATAAATCTATGGAAAAAACATCTTTCAGAAAAAACATTTAGAGGCAACAAATATAGCCATGCTTATTTGAGCGCGTTATACTCAACATTAAGAAAAATCTTTTATTACGCAGTAGATAACTATGGTTTACCATATAATCCTGCTGTTAAAGCTAAAAATTTTAAAAAACCTGAAAAAGTAATAAACCCATTTGAAAAACCATTAGGTGGTAACTATTGGGACTATCCGACATTTCAAGAATTCTATAAACGACTAGAACATATAGATATAAACCACCCGCTATATGAGGGCAAATTAATGACGCTTATTATGTATAATACCGGGATGCGTCCTAATGAGGCGGCCGTATTAGAATGGAAAGATGTTTTATGGGATAAATCAGAAATTGCAATCTACAAAACAGCCTCTTATAAAAGCAAAGGTGGACAGTTAAGAATTACGACACCAAAATCAAAATCAAGGATTATAATTATCACAAAACAATGTATTGACGAATTAGCTAAATGGCGTGAAAAAAATAAGGGGCAATATATTTTTGGCGGCGATAAACCCATTTACGAAAAAACCATAGGGCGTAATCTTGATAGGCTTATTGATATAGCCAATAGAAATCATGCAAATAAAATACAGAGAATAACACCTAAAGGCTTGAGGCATTCTCATGCTAGTTATCTATTCGCAAACCATGTAGATATAGCAACAATCGCACAAAGGCTAGGAAATACTATCGAAGTTTTGCAAAAAACTTATATCCACTTCCTGCAAAGTCAAATTGTGCCTCTTGAACAAGCATTAAACAATATTAAATTGTGACTTTTTTGTGACAAAAAACAACAAAACCACTATATATTGTGTATTTCGCCAAATTTATGTGCTATATATTGTATTGGTGGAGATGCGGGGAATTGATTATTGGGTGCATTAATACGCAAAATTAGTTATTATCGCTTCTATTAATACGCAATATACGCATTTTGTTCGTATACGTTCAGATTTATGTGACTTTTTTGTGACTTTTCTATTAAAAGAGAGCCTCGATTAAGAGAGCTCTCCTTTAATACCCGCTATATTCATATAATCTTTTTTTCTCTTCTCGAGATAGGTCTAGACGATTAATATAAGCCTTGACCTGCCCTGCGCCGTTTTTGTTTTTATATCCTAGCAAGCCCATAAGCATATACTTCTGCGCCGCCGATATATCAAGCTTGTTTATAAGCTGTTGCATCTTTAACTTCTTATCGCCCGCCATATCGCCGGCAACCGCCAGAACATAAGCTATAATTGAAGCGTCAATTGCATAAGCAAACAATGCTCTCTTGGATATATCCAACCCTAAAACGCTTGAGATTGCTTTGTCTCTATAAATGTCATAGACTATATTTATTGCCCTAGCTTTTTGCCCAGAAGTAAGCTTAGAGTATTCGGGCATATTAACTAGCTTGGTTATATCGGCTTGAGAGTAAATGTTTGTTATCTGTCGTCTTTCCGCTTCGGTTAATTTGCGTTCTTCGCCGTTTATAGTAACCGTCTTGGGAACGCCCGAAGGCAATACGCTTTCGCCTGCCGCATAGAGTTTTAGAATTTCCGCTCTTGCCTTCTCATCGGTTTTGCCTATGCCTTTGTCGTTCAGCATTAAGTCAATTATCGTATCCGCTAACTTGTCGTCGCCTTTTTCTACGGCTCGGCTTA
>DATCKP010000085.1:0-2925 GCA_036562165.1 Clostridia bacterium
CTAGTGTATCATAATTTTACAGACGTTTCAAGGGGGACAAAAAAGTTAATAGGAGGAGTTATGGGTAGCATAAATAAAACCTCAAAAGGCGAATACTCTATAAGATTTTGGTATAAAACGCCAGACGGCTTAAAGCAAAAAAGGCTGACCGGGTTTAAGACTAAGCAAGAAGCAAAACTCGCGGAAGCCAAATTTTTAATGGAGTATCGCCAACAACTGTTCTCCAAACAAGAAAAAGAAAATATATTATTCAAAACTTTATATGACCGTTATATTAATATTTATCTTGAGAACAATGTCAAAACATCATCTGTTTTCGCTACCATTACAAGAGCAGAAAAACATATTTTGCCTTATTTTGCAAATAAAACATTTTTGAAATAACTTCAGAAGATATAAATCTATGGAAAAAACATCTTTCTGAAAAAACATTTCGAGGCAACAAATATAGCTATGCTTATTTGAGCGCGTTATACTCAACATTAAGAAAAATCTTATATTACGCAGTTGATAACTATGGTTTACCGTATAACCCTGCTGTTAAAGCCAAGAATTTTAAAAAACCTGAAAAAGCAATAAACCCATTTGAAAAACCATTAGGTGGCAACTATTGGGACTATCCGACATTTCAAGAATTCTATAAACGCCTAGAACATATAGATATAATCCACAAGCCATAGAGGGCAAGCTAATGACGCTTATTATGTATAATACCGGGATGCGTCCTAATGAGGCGGCGTATTAGAATGGAAAGATGTTTTATGGGAAACATCAGAAATTGCAATATACAAAACCGCGTCATATAAAAACAAGGGCGGGCAATTGAGAATTACTACGCCAAAATCAGAATCAAGAATTATAATTCTTACAAAGCAATGTATTGACGAACTAACTAAATGGCGTGAAAAAAATAAGGGACAATATATTTTTGGCGGTGATAAACCCATTTACGAAAAAACAATTGGACGCAATCTAGATAAGCTTATAAACTTTGCCAATCAGAATCATTCAGAAAAAATTCCCAGAATAACCCCAAAAGGATTAAGGCATTCTCATGCTAGTTATCTATTTGCAAGCCATGTAGATATAGCAACAATCGCACAAAGGCTAGGAAATACTATCCAAGTTTTGCAAAAAACCTATATCCACTTCCTGAAAAGTAAATTGTGCCTTTAGAACAAGCATTAAACAATATTAAATTGTGACATTTTTGTGACAAAAAATATCAAAACCACTATATATTGTGTATTTCCAAATTTATGTGCTATATATTGTATTGGTGGAGATGCGGGGAGTCGAACCCCGGTCCGAAAGAAACGACCGGCAACCTTCTACATGCTTAGCCGCTATTTTAAGGTCTTCGCCGTTACTCTAGCGGCAGAGTTTGGCGAACAAGCCCTTTTTCTAGTCCCCTTGACCGAAAGAGCCAAAACAGCCAAGGAAACCCCGCAAACTATGACGCCTAAACAGCCCGCTGCGGGCTCAGACTGCCGGCGCTAGCCGAACTTAAGCGGCTAAAGCGTAAGATTTGTTAGCGTTTATTTTTTTGCCGATTTTTAAGAAGCTCGGCGCTTCTGCATGCTTGTTTGCCGCCGCTTTCTCCCGTCGAATCCAGTACATCCCCATAACAAGCATTATTATATTATCATATGCAAATAGTTTTGTAAAGAGCCAAGGATTTTACGATTATTTGACACTTAATGCCATAAAAAATTTTTAATTAATAATGTATAACGGTTGACAGCCTTTATATTTTTTTCGATAATGTCAAAATAAAACTCTTTTAAAAAAACGGCCATGAAAGAATTAGACAAAACAACCCTGATCGAAAGAAGCATAATAAAAAAATACCGCAAACAAATCTGGCGTCCCTTTGTCCGCGCCATAGACGAATACCAACTAATCAGCCCCGGCGATAAAATCGCTGTGTGCATCTCGGGCGGCAAAGACTCGTTTTTGATGGCAAAGTGCTTTCAAGAACTCAAAAGACGCAGTCCCTTAGAATTTGACGTAGAATTTTTGGTTATGAACCCCGGCTACAGCCCGGAAAATATGAATTTGATCCATCAAAACGCCCAAACTTTGAATGTCCCTATCAAAGTTTTTGAGACCAATATTTTTGAAATAGTCGATCAAGCGGGCGGCTCGCCCTGCTATCTTTGCGCGCGTATGAGACGCGGGCATCTTTACAAAAACGCTCAATTGCTGGGCTGCAATAAGATAGCTCTCGCTCACCATATGGACGACGCTATCGAAACGGTATTGATGAGCATGTTTTACGGCTCCGAATTTAAGACAATGATGCCCAAACTAAAAAGCGCTAATTTTAAAGGCATGGAGCTTATACGCCCTATGTATATGATAAGAGAAAAATATATCAAAGCTTGGGCTAATTATAATGGTTTGGAATTTTTAAGGTGTGCTTGCAAAATAACCCAAAGATACGCCGAAAACGAAAAGTCCAGCAAACGCTTTGAGATAAAAGAATTAATAGCGTCTTTAGAAAAAGTCAATCCCAACGTCGCCTTTAATATATTTACCAGCATGCACAACGTAAATCTTGACGCGGTAATCGCCTACCGACAAGGCGGCAAAAAACGCAGTTTTTTGGACGACTATTCTAACACAGAGATTTACGACGATTAATTTTTCAATAGATGATTAATGTTTGTTAATATTTAAATTCTGAAATTTTTATAAATAAGTTTTTCGCCTAGTGTCGTCAAGATAAATTAACCGCTTCTTTCCCAAAGCGGCAAGCAATCTTTTTATCTTACATTAACGAATTATACGGAAATAATGTTTTATATAATAATTTTTTCATATTCTTTCCCCAAAATCAGCTTAAAATACCCGCTTTTTGTCTTTATCAGACTAAAATTAGTTTTTTATATAATTTGCAATCGCATTTTAAAAGTGCTATTA
>DATCKP010000086.1:0-2083 GCA_036562165.1 Clostridia bacterium
GACCGATTCTTATAGGGCCGGAACCTAAAACTAGGAGTTTTTTCTTATCTGAGCGGACGGATTCGTTTTCGCCGTAATATGTCGAGTAATAGTAAGGCGAGTATGCGTTCAAACTTGAACCGCAAGTGTCTACCGATCTGAATACCGGATGGATGTTATAGCTCTTTCTAAGCTTTGTAACTTCTTCTTTCTTAGCCCCTACAAATTCGCCTATAGTTTTATCTGTAAAGCCTAGTTGTTTTGCATCTTTTAAGATATCGCTTGTTAAGTCTTGCAGCGACAGGGTCTTTAGCTTGTTTTCGCATTGTATTAGATTATTAATCTTTTCTATAAAGAAAGCATCTATTTTGGTTATGTCTGCTATTTTCTCTACGCTGATATTTCTTCTTAGTGCTTCCGCTATGACGAAGATTCTCTCGTCTGTCACATCGTATAGCATTTTTTCGATTTCTTCGTCAGTGTGTTTTGCGAGTTTAGGAAGGCGTATATAATAAGCGTTAAGCTCAAGCGATCTTATGGCTTTCATCATAGCGCTTTCAAAGGTATTGCCAATTGCCATAATTTCGCCCGTGGCTTTCATCTGCGTTCCTAACGTTCTATTGGCGTGGATAAACTTATCAAACGGCCATTTAGGAACTTTTACTACTAGATAATCTAGTTCAGGCTCAAAGAACGCAGAGTTTGATTGTCTGGAGTTTATTTTTATTTCGTCTAGATTATAGCCTATAGCTATCTTTGTGGATACTCTTGCTATCGGATAACCCGTCGCTTTTGAAGCTAACGCTGAAGAGCGAGACACTCTGGGGTTAACTTCGATAACCGCGTATTCCATGCTGTTGGGCTTAAGCGCAAACTGAATGTTGCAGCCGCCTTCTATACCCAGCGCCGTAATAATTTTTTTGGAAGCTTCTTTTAGCATTCGAAGCTGTTCTTGATTTAGGGTCATGCAAGGCGCTACGACTATGCTGTCGCCCGTATGAACGCCTACGGGATCGATGTTTTCCATATTGCATACGGTAATTACGTTGCCTTTGCTGTCGCGTATTACTTCGTATTCTATTTCTTTCCAGCCGGTTATGTCTTTTTCTATAAGAACCTGATGCACTCTGGACAATCTAAGACCGTTGGAAGCTATTTCTTTAAGTTCTTGCTTGTTATGGGCTTTGCCGCCGCCCGTGCCGCCTAAGGTATAAGCGGGTCTTACTATTACGGGATATCCTATTTCGTCCGCGAAATCTAACGCGTCTTCTACTCTTGTTACGACTTTGCTTGCAATACAAGGCTCATTTATTTTGAGCATGGTATTTTTAAACTCTTGACGGTCTTCAGCCATTTGTATTGCGGATATGTTAGTGCCAAGAAGCTTTACATTTTCTCTTGCCCAAAAACCGTCTTCGGCTAATTCCATAGCAAGATTAAGACCTGTTTGACCGCCTAATGACGGAAGGACGCTGTCAGGACGTTCTGTTAAAACTACCTTTTTAACGAAGTCTGGCGTCAAAGGCTCAATATAGACTTTATCGGCAATATGCTTGTCGGTCATTATGGTAGCAGGGTTGGAGTTAATTAGAACAACTTCAAGCCCTTCTTCTTTCAAAGCGCGGCAAGCCTGCGTGCCAGCATAGTCAAACTCAGCCGCTTGTCCAATGATTATCGGACCCGAGCCTATAACGAGAACCTTTTTGATTGAGTTGTTTTTTGGCATAAATTTACCTTCCTTTTTTTATGAATAGAGCGCAATTTTATATGCGCGCGTTTGGCAAAAAAATATTAACTTAGCCTAAAAAAAAGGTAATCATTTGAATGATTACCTTATACTTTATTATTGCATCCAAGCACGTATTTTATTTTGTGTTTAACTAATTGTTTTACCGCTTCTCTTGCGGGAGCTAAATATTGTCTCGGGTCAAAATGGGAAGGATTTTCCATAAAGTGTTTTCTGATAGCCGCCGTAAATGCAAGTCTTAAGTCGCTGTCAATATTAATTTTGCAAACAGCCATTTTAGCGGCCTGTCTTAACATTTCTTCTGGAATTCCTTTAGCGCCGTCCATTTGACCGCCGTTTTTGTTAATGGTTTCGACA
>DATCKP010000094.1:0-4567 GCA_036562165.1 Clostridia bacterium
CGTCAAGATGACACTCTCCCAGCTGAGTTAATCGCCCTTAAAAATCTATATATTATTTTAACAGATATTCTCCGAAAAGTAAATGGTAAAAATCTAACAATCTTTAAAAATATGTCGGCTTTTACTTAAATTTAGAATATAATGTATTTTATTTACAAATTAATTCGCTTAATATATAATACATATTGTTTTATAAATGTTTTTTTTATAAACAGCTTGGTAAAAACCAAAAGGAGACATAAGTTGGATTATATATCTAAACAAAACGAAATTTGGTTAAATAACGTCCAAGGTTTTTGGAAAGAAGATTTATTAAGCGTTCAAAATAACATTGAAGAAATAAAAGACAGATTTTATAAGTCTTTGGAATTTGGCACAGGCGGACTTAGGGGCATTATCGGCAGCGGCACAAACAGAATGAATATTTACACCGTAAGAAAGGCTTCTTACGGTCTTGCTCAATACGCCGTATCCAAAAACAAAAACGCCAAAATCGCGATTTCTTACGATTCTAGAAACTTCTCTTACGAGTTCGCTCACGCGGCCGCCGAAGTTTTTGCAAGTTTCGGTATAAAAGTATATATCTTTTCCACGCTCAATCCCACGCCTTTGTTGTCTTTTGCCGTAAGAGAGCTAAAATGCGACGCCGGCGTAATGGTGACCGCTTCTCATAACCCTAAGGAATATAACGGCTACAAAGTTTACGGCCCGGATGGATGCCAATTGACTTTGGAAGCGTCCGAAGAAGTGCTAAAAAGAATAGAAGCCATTGAAGATATTTTCGCCATTAAAACAGACGCTTTTGAAAACTATCTAAAAGCCAATACAATCGAGTATATATCTTCCGAAGTTTACGAAAAGTTTGTCGCTAACGTAATCAAATGCTCAGTAAGCGACGGCTCTAAAAAAGATATCAAATTAGTTTACACTCCGCTCAACGGAACAGGCTATATCCCTGTAAAAGACGTATTAAGAAGACGCGGTTTTGAAAACGTATACATTGTGCCTGAGCAAGAACTGCCCGACGGCAATTTCAAGACCTGCCCTTATCCAAATCCCGAAGCCCAAGAAGCGCTTGCTTTGGCGATCAAGCTTGCCGACGCCAAAAAAGCCGATTTGATTTTGGCTACTGACCCTGACTGCGACAGGCTGGGCGTGGGCGTAAAGCACAAGGGCAAGATAAGATTGTTAACCGGAAACGAAACAGGAACGCTGCTTGCCGATTACTTGTTGTCCCAAAGAAAGAATTTAGGAACGCTTCCTAAAGATCCCATACTTATTAAGACTATAGTTTCGACCGATATTATTTATGATATAGCTAAAGATTATAACGCCCAAGTTATCGACGTTCTTACCGGCTTTAAATTTATAGGCGAGCAGATAGGTTTATTAGAAAGCAAGGGCGAAGCTGACAGATTTGTCTTCGGCTTTGAAGAAAGCTACGGTTATTTGGCGGGCCCTTACGTCAGAGACAAAGACGGCGTGGTAGCCGCTATGCTAGTGGCTGAAATGGCGGATTATTACTTAAAGCAAGGCAAAACATTAGTCGATAGACTGGAAGAAATCTACCAAAAATACGGATACCATACCAGCTTGCAAAAAAGCATAGAATTCAAAGGCATGCAGGGCGCGCAAGAAATGACCCAAAAAATAGACGCCATACGAAACAACCCGCCCGCCGCTTTAGGCAAATACGAAGTAAAAGAGTTTAAAGATTATTTGCAAGGCATAGACAATCTGCCTAAATCCAACGTGTTAAGCATCGCTTTGAAAGGAGCTAAAGTGCTTATCAGGCCGTCGGGAACGGAGCCCAAATTAAAAATTTACGTATTGGCTTCGTCTTCCACTCCTTCAGAATTAAAAGATTTTTCTCAAGAGCTGCTTAATTCCGCTGTGAAATATTTTGTTTAAAAAATATTATTATGAAAAAAATTAAAACGCCGATTGTAATAATCGGCGTTTTTTAGTTTATTTTTTTTAAAAAATTATCGCGAATAAAAATAAAAATATTACGCGCATAAAAATATCGCCAAAACTAAATCGTCTTTTTACTGAAGTCAACGCAATTTTAATGGACATATTTTGTTTCATTTGCTATAATACGCATAGTTAATTTATTGTCAAAATATATCAGGCAATTGCACTAGTTTGATTATTTATTATAATATTATTTTATTTAAGGGGCTTGTAAAAATGAAATTTGTCTTGGATGAATCAAAAGTTCAATTGTTAAAAGAGCGTATTAAGGAACACAAGAAAAAACCGGGACCTTTGATGCCCGCCTTGCATGACGCTCAAAACATATTTGGATGCATCCCTATCGAAGTCCAAAAAATCATTTCCGAAGAATTAGGCGAATCAATCGCAAAAATCAACGGCGTAGTAACTTTTTACGCAAACTTTTCTACCGAGCCTAAAGGCAAACATATAATTAACGTTTGCATGGGCACGGCTTGCTACGTAAAAGGCGCGAAGCAGATTTTGGACACGATCGCCGAAATTTTGAATATCGAGCCTGGTCAAACTACTAAAGACGGTTTGTTTACTTTGGAAAGCGCGCGCTGCATAGGCGCTTGCGGTTTGGCTCCCGTATTTAAAATCGACGACAAAGTATACGGCAACGCCAATAAAGATATAGCTAAGCAAGCTATAGAAGAAATTTTGAAATCAGAAGCTTAACAAGATTTGAGGAGAAAATAGATGGTTACTTTAGATTATTTAAACGCTACCAAACTTAAAACAGAAGCCAGAATTAACCCTCAACTCCATGAAAACGGTTTTAGAGTTGTAGTAGGCATGGCTACTTGCGGTCTTTCCGCTGGCGCCGAGCCGGTTTATCTAAAATTAAAAGAGCTTATCGCCGCTAACAACTTAACAAATATTGATTTGGCTCCGGTTGGATGCGTCGGCGAATGCGCGTTGGAGCCTTTGGTAGAAGTTTACGATCATCAAGGCCGCAAAACTACATATTGCAAAGTCACGGCTTCGGACGCTGAAAAGATAGTTAATCAACACTTGATCGGCGGAGAGCCCGTAAAAGAACTTACGATTGATAATTACAAAAAAGACACTTCCGCTTTGCAAGTTCGTATCGCTTTGAGAAACTGCGGCGTAATCAATCCCGAAGATATTAACGAATATATCGCATATGACGGCTACAAAGCTTTGGGCAAAGTTTTAACAGAAATGACGCCCGAAGAAGTAATCCATGTCGTTACCGAGTCCGGATTAAGAGGACGCGGCGGCGGCGGATTCCCTACCGGTCTAAAATGGAGTCTATGCGCTAAAAATAAAGGCGGTCAAAAATACATTATTTGCAACGCGGACGAAGGCGACCCCGGCGCGTTTATGGACAGAGCCGTATTGGAAGGCGACCCGCACAGCGTTATAGAAGCGATGGCTATAGGCGGTTACGCCATAGGCGCTTCCCAAGGATACATTTATATAAGAGCCGAATATCCTTTGGCGGTTCAAAGACTTAACACCGCGATCCAGCAAGCTTACGAAGCGGGATTTTTGGGCAAAAACATTTTTGGAACGGACTTTTGCTTTGACCTAGAGCTTAGACTGGGCGCGGGCGCGTTTGTATGCGGCGAAGAAACCGCGTTAATAGCGTCGATCGAAGGCGAAAGGGGAATGCCCAGAAACAAGCCGCCGTTCCCTGCTGATAAAGGTCTTTGGGGAAGACCTTCGATTATTAACAACGTAGAAACTTACGCTAATATACCGCCTATCATTTTAAAAGGCGCTAAATGGTTTGCTTCCATGGGAACTCAAAAGTCCAAGGGAACTAAGGTGTTCGCTTTGGGCGGCAAGATCAACAACACCGGCTTGCTTGAAATCCCTATGGGCACGACCTTAAGACAGGTTATATTTGACGTCGGCGGCGGAATACCTAACGGCAAGAAGTTTAAGGCGGTTCAAACCGGCGGCCCTTCCGGCGGATGCTTGACTGCCGAACACCTTGACACGCCAATTGACTATGACAACCTTACCAATCTCCACTCTATGATGGGAAGCGGCGGTATGATCGTTATGGACGAAGACAACTGTATGGTAGACGTCGCGCACTTCTACTTGCAGTTTACCGTCGAAGAATCCTGCGGAAAATGCACGCCTTGCCGCGAAGGAACCCGAAAGATGTTGGAATTGTTAGAAAAGATCAAAACCGGCAAAGGCACGATGGAAGATATAGACGAGTTGGAAGAATTGGCTTATTACATTCAAGACTCCGCTCTATGCGCTTTGGGACAATCCGCGCCTAACCCTGTTATTTCTACTTTGCTCAACTTTAGAGACGAGTATGTCGCTCACGTAAAAGACAAGAAATGTCCCGCGAAAGCGTGCAAAGAGCTTATCAAATACGTAATTCTTCCCGACAAATGCATTGGCTGCACCAAGTGCAAACGTAACTGCCCTGTTCAAGCTATCAGCGGCGAAGTTAAAAAACCGCATACCATTGATCCTAGCAAGTGCGTAAAATGCAATGTGTGCAAACAATCTTGCCCTGTAAACGCTATTATCATAGAATAGGAGTTTATTAAATGAATACTGTAACATTGACTAT
>DATCKP010000023.1:0-4727 GCA_036562165.1 Clostridia bacterium
CCGCAGGCGAGCATATGAGCCCCGTGCCTTACGCTCATATCGTAACCACGACAACCCATAAAACTTTAAGGGGGCCTAGAGGCGGTTTAATTTTGACCAACGACGAAGAGATTATTAAAAAAGTCAACAAAGCCGTGTTCCCCGGCTCGCAAGGCGGTCCTTTGATGCATATAATCGCGGCAAAAGCCGTTGCATTAAAAGAAGCCCTTACCCCCGAATTTAAAGAATATCAAAAACAGATAGTCAAAAACGCAAAAGCTCTCGCTCAGACTTTGACAGATTTAGGTCTTAAGCTTGTGTCGGGCGGAACGGACAACCATCTTATGTTAATAGATTTATCCGACAAAAACCGCACTGGCAAAGAAGTAGAAAAATGGCTTGACAGAGCGCATATTACGGTAAACAAAAACGCGGTGCCGAACGACAAATTAAGCCCTATGATTACCAGCGGCATAAGAGTGGGAACTCCCGCCGTAACTACGCGCGGAATGAAAGAACAAGAAATGAAACAAATAGGCGGATTCTTGGCGCGCGTTATAATCGAAGGCGAAAGCGCTATTCCCGAAGTAGCTCAAGAAGTAATCGCGCTGTGCGACAAGTTCCCGCTGTATAAAAACGATATTGGGAATTAAAATCCAAAAGCGTATTTTTAGGTATAAAAAATGAAATTATCCACCAAGGCAAGATACGGCCTTAAAGCGTGTTTTATATTGGCGTTGAGCAAGGACAATTTTCTTACCTTGTCCGAGCTGTCTAATCGGACAAGGGTTACGCCAAAATATCTTGAAAAGCTTATGAACATGCTTGTAAAAAATGGCATCGTAAAGTCCGCAAGGGGTCTTTACGGCGGCTACAGCCTTTCCAAAAAGCCTTCCGAGATTTCGGTAGGCGAAATTTTTAGGGCCTTGGAAGATAATCTGGAAATTACCGCTTGCATTTCTGACGAATGCGACGATCAATATTGCCCAAACCGCAATATCCTAAAAAAACTATACGCCGAAATCAACAAAGTTTTAGACAGCCACAGCTTGCAGGATTTGATCGACGATTATAAATGCTGATTTTTTTGGGATAATATATAAATATGAAAAAGATATATTTAGACAACGCGGCGACGACTCCGCTTGACCCAGAAGTATTCGAGGCGATGAAGCCTTATTTTTGCGAAGTATTTGGAAATCCCGAAAGCCAGCATTCTTTCGGCAAGCAAGCCGAATTCGCGGTTATACGCGCGCGCGAGCAGACCGCAAAAGCTATAGGGGCTTCTGACAACGAGATTTATTTTACTTGCTGCGCTGCGGAAGCTAATAACTGGGCGTTAAAGGGAGCGGTCTGGGCGTCAAAAAAACCAAAAAAGAAAATTATAATAAGCGCGATAGAGCATTCTTCCGTCTTAAACTGCGCCGAAGATTTGGCAGAGCATGGCGTGGAAGTTCAGCAAATTTTGCCCGACAGTTTAGGCGTTATTTCTCCCCAGAGCGTAGTCGAAGCTTTAGACGAAAACACCGTTTTGGTTTCGATAATGCTCGCCAATAACGAAGTAGGCTCTATTCAGCCCATAAAAGAAATCTGCCAAGCGGTCAAAAGTTATAATAAGGAAATTTTATTCCATACCGACGCCGTTCAGGCGATAGGAACTTTGGACGTAAACGTGCAAGATTTGGGCGTGGATATGCTGAGCTTAAGCGCGCACAAATTCTACGGGCCTAAAGGCGTCGGGGCTCTTTATATAAAAAACGGCGTGAAAATTGACAGATTGATCGCCGGGGGCAACCAAGAGCGCGGAAAAAGGGGCGGTACTTCCAACGTCCCCGCCATAGTCGGTTTGGGAGCCGCGATCGAAAAAGCTGTTAAAGAAAGAGAAAAGAATTCGGAATATATAAGAAGCTTAAGAGATTATTTTATTCAAAAGGTTGAAGAGCTCGTCCCTGACGTAAAACTTAACGGTCATAGAACAAACAGACTGGACGGCAACGTCAACTTTAGTTTTGATTATGTTACCAGCCAAAGCGTCATAAATATGCTTGATATGAAAGGCATTGCGGCAAGCGTAGGCTCGGCTTGTACGGCGGGCAGTTTTAAGCCTTCGTATGTTTTGATGGCTATGGGCGTTCCCAAAGAGTTAGCCAACAGCTCTGTAAGATTTTCTATAGGAAGACATAATACCAAAGAAGAAATCGATTATACCGTCCAAACTCTAAAAGAATGCGTAGCGGAACTAAGAAAACTTTCGCCGCTTTTCGTGGAAATCAGGACGGATAAGCATTTCGTATAAGGTAGAAAAGCATTAATATTTTAATAATTACTTTACATACTTGTATTTTTTTGGTAAAGTTAAACTAATGGCTTCAAAAATGGCTTCAAAAAATTTTTTTGAAAGATTCGAGGAAAGAATAAGAACCCGCGAATTCAAAGATTATGTTAAATACATATGGCTGCCCGCGGTTATAATTTTGGGTGTTATTTTTGCCGACCTTTTGACCAAAACGATTATAGAAAACAATTTAAAACTAGGGCAAAGTATAACTATAATCCCCGATTTTTTGGCGTTTACATACGTTCTTAACGAAGGCGCGGCTTTTTCGATTTTAGAAGGCCAAAGAGTATTTTTTATTATAATTACTATTATCGCCATAATCGTTTTGTTATCGTATCTTATCTATGATTGCGATAAACTCACCGTTTTAATGAAAATAGCTGTCGCGCTGCTTATAGGGGGTGCGACGGGCAATTTAATCGACCGCGTATCAATCGGGGCAGTAAGAGATTTTATTGAGATTATATTTTTTGGCTACGATCTGCCCTTATTAGGAAAAAGCTTTGCGATTTTTAATATCGCTGATACCGCTATTACGATAGGAACTATATTATTAGTAATCGGCGTAATCATAGGCCATCACAAAAAAGAAAAAACGCAAGAAGAACCTTCGCAAGAAGCTCAAGGCTGATTTTTTCAAAATGGAAAAGCAAATTATTATCGCCGAAAAAGATAACGACAGATTAGACGTTTTTTTAACCGAAGTCTTAGACATAACTCGTTCCCAAATAAAAAAATTAATAGATTCAGGCAATATCTTAGTAGGCGGGCAAAAAGTAAAGTCCGGCAAGAGTCTGCGTGCAGGCGATGTCATAGAAATTACCATACCGGACGAACCTGAAACCCAATTAATCCCCGAAAACATACCTATAGATATAGTATACGAAGACGAAGATTTGGCGGTAATCAACAAACCGCAAGGAATAGTCGTGCATCCGGGAGCGGGGGTTTATAGCGGCACGCTGGCTAACGCCTTAATGTATCATTTTAGTTCCTTAAGCTCCGACCCCGTAAGACCGGGCATAGTACACAGATTAGACAAAGACACGTCCGGGCTGTTAGTCGTGGCAAAAAACGATTATGCTCATTTAAATCTAGCCCAACAAATCGCCCAAAAAACAGCGGTAAGAATTTATAGGGCGCTGCTTCAAGGAATTGTAAAAGAAGATTCGGGCGTAATAGAAAAAAATATCGTCAGAGACCCTAAAGACCGCAAAAAATTCGCCGCTGTAAACGACGCGGCTAAAGGCAGATACGCTATAACTTATTATAAAGTCCTAGAAAGATTTGAAAAATACACCTACGCGGAATTCAAACTAGGCACGGGCAGAACGCACCAAATAAGAGTGCACGCAAAATATTTAGGACATCCCGTCGTGGGCGATATGGTTTATGGACACAAAAACCAAGATTTCAAAGACTTAAAAGGCCAGTTATTGCACGCTTATATGCTTGAATTTGACCATCCTACTAAAAATGTCAGAATGAGCTTTTGTTCGCAGCTGCCCGATTATTTTGAGGCTATTTTGCAAAAACTCAGGGCAATCAATTTACAAAAGCAGCAAAAAATGATATATTAATCGATAGCAAAAAAGGAGAACGGGCAATGGACGTTAAAGGATTATTTTCGAGCTTTTTTATTGCTAACTTTTCTAACGTCGTTGCCTTTTTGGAAAAGCGAATAAGGTGCAAAAGTTAAAACTTTTGCACCTTTTTTAATGCGTCAGGGGATAAAAGCGACAGGAGTTTTTTAAAAAATGAATTATGTTAGACGAAAAAATTTAACTAGAAAACTTATCAGACAACGCAAAGTAAGCTCGTTGAGAATAACTCCCCGAACTGTAGAAAAATCTAATATTACGGCAAAAGCCGAAAAAGCGATCGGAAAGTATGTATAAGAAAGATTTGTTAGGTTTAAAAGGCGCGTCCGCTGAGTTCATAACCAAAATTTTGGACGGCGCCGTTAAGATGAAAGAAATACTGTTAAGCGGGCAAAAAAAGATTTCTCTTCTAAACGGGAAATCTGTTTTTTTGATGTTTTACGAACCCAGCACACGCACTTGCTCCAGCTTCGACCAAGCCGCGAAAATCTTAAGCGCAAACGTCGTCAACCTTTCGGTCGGCACGTCTTCGGTCAAAAAAGGCGAAAGCTTAATCGATACCGGAAAGACTTTAGACAGCATGAAAGCGGATATCTTGGTAATAAGGCACAGCGCGTCGGGCGCGGCAAAACTCTTGGCTCAAAACGTCAACGCGTCCGTAATAAACGCGGGCGACGGGCTAAACGAACATCCCACTCAAGCGCTTTTGGATATGATGACGATGCGCGAAGAATGGGGGACTCTCAAGGACAAAAAAATCGCGATAATAGGCGATATAAAACACTCAAGAGTAGCGCGAAGCAATATCT
>DATCKP010000050.1:0-36261 GCA_036562165.1 Clostridia bacterium
AATCATACCGGAGTATTTTAAAACGGTTAATCCTAGTCAAATAGCGATCGAAGCAAGACTCCAGCCCTTAACAGATGTTAAGATAGCTAAAATTTTGACTATTTCTTGCGACACCGAAATTTTGGCTTACGAAGCGCTTGCGGGCGAAGTGCGTTATAACGGCAGAGCGAATTTCAAAGTATTGTTTGTGGACACGGATGGGGCGACCAATAGTATGGATTATAACGCCGACTTTTCAGACAAAGTGTCTGATGATAGCATAATGCCCTCGAGCGAACTGTTGCTAGAAGCGCGCATTTTGGATACCGAAACGGTTTCCGTAACCCAAACCGAACTCAGAGTATCCGCGGCTATAGAAGTATGCTGCAAGGTTTTGGTAAAAGAACGGCTTAACGTGTTAAAAGAAGGCGCGGACGATATTTATACCCAAAGCGAAGAGATAGAATACGACATAGTAAGCTCCAAATGCTCGGATACTTTTTATGTAAACGAAGAATTCGTTCCCAAAGACAATATAGTCAACATATTGCTGTGCGAAGCAAACCACATAACCAAAGAAGTAAGCGCGGGGCTTGACTGCGTAGTTATCTCGGGCGCTATCGACCTTAACGTGATTTATACCGCTGAAAACGGGCTTATCAAAAACGAAAACTTTACCGCCGATTACGTCCAAGAGCTTAACTCGCCCGGCGCAAGAATAGACGACAAAGTCATTTACTCTATAAAAATCAACGGCTTTACCGTAACTTTACAGGATAATTTGGCTGACAACACTAAGACGATAAAATGCGACTTTAAGCTGCGCGCGGACTGCAGCTCCATAGCCAAGGCAAAAGCCGCGCCCGTAGTGGACGCCTTCAGCCTTTCTAAGGAAATCAAGATCATAGGCGAAAGCTTGGATCTAAAACAATTCGAAGGCGTAAAAATTATAGACCAAACCATAGACGGCTCGGCCGAGCTTGGCGACGACCTGCCCGCTGTTGACAAAGTATTATGCATTACTTCTTCCAAAGCCCAAGTCGCTAATATCTACAACGAAGGCGACAAATTGACAATCGAAGGCGTATTGCGCGCGGGCATAATCTATTGGAACAACGAGTTTGAAACGCGCAACTCTGTTGCGGTAGAAGTGCCTTATTCGTTGACTGTAAAATGCGATTTGCCGCAAGGCGAGCTTGAGTTTGACGGCTCAGCGTGCGTGCAAAGAATAACAGCATATCCTAGACGCAAAGGCGAATTAGAAATAAAGGCCGACGTTAAGTTCTGCGTAAACGTATATAAGAAAAAGATAACTTATTATATTAAAGATATCCAAATCGGCGAGATTAAAGCCGTCAAAGAAAGCGCGATCGCCGTGTATATCACTAAAGCGGGCGAAAAACTTTGGGACGTGGCTAAAGCTCTGCATACCACCCCTGAGATTATCTTAAAGAACAACCCTCATCTAAAAGAGCCTTTGCCCGCTGGAGAAAGAGTGTTGATTTATAGACAAATCACTGCCGACATATAATCGCCCAAAACTCAAAAAAAATCCTCTCAAGAATTTTGAGAGGATTTTTTCTATATTTAAAACATCTTTTTTCTATACATAATCCATGCCGCGATTCCTGATAATATGGCTGATATTGCGAGCACGACCCAAAAGCCGAACTTGCTGGTCTCAAGCGGCAATATAAGGTTCATTCCAAAAAACGAAGCGATAAGGCTTGGTATTGTCAAGATTATTGTCAAGGCGGTCAAGAGCTTCATTACCTTGTTTTGATTGTTGCCGATGACCGAAGCGTAAGCGTCCATTGTGTTGCCCAAAACTTCGCGGTATATATCCGCCATTTCCATAGCCTGACGGCTTTCGACCACGGCGTCGTCCAAGATGTCTTGGTCTTCGTCGTAATGTTTTACTATAGAGCTTGCCAAAACCTTTTCTAATACCGCGTGGTTGGATTTTATGGAAGTGGAGAAATATACCAAAGACTTTTCCAGCTCTAAAAGTTGGATAAGCTCTTTATTTTTCATTGACTTATGGAGTTTGACTTGGATACGGGAGCTTAATTTGTCGATTTGTCTTAAGTAATGCAAAAACTTAACGGAGTTATGATAAAGGATTTGGTATAAGAATCTGGTAGGCTTGTTGATGTCAAAGCCTTTTACAATGCCGTGAATAAACTCGTTTATTATGGACGTGCTCTTTAGGCAGACCGTTATAAAATGATCAGGGGTCATTATAATGCCTAAAGGCAAAGTGTTATAAACGTAAGACTCCCCGTCTTCTGCTTCATACATATAAGGTATGTCGACCAAAATCAGCCTGTTTTGGTCTTCGATTTCGATGTGAGCCCGCTCTTCTTCGTCCAAAGCGGCTTTGAACATTTGCGGGGATACGCCTGTTATTTTGGATACGTTTTCAATCTCGAGATCGCTCGGGTTTTCCATATGAATCCAGCAGTTAGGCCTTGCCGAATCGATCTCGTGCGCGTTTTTTTCGCCCGCGGGCGTGTAGAAGTATCTTACCATAGTTTCACCGCCTATTATTAATAAAAAATGCACGGACAATTAACCGCGCATTTTTAATAAATATATAAGCGGTTAATTGTCTCTATCTAAGTAACAATAGTATTATTATTTCTCCCGCTAGGGTCGTCCATAATTATACTTCTCCTTAAAATTGATTATAACATCAGAGCAAAAATTGAACAAACACTTTTGAGTTCAAATATAAATTTTTATTGACCATTTTTTTCTAATGCTTGTATAAATTTGTCCATTTGCTCGTCAGTGCCCACGCTTACCCTTAGATAATTATTTATGCGGGGCAGGTTGAAATGTCTTACCAAGATTTTTTGCTCTTTAAGTTTTTCCAAAGCCGTTTTCGCGCAAAAACCGGGCTTTGTCAAGAATATAAAATTAGTTTTAGAGTCTAACACGGTATAGCCTTTTTCTCTTAAAACTTTTATAACCCTGTCGCGCGTGTTTTTTATTTTTTCTATTGTCTTTTGAGTATATTTATAATCTTGAATCGCCGCTATCGCCCCGGCTTGAGCGACGCGGTCTACGGAATAGCTGTTAAAGCAGTCCCTTATCTTTTCTATGCCTTTTATTAATTCTTTGCTCCCGAAGGCATAACCGCATCTTATTCCCGCAAGCGACCACGATTTTGAAAAGGTGCGGATAACCAATATGTTTTCAAATTTTTTGGCAAGTTCAAGACACGAATACGTTCCAAAATCGACATACGCTTCGTCTATAATAATAACTTTGTCTTGGTTTGCTTTCACGATTTTTTGAATTTCGTCAAAGCCAAGCTCAAGCGACGTAGGCGCGTTAGGGTTTGCCAAGATTATGCCTTGACAGTTTTCTAGGTTTAGATAGTCGTCCGCGTTAACGGCAAAGTCTTCTCTTACGGGTATTACGCGGTAGTTTACGTCGTAAAGCTCCGCCCATACGGGATAAAAGCTGTATGTAACGTCTGGAAAAACTATGTCTTTGTCGAAAGAGTCAAAAAAGGCCAAATACGTAAATCCCAAGATTTCGTCGCTGCCGTTGCCTACGAAAACGTTGTCGGGGTCTATGTCATAAAATTTGCCTAAAGTTTTTCTTAATTCGTCCGCGCGGGGCGAAGGGTAAAAGTTCAGCCTTTGGACATTTTTTATGGCTTTTAAAACCGCTTTTGAAGGCGGGTAGGGGTTTTCGTTGGAGTTTAGTTTTATAAACCCTTCGTTTATTTGCTCGCCTGCGACGTATTCTTTTATTTTTTGCGCCTTTTTGCTCAATAAACTCATAGTTTTTCTCCTTTTTTTGCCTTCATACAAAAATATGCCCGTTCTTTAAGCGAAAGGGCATATTTTTGCGAATATAAATATTTTAAAAGTCAAAATCATTGACCTTTCGCAAGCTTAATTAGTCTGCTATAGCGATTTTCATACATGCTGATATAAGGCTTCCACTCTCTCTTTAGTTGTTTGAGAGTTCTGCTTTGATAGTTGTTATAAGCTTCTTTCTTTTTGTTTTCCAAAAGCTCGTTTCTTAACACGTCTTCGTATTTGGCGTCATAGAAGCCGTCTCTAAACTCGGTTGTATAGTCGCCCAGCTCTTTTGTTCCGGGCTTAACGATAGAGTACAGCATTATATAATGCACGCCGTCATCGGTGATAGCTTTCTCGACCGCGCCGATTTTGCCTTGCTTATAAAGCTTAAAGCAAGCTTCTTCAAACTCTATCATATATCCGGATGTTCCGGAAGATTCTGTGTATTGCAATCCGTAGCCGTATAAGCTGTCGAATATGCCGGGGTCTGTATTATATGCGTAAATCAACTGGTCAAACTTTCTCTTTAAAGAAATTTCGTTATTTCCGGCAGTGGATAATTCAGCGTAAATCTCGCTTTCAATTTGAGCCAAAGTTTTAGGGCTGCCGAAATTGTAGCCGTTTACGTGCTTATATGAAGTAATATTATTGCTTACACGTTTTCTATATTCTTCTACGGCTTCTTTAGTTTGGCCGGTTTTCTTAAATTGTTCGATTTCAGCTTTTTGTTGGTCGGAGAATGGTATTAGTATGTGTTTTACGTAGAACCATTTTACGTCTTTGGGATGATAAAGTATTACTTCGTCGCCGTCTTTTAAAGCGGAGATATAGTTGTTTATATCCGCGTTAAAAGAAGCTTTTTGCTCGGCAAGCTTTTTGTTGTAATAGCTTGCCACTTCTTCCTCAGTTACGCTGACTCCGCTTTCTACGTATTCTTCAAGCTTGGCAAACAGCATAGAATCGTAAGCGCTGTTATAATAGAGATATTTTATAAACCAGAACTCTTGAAGCTTGCCGTATAGTTTCGCGTATTCGTAAGGTTTTGCGTCCTTGTATTGATCGATTACTTTAAGATCTTCTTGGAACTTAGCCGCGTCTTCGGCCGACAAAGTTTTTACGTCTAGATTTTCCTTGATGTTTTGCAAGAATCTCTTAAGCGCTTCGGTCTTTAAAGCGGCCGCGCGGTATTCGTCAGTTTTAAAATACGCTTGTTTTTGGGCGTCAGTGCCGTTTTCTATGATATCGTAATCAAATATCGGGCCCCTGCTGCCTTCGGGACGCCAAACTTCTTCGTCCATTATTATATTATTTTCTATAGGATAATCGTCTTTGTCTTCTTTTTCGTCTTTAACTTGGGGATATTGGAATACAGGCCATTGAGGTTTTATGTCTTCGCCTTCGTTGCGGGTATAAGGCTCTTCGCCGTATTCCTTAGCGATTTCGGTTTCGTATTCGTATACAGCTTCATCTATTTTATCGTATACTTCTTTCCAAACTTTATTCAGCTCGGATTGTCTAAACCTGATTTCGTTGGAAGCTATCAGTCTTTCTATCTCGGTCAATAAAAGCTCGCGTTCGACTAATTGGTCAAGCAGCTTATCGTAAGCTTCTTCCACAGTCATGCCAAATTGTCTTTGGTAAATCGGACCAAACTGTTGGAAAGCGTTGTATAATTGATACTTGCTAACTGTTCTCTCTTTGCTTGTAAATACGCTGTCTTTATAAGAGCCGTTTTCTTGACGTACCTTTATAGGCAAAGATCTAGACTGAATAACGGCTACCGGCTCGGCGAAATCTCTGTTTTCGTCCAGCTTAAACAGTCTGCATCCGACCAACGCGCTGAAGCTCAGCGCAAAACACAATAATATCGTTAGTATTTTTTTAAACATATCATTCCCGACCTTTAGTGGCTATAATTTTGCAGTATTTAATATTATACTTAATTTTGAAGCGTTTAGCAATACTTTTTATTTGTATTTGTCTCCCAACGCCTCCAAGAACGCGTAAACGTTTTTGTAAACTTGGGTTTTGATATTGACCTTAGGCTTTTTGGTCAAATCCAAAGACGCGAATTCGCCGAACTTGTTTACAGTGTCTATAAGTTCGGGCGTTACTTGGTCAAACAAAATCCAGCCGTTGTTTTTCTCTAGATGCACAACGCTCGCTTTGGCTTTTACGCCCAAGCTTTTGTAAAGTCCTATGTTAATAAGGTTTTCGACTTCTTTAGGCAGAGAACCGAAAACGTCTTTTATCTCTTGGATTACGTCCAGTCTGTCTTTGGGCGTTTGGATTACGGATATCTTGTTATATAGTCTCATTCTTACGTTGGTATCGCTTATAAAGTCGTCCGGGATATACGCGTCAAAGTCGGCTTCCACGCGGCATTCGGAGATTTCTTCGGCTTGCTTGTTTTCCAGCTCTTGACGCGCTTGCATTAACAGCTTGGTATATAATTCGTAACCCACTTCTTCCATATGCCCGTGCTGTTTTTTGCCCAAGACCGTGCCGGCGCCCCGAATTTCTAGGTCTTTTAGCGCGATCTTAAAGCCGCTGCCAAGCTCGGTAAATTCCATAAGCGCTTCCAATCTCTTATAAGCCTGGGCGGTTAATTCTTTGTCGGGCTCGAAAGTAAAATAAGCGTAGCCTAGTCTGTTGCTTCTTCCTACACGTCCGCGCAATTGATAAAGCTGGCTTAGCCCAAACCTGTCGGCGTTGCACACTATCAAAGTGTTAGCCATGGGCAAATCTATGCCGTTTTCTATTATGGTGGTGCAAACTAAAACGTTGCTTTCGCCGTCGTAAAATCTTTTTATCGCCCGCGAAAGCTGTTCTTCGGGCATTGTCCCGAAAACGACTTCTATTTTGGCTTCGGGAACAAGGCTTTGTATCTTTGCGGCAAAAGCGTCTATAAATTCAGAGCGGTTATATACTATATATACTTGCCCGCCGCGGCTTAACTCTCTTGTAATGGCGTCTTTTACAAGCCCGTCCGAAAATTCGGTTATATATGTTTGGATAGGCAGTCTGTCCGCGGGCGGAACGCTCAAAAGGCTTATATCCCTTATTCCAGTCAAAGACATGTGCAAGGTTCTAGGGATAGGAGTAGCCGACATACTTAAGACGTTTACGTTCTTTTTGATTAATTTGATTTTTTCTTTGTCTTCCACCCCGAACCTTTGCTCTTCGTCCAAAATCAATAAGCCTAAATCTTTAAACTCCACGTCTTTAGACAAAAGCCTATGCGTGCCGAATATAATATCTATCTCGCCGTCTTTCAGTTTTTTTAAGATTTCTTTGGTCTCTTTGGCGGTCTTAAAGCGGTTTAACACCGCAAGGTTAAGCCCCCAATTTTTCATTCGTTCGCAGGCGGTGTTGTAATGCTGTTCGGACAATATAGTGGTGGGCGCCAAAAAGGCTACTTGGCGGCCGCACATAGCGGTGGCAAATGCCGCCCTTAGCGCGACTTCGGTCTTGCCGTATCCGACGTCGCCGCATATCAGTCTGTCCATCACAACGCCCTTTCTCATATCGTTTAGGATTTCGTCGGTGGCCGTTCTTTGATCTTGAGTTTCCGTAAACTCAAAAGAATCTTCAAAAGCTTTTTGCAGCTCTTCGTCTATTTCGTAAACATAGCCTTTTTGGCTGCTGCGTTCGGCGTATAGCTTTTGAAGGTCAAAAGCCATCTTTTTGATTTCGTCTTTGACCCTTTGCTTGACCTTGGCAAATTCCGCTCCGCCCAGTTTAGAAAGCTTAGGGTTAGACCCGCTGTATTTGGACAGCAAATCGGACTGTTCGGTAGGAACATACAGCTTATCGCCGTTGCGGTATTCTATGACGATATAGTCTTTAGAGCCAAGGTTGCTTGTAAGCCTTGTTATTCCCCTGCAGATGCCTATGCCGTGTATAAAATGCACCACGTAATCGCCTTCTTTGACTTCAAAAAAGACGTCTTTAGCGCGGGCAGGCTTGAGAGCGGCTTTTTTGGGGAATAAGTCGTCGCTTCCTATTAACACGAACTTGTCTTTGTGCCAAACGCAGCCCGTCCCTGTCTTTACCGGGGCTATAATTATTCGGGGATTGTCTAGAAAATCTTTGGGGATAGGATCGACTATATCTATAAACAATCCTTGCTCGGCCAGCGAATTTTTTAAGGATTTAGCGGATGCTTGGTCTTTTGCGGACAGCAAAACGCTGTAGCCGCTTATCTTCCAATTTTTCAGGTCTTGGGCAAGCTCGGGTATGTTGTTTACGTAACGCGTAATGGGAGCGACTCTAAAATTGAATACCAAATCAGGCTCGAATATGTTGTTGTTGGAAAGAATTTTGCAAAAAGAGCATTTATTAAAGTTTTTATACAGTTCGAAAACTTTGTGCCGGTCTATAAACTGCTTATAAGAGTCGGCAAAAACTTCGCCGGTCTCAAGCAAAGATTTTACTCTAGAATAATGCTCGTTATATAAATTGTTTAACGCGTCATTGATAAGCTTTATCTCGTCGTAAATTATAACCGCGTTTTTGGGAAGCAGTTCTGCTAACGGGACTCGGTCTAATAAATACGAAATATAAACAAAAGAATTGTCTACGGCTTGAGCTTCTAATTTAAACAAAAGCTCGTCTATAATGCGGTCTTGGCGCGCTTTTGCGTTTGGCTCTAAATTGTCGTTGCGTCGTTTTTGGATCTTAAGTTTTAAGTCTTCAAAACGTTCGGGTTTTATAAAAAACTCGGTAGCCGGATATATGGTAACGCTTTGGAGTTTGCTTTTTCGTGTCTGTGAGCTGGGGGAATAGGTCATTATGCTGTCGACCGTGTCCCCGAAAAACTCGATTCTCACGGGCTCGCGGTCGAAAGGAAAAATATCCAAAATATCGCCCCTTAGCGAAAACGTCCCCGGGACGCTTGCCAGCGCCGTTCTTTTATAACCGCCCGATTGAAGTTTTTGGATTATGTCGTCTATGGGAATCGTTTGGTTTTGGGATATATTTATAATATGCTCTAAGATATCGGATTTTTTGGCAAACAGCTCGCACAAGCTTTGCGCGCTTACTACCAAAACGTCAAGCTCGCCTTGGACAAGCTTATTAAGAGCGTCCGCGTGTTTAAAAAAGATTTCTTGGGTCGCGCCTTGTTTATACGTCAAGATATCGGGAACGGCGGGCAAAAGCGCCGCGCGGCAAAGCGACGACAATTGGTTATACGCCTGCGAAGCAAGGTAATAATCCGCCGCGACATACAAGACAAAATCCTGCATGCAGGCGGCAAAATACGCTTTTTCGCCCGCGGACAGACCAAAAAGCGAGACGGACGCGCCTTGCGACACTTGCTGCGCTATGTCTTCTACTTCGCGCGGTATGGGAAGGTTATGTTTTATGGGCATATATAATTATTTTATAAAGTTTAGGGAAAATTAATTTCTTTTGTTGTAATTTTGCATTACGGTCTCAAAGGGAACGCCGTTGATCCAATCTATTATGCCGTCGCTTGCGCGCATAATCGCGTCAAACATAGGCTCGCGCATAGATTGCGGGATATCCTGCAAAACGTAATGCTCTAACGGCACGTTTTCGGGCGGTTTGCCTATTCCTATCCGCAAACGCTTAAAGTTTTCGCTGCCAAGCATCTGGACGATATTTCTCATCCCGTTATGCGTGCCGGCGCTGCCCTGCGCCCTCAGCCTTATCGCGCCTAAATTTAGGTCGGCGTCGTCGTACACGACCAAAAGCTCGTCCAGCCCGGATTTATATGTTTGAAGCAACAAAGATACCGCCTCCCCGCTTAAGTTCATAAAGGTTTGCGGACAGGCGAGCACGAATTTGTTGCCGTTTAGGTTGGATTCGGCTATTAAGCTTTTGCACCGTAGTTTTTTGATTTTGATGCCTAGCTTTTGGGCGCAAGCCTCCAGCGTCATAAAGCCGGCGTTGTGAAAAGTTCTTAAGTATTTAGAACCCGGATTGCCCAAACCTACGATAATCTTCATTATTCATAAAGCCTGCTCAAAGGCAGATCCATATAAATGCTTTCTATAGCTTCGGCAAATATAGGAGCTACGCTTACGGTCTTAAACTTTGAGCTGGATACGGGATTTTTATGTTCGATCGTGTCAAGCACGGTGACAGTCTTAATGACCGATTTTTCAAGTCTTTCTACGGCTTGTCCGCTCAAAACAGCGTGAGTGCAGCAAGCGTGAACTTCGGTAGCTCCCGCGTCTATAAGCGCTTGAGCGGCTTGGCAAATAGTTCCCGCGGTGTCGATCATGTCGTCTACCAATAGGCAGGTTTTGCCTTTTACGTCGCCGATGATGTTCATTATTTCTACCGAGTTGGGCTTGGGCCTGCGCTTGTCCACTATAGCAAGGGGCGAGTGCATCCTTTGCGCCATAGATCTTGCTCGGGACACGCTGCCCATATCGGGAGAGACTACCACAAAGTCTTCTTCTTTATATATATCGGTGTTCATTATTTCTTTGCACAAAACAGGCGTTCCAAAAAGATGGTCTACGGGTATGTCAAAAAATCCCTGTAGCTGCGGAGCGTGCAAGTCCATAGTGAGCACTCTGTCCGCGCCGGCCGAAGTGATAAGGTCGGCTACGAGCTTTGCTGTAATAGGGTCTCTTGCTCTTGTTTTTCTGTCCTGACGCGCGTATCCGAAATAGGGGATTACGGCCGTTATTCTGCCTGCGCTTGCTCTTCTTAGAGCGTCTATAATAATAAGCAATTCCATCAGGTTATCGTTTACGGGCGAGCAAGTCGATTGCACCACAAAGACATCGCAACCCCTTACGCTTTCCATGATATGGACGTTGATTTCCCCGTCGGAGAATCTGCCCACTTCCATCTGGCCTTGCTCGATATTAAGATGAGACGCAATTGATTTAGCTAGCTTAGGACAAGCGTTTCCAGCGAAAAGCTTAATATTAGTGTTGTGCGAAATCATTTAAAAGTTACTCCTCCAGTTTTTTCTTCATGTAGTCTGGCTTGGTGACTTGTCGCGCCCTAGCGATAGCCAAACTATACGGCGGTATATTATCTGTTATGGTAGAACCGGCCGCAATAAAAGCATTATCTTCTATCACGACGGGAGAGACAATGTTAGTATTGCTGCCGATAAACACATTGTCGCCGACCTTGGTAAAGTGCTTGTTTTTGCCGTCGTAGTTGCAAAATACCACGCCGCAGCCTACGTTGCAGTTTTGACCAAGTTCGCAGTCGCCTAAATAAGAAAGGTGCGATACTTTGGTTCTGTTGCCTATCTTGGCTTTTTTGAGCTCCACGAAATCGCCGACTCTGCAGTTTTCGCCCACATAGCTTTCGGGACGCAGATAGGCAAACGGGCCTACAGTGCTATTATTTCCAATAACGCTGCTGTTAATATTAGACGAGCGGACTTGGGTGTTTTCGCCAATTACGCTGTCTACTATAAAGTTTCCGTCGTATAACACTGCGTTTTTGTTAATAACTGTATTGCCCATCAAATGATTGTTGGGATAAACCGTGACCCCGCTTGCTATCTCTACGGAATCGTCTATAAACACAGAAGAGGGATCCAAAAAATAAACCCCGTTGTGCATATGACGCTCGATTATGCGTTGTTTTTGCACCTCGTTTATTAACGCAAGCGTCTTAAAATTATACGCGGTCAAAAAATCGTCTTCCGCGGAAAAATAATGCGTCTTAGACTTAGCTATATGCGCAAAAGGTTTTGAGCAGCCTTTTTTTATAACGTATCCGCGCGTCATCTTGACATAGTCTAGTTTGTTAGATTGGCAATATTCGACGGCTTCCAATATCGTTTTGCGCGTAATCAAAGGGGTATCCGAATACAAGACAACTATATATTCGCGTTCATAATTATTATTATTTAGGGCGTTTTGGATAATTTTAATATCCGATTTATCGTCGCCTGCGGTATCGACATAAATAAAGGGCTCTTCCTTAAATACGGAAGATACCCACTCCAGCATAGACTTTCCCCATATCTTAATGTCGTAAGAAGGGCTGCGTTTGAAGCTTGGATTATCAACCTTAAGGATTATACCGCAAAAGTCTTGAATCATACCTTTATTTTATTACCTTTAATATATAAAGTCAAACAATAAACAAACTGAGACGATAGCGTCTCAAACCCCTGCAATTTATGCGTTTTTTCGTTAGTTTTTTGGAGCGTTTTGCTTTTTTACGGCGGTTTCTCTTAGTTTCTTAAAAAAATCAGTCAATAGTTTAGCGCACTCGTCGCTCAAAACTCCGCCGACCACTTCGGCTCTATGGTTAAACCTTGTGTCTTGGGGCAGATTATACAGCGTTCCGCAGCAGCCAAATCTAAAGTCGGACGCGCCGAACACTACTTTGTCTATCCTTGCGTTTATTATGGCGCCTGCGCACATAACGCAAGGCTCCATTGTTACATAAAGCGTGCAGCCGTCAAGATACCAAGTCTTAAGTTTTTTGTTGGCCCGTCTTATCGCCACGATCTCGGCGTGCGCGGTCGCGTCGTCATGCTTTTCGCGTTCGTTATGGGCTTTGGCGATTACTTTGCCGTCTTTTACTATAACCGCGCCTACGGGCACGTCCTTGCTCTTTAGGGCTTTTTTGGCTTCTTCTAAAGCCAAACGCATATACGCTTCGTCGGTCATTTGTGTCCTAACCTTACCGCAATAGACAATATATCATATTATTATCTTGGCTTAATAAACTTAGCCGAACGCCGCTTTTGCTTGGTTTAGCGCCGTTATAGGAACAAGTTTATTGAGCTCAAATTCTTCTTCCAACGCTATATAGTCTATTGGATAAGGATAGGACGCGTCAACTATTTCAAAAGTGTAAGCGGGGATAAAAAAGTCCTGAATGCACCAATCTTTATATCCCCCGGCGCTGTCTAAAGTGCCGTCGACCAAAGTATAAGTAGTAAGCTCGCTGAAAACCTCGCCTATAGCGCGGTCTCGGGCGCGGTTTTGTTCGGGCTGGTAAAATTCCCAATAAATTTCCCTTCCGCGCGCGTGATAGCTTATGGTCAGCTGGGGATAAACTCTGGCAGTTATGTCCATAAGCGCGCGCGTCTCAGGCTCGGACGCAGGATAAGGCCCTACGTAGTCCGAAGGCGCGGGAGAAAACACGTTTTGGGCGCCCGTTCCCCAGCGCGCAGGAAAATTGGTGTTTATGTCCACGGCGTTTATGTTGGCTTTCCATAACGAAAAGTCTTGGCTTCCGCCGTTGACTTCCAATAAAAATTGATGCATAGACTGCGGAGCTTCGGCAAGCCCGAACTGGCAGAGCATAACCCCGTCGATATTGACCATGGGTATAAAATAAATGCCGCCGCCCCCCAAATCAGAGCCGAAAACCCTAAGCGTATAATATATCTGCTCTACGATTAGTTGGGAAGTAATATGCTCTCTAGCGTGGACGCTTCCTTGTATCAGCACCTGATTCGGCGAATAGTCTCCTATATGAAGCGCGGGTATAGGGCGGCCGAGCACCGTATTGCCTATATATAACAGCTCCGCCCCCATTCTAGTAAGATACTCTATGTCTACCAAAAGGTCGTAATAAGAATACATCGCTATAATTTATATGTATAATTTATATGCAAAAAAATACGCTCGATGTGAACGCCGCTAAACTAAAAACGCCCCAAAATTTTGGGGCTTTAGGTTTTAAATAGTCACGTTTTATCTTTTTGGCCGTTTAAAAGCTTTTTTAAGGCGGCGGTTAAGTCTATATATTGTATAGTGCTTATGGTTTCGCCGCGGGCGTTAGGGTCAATGCCGATGTTTTGGAAAATATCTTTTAGGGATTCTTTAGAGATATCAAACTCGCTTGATAAGTTATTTATAAGCTGTTTTCTGCGCATATTAAACGCGCTTTTTACTATCCGGCGGAACAAGCCGTAATCTTCTATTTTATAGGGGCGGTAAGTCATATGGACTACGCATGAGTCGACTTTGGGACGCGGAATAAACATCTCTTTTTTTACCTTGCGGGTTATTTTGGCTTGATACTTGCTGTCTATCCCTACGGTCAGCGCGCTATAGTCTTTTGAGCCCGGCTTTGCCGTTATTCTTTCTCCCACTTCCCATTGAACCATTATAGTAACGCTTTTTGGGGGATTTTTAAAATCCAAAAGCTTAAAAATTATAGGCGTAGTTATATAATATGGGAGGTTAGCGACCACTTTGTAATTATCGCCGACCAAACTTTTTATATCTTCTTCTTTTGCGTCCAAAAAATCTTCGAAGATTACTTGAACGTTATTATATTCGCCTAAATTATTGGTTATTATAGGCTCTAACGATTTGTCGATTTCGTATGAGACGACTTTTAAAGCGTTTTGAGCTAAAATTTTGGTAAGCGCGCCCGCGCCCGCGCCTATCTCTAAGACGCTGTCGGTTTGGTCGATCTCGGCGTCTTGAGCGATGGCTTTTAGTAAGTTAACGTCTGTTAAAAAATTTTGTCCCAAACTTTTCTTAAGCGTTTTACCTTTTAATTTCATAGCATAATAATATCATTAAGAGTAAAATTTTCAAAATCGTTCTAAGGCGTTGCCCGGATCATTTGCTTTACTAAAAACTATTAATAGTGGTATAATAATCTGGAAATTTCTTTTTCAAGGAGCAAATAGTTTTGGATACAACCGTAAAACCAACGCAAAAACAGTCTGCCAAGTTTTCGGTTGCCCGCCCAGATATAAAGCATAATTTTAGCGTTTACGTTAACGGGCAATATATCGAAACCAACGTATACTGTTCTTACTACCAAGAAGACGAATTGATGTTGCCCGCAGGCTCTATCTTAGTAGCGTTAGGCTACAGTGTAGAATACAACCACAAAGACAATTACACCAAAATCTACAAAACAAGCTACTTTGATTCGGACGCCATCTTAATCAGATACTCTTTTGACGAAAACGACGACGTTTTGTTTTTCTACTATTCCAAAGGCATAGATTATCTTCCCATCAATACCCCGCCGAAACTTATATCCGACGAGCTGTATTTGCCCGCGTCTTTTTTTGAAGTCGCGTTAGGCTGCGGCGTAAGCGTATCCGTAAACGGCAATATTACGATTAATTCTCCTAGCGAATAAAAAAAATACGGTTTTTAATAAAACCGTATTTTTAATTTTTTTAGGTCAATTGTTTTCCTAAATAGTTTGCCGCCGAGGTCGCCACCTTCAGCTCGGTGTCCGTAAGAATCCTGTCTTTTGAGACCAAAATGACGGCGCCGTAAGTATCGCCCGCGGCTAATATCGGGGCGATAACTTGGGAACGGTATTTGGTATCGTCTTGTTTTATCTTTACTATTTTGTCTTCGGATATGTTTAAAACCGATTTTCTGTTTTCAATCGCCTGCTCAAGCTCGGCGGTTATGTTTTGCCCTTGATACTCTTTTTTGGGCAAGTTAGAAACAGCCACTATTACGTCTTTATCGCATATAACAACGCCTGTTTCTATGGTTTCGGCTATGGAATCGGCTAAAAATACAGCGTAGCCTTCCACGCTTTCCATGGGCGAATATTTTCTAAGTATAAGCTCGCCGTTTGAGTCCGTAAATATCTCCAAAGGATCGCCTTCCCTAATTTTCATCGTGCGGCGTATTTCCATTGGTATCACAACTCTGCCTAACTCGTCTATTCTTCTTACAATACCGGTTGCTTTCATCGTTCCACACTCCTTGTATATATAGTAATTATTATTTAACGATAAAAATATACGCTTTAATACATAAATAAAAAACAGCTTCAACATTTTAGAAGCCGTTTTTATGTTTGTATTATGTAAGATTTTAGGCTACAAAAGCAAAAACCTTAAAATATGCTGGCTTAATATTATATTAAAAAAATCCCAAAAACCGTTTAGTTGAGTAAATACGGCAATAATGTTGCTTATTATTTGTATGATAAAACCTATAATAGCCGGTATAAGACAAGTTTTCGCGCTGTTCGGACGATAGTCACGCCATACTAGATACAAAGCAAAACCCGCCGCAGGCATAAACAAGCTTATTAGAATGGCGAAACATCCCGCGTCGTCTGAGACAGTTTTTTGCGAATATGGAGAATAGGTGTTTTGGCTATAAGTAACAGTCTGTTTTAGCTGTTTGCCGCAATACGTGCAAAACGCGCTGCCGTCAGGGACTTCGTTATTGCAAAAAGGGCATCTCATAACAATAATCTCCTATATTTTTTATATTAATAATAAATTTTGAAATATTACATTCTGAATTGCGATTATCAAATTGGGCGGCTGAGAGAAAACTATCGATCCGAACACTAATATTAGGACTAGCACTGCGAAGCGGGCTAACAATTCAAATACGATTAGGCCTATAATACCCGTTATAAGACAAGTTTTCGCGCTTTTGGGTTTGTAATTTTTCCAAACAACGTAAAGCATAAAACCTATAAACGGCCAAATTAAGCTGACAAAAATAGCAAGCCCCCCCGCCTTGTCGTTTATAAATTTTGGCTCATTTGGGTTATAAGCATTAAAGGCGTTAAAGGAATAAGCGTTATAATTTTGCTGCCTTAACGGTTTGCCGCAATTTGTGCAAAAATTGCTGTTTTGGGGAACATCGCAATTACAAAAAGGACATTTCATAATATAATTCCTTAGTTAAATTTTAAGTCAAACAGGAACAAAAATTTAAACAGGAACAAACGAGAGCCCTATCAACGTCGCCGCGTAAATAAGCGCTGAAACGCCTGCGTATCTTAAGTAAACTTTGCCTTCCGGTCTAGAGCAGTAAATTCCGTAAAGTATCACTCCCGCGGCAAAAAATAATAAGCTTAAGACAATAAACGCTATTTTAGGCTTTGGATATTTTGCGGGAACTTCTTTATTAGACTCTTCAAATAGTTTGGATCCGCAAAACGAACAAAACTTATCGCCTTCTCTGCCGCAGTTAGGACAGTAAGCCATAAAGACTATCTCCAAAAAACATTATAACATAATTATTTTAAAATAAACTCGTATATATAATATTCTATATTTATATAATCTATTATTTTTATTGGTTTAATTTATTATTTGATCGGCGGTTAAAGGCATCTTTAGGTTGACTATAGTGCCTTGACCGGGCTCGCTGCTTATTAAAATCTCGGCGTTGTGCGCGTCCGCGATCTTTTTGGCTATGCTGAGCCCAAGTCCCGTGCCCGCGGATCTTGCGCGCGCTTTGTCCGCGCGATAAAACCTTTCAAAGACGTGGCTTAAGTCTTCTTTGGATATTCCTATTCCGTTGTCCTGAACGACTATAAACGCGTAATCGTCTTCTTTGTAACAGCTGAATTTAATCTCTCCGTCGTCCGCGGTGTATTTTATGGCGTTGTCCACTATTATGCGTATAAGCTGCTTTATAAGCTCTCTATCGGCGTCCACGGTAAACGCCATCATCTTGCCTGTGGAAAGTTTTCTATTGCCGCAGGTGTGCTGGGTGTCTTTGATTATTTCTTCCAGCAAATCGTTTAGGAAAAAGTTTTCTATTCTTAAATTTAAGGTTTTGTTATTAGTCCGCGCCAAGAAAAGAAGCATCTCGATTAAGTTTTTCATATGCTGGGTTTCTTTATATATGGCTTCCACGCTTTCTTCTAGCACCGCGGGGTCTTGCTTTCCCCAACGCTTTAAAATATCGCTGTAACCTTGCAAAACCGCTATAGGCGTCTTTAGCTCGTGGGACGCGTCGGACACAAACCGCTCTTGAGCTTCGAATGACTCTTGAAGGTTGTCCAGCATCGCGTTTAGGACTTGTATAAGCTCTTTAAGCTCGCCGCTTGCTGCGCGCTCGTCCAAACGCGTGGTGGACAGATTTTCCCGCGTAATTTTTCGGGTAAGATTGGTGATCTTTCTTATAGGCGAAAGCAGTATGCCGCCCGAAAGCACGCCTATAAATAACTGCAATATCAAAGACAGCGGAACGATAATATAGGCCGCGGTCTTTATTTTTACTAATAGCTTATAATCGTCCGCGATTTTTCGGGATAGATAGATTTTGTAGCTTTGGTTGTTTCTGCTTTGGAATTGTCCTACGAAATATATGGTTTGGTCTCGCAACAGGGGCGCGTCTAAAACTTGGGTATCTATAATAGTCTTCGGATCGGAAAAAGAACTCCACAAAATATTGTCGTCGGCGTCCAAAACGGCGGCTTGAATTCGAGCGGTCTCAAGCTCGATTATTTTTGAGTCTAATTGGTCTTTGTCAAAATCGGTCTTTAACACGTTGGCGACGCTTATATAAAAACGCATCAGGTCGGATTTGTGCGGGCTTAAAACGGACTGCTCGGTAAGATAAGAAATCGTCAAGATAAGCGCGACGCCAAAAGCCGCAAAAACCGCCGCGTTTATAAAAGTCATCTTGGCGGTTATGTTGTAATTAAACCAAGCGAAAATTTTTTTGAAAAAAAGAGCAATCTTTTTGGGAACAAATAATAAAATTTCAGCAGCTTTTTTTTGCTTTTTGTTATTGATATTAACCGCGCTCAAATATCCAATCCTTTATTGTTCGTCTTTTAGAATATAACCTGTTCCCCTTAAGGTGTGTATAAACTGCGTGCCGAATTTGTAATCTATTTTGCTTCTTAAATATCTTATATACACGTCTACGACGTTGGTTTCGCCGTAGAAGTTATATCCCCACACGTCGTCCAAAATTTGATCGCGGGTTAAGACTTTGTTTTTGTTTTCTACTAAATACAGCAAAAGGTCGTATTCTTTTCTAGTCAAGTCCACGGGCTTGCCGTCGTATGTAACCGAATGCTTGTTGGTGTTTATTACAAGCTTGCCTACCCTTTTTTCGTCCTGAGAGTCAAAATTTTGCTCGTAATTAGCTTGGCGTTTTAAAATCGTTCTTATTCTCGCTAATAATTCTTCTATCGCAAAAGGCTTGGTCATATAATCGTCCGCGCCCATATCCAGCCCCATGACTTTATCTATGGTCTGGTCGCGCGCGGTCAAAATTATTACGGGAGTGTTTTTGGTCATTCTGAGCCTTCTTAACACTTCCAGGCCGTTAAGCGACGGCAGCATTATGTCCAAGATTATCAAATCGTAATTGCCTAGCTGGGCTTTTTCCAAGCCTTCTCTGCCGTCAACTGCGCATTCGGCTTCGTAGCCTTCGTGTATAAGGTCAAGCATGACCAGCCTTGAAATTTGAGGGTCGTCTTCTACAATCAGTATTTTTGCCATTTTAGTCGATAGAAAATAATTTATTTATATATATTTTTATTAATTAAGATTATTATATATTAATTATAAATAATTGTAAATGTTTCGTTGAAAAGACTAAGAAATGTAGATATAATAAAAAAGGATTTATTTTTTAGGCAGGAGCGGTTTATGAAAAGATGGACAAGCTTTTTGATTGTAATCGGAGTATATATTTTGGCGGCGGCCGCCGGAATATTAAGTTTTGTATTTTTAAGACAGCACATAAATAATATAATACTGCTTACTTTTATAGCCGACGTGATAGCCACGCTCGTAGTTTGGCTGTTCGGGCTTGCTTTTAAAAACTCCAGCATGTATGACCCTTACTGGAGCGTTCAACCGATAGTAATTTTAGTCGCTTGGCTTATTCTTAGAAACCAAGCTCTCAATATCGTAGACGTTTTGATGCTTGCCTGCATAGGATTTTGGGGGATAAGACTTACATACAATTGGGCAAAAGGCTTTATGGGTCTTGCCCAAACACAAGACTGGCGTTATGTAATGCTCAAAGAAAAAAATCCTAAATTATTTTTTATAATCAACCTATTCGGCATAAACCTAATGCCCACCGTTTTGGTGTATCTAGGCGTAGTTCCGTTTTATTTCGTGATTTTTGGAGAGCCGTCTTTTAATATCTTTACTTCTTTGGGCATGATTATTATGGTCGCGGCGACTTGCATACAGCTTATCGCAGACAAACAAATGCGAGACTTTAGAAACGATCCCGCAAACGCCGGTCAAGTTATGGACAAAGGGCTTTGGGCGTATTCAAGACACCCTAATTATTTGGGCGAAATCTTGCTTTGGTGGGGAGCTTACGTGTTTTCGTTTAGCAATACCGCCGCGCCGATTTATTGGATAGCCGGGGCGGTGTTAATCACCTTATTGTTTATCTTTATAAGCATACCTATGATCGAAAAGAAGCTCGAAAGGACGCGTCCCCAATACGCCGAATACAAAAAAAGAGTGTCTATGCTTTTGTTATTGCCGCCCAAAAAAGCCAAGGCCGAAACCGAAAATATTTAAGGCAGGCTTATATTAAGCTTAATAAGAATATCTTGGATACTATAAACTTTAATGAGTTTATAGTATCTTTTTTTTGCGTCCAAAAAGCAATTTAATTTCCATATACTTCCATTATTAATATTAATATTATTTGACAATCAATTATCAAACTTATTTTTGTAATTTTATCACCAATATGCTTGCCTTTTGCTGATAAGGGGATGTATAATATCTATCCGCATTACAAATTGTAATAAGATAATAATAATTATCATATAGAAAAATTTATTAATAATATATACAAAGGACTGAAGAAATGAGACAGGAATGGAACGGTTTTAAACCTCATCTTTGGGACAAAGAAATCAATGTCCGCGACTTCATTGTAACAAACTACGAACCGTATGACGGCGACCAAAGCTTTCTGGCTGGCCCGACCAAACGCACTTTGGGTTTATTAGAGAAATATAACGAGCTTCTCAAGCTGGAAAGAGAACGCGGCGGAGTATTGGATATAGATACCGAAACCGTAAGCACGCCTACGGCATACGCGCCCGGTTACTTGGATAAAGACAACGAGCTTATAGTAGGCTTCCAAACCGATCAGCCGCTAAAGCGCGGGGTAAACCCTTTTGGCGGTATGCGTATGGCAAGACAGGCTTGCGAAGCTTACGGATATAAGCTTTCGCAAAAGATCGAAGACCAGTTTAAGTATTGCACGACTCACAACGACGGCGTGTTTAGAGCGTATACCACGACAATGCGCAAGGCGCGCAAAAGCGGCATAATTACGGGCTTGCCCGACGCCTACGGCAGAGGCAGAATTATAGGCGACTATAGAAGGGTGCCCTTATACGGCGTGGATTATTTAATCGAAATGAAAAAGGCGGATATGCTTAGCCTTGAAAACGTCGTGATGCTGGACGAAAATATCCGCTTAAGAGAAGAGCTTTTCCTTCAAATAGAATATTTGGAACAGCTCAAGCAAATGGCCGCGATGTATGGCTTTGACATCTCCCGTCCTGCAGCTAACGCCCAAGAAGCGATACAATGGCTGTATTTTGCGTATCTTGCGGCAATAAAAGAGCAAAACGGCGCCGCGGAAAGCTTAGGCAGAGTCTCCACTTTCTTGGATATATATATCCAAAGAGACCTAAACAACGGCTTAATAACCGAAGAATTCGCTCAAGAATTGATAGACCAATTCGTCTTAAAGCTTAGAATGGCGCGTCAGTTAAGAACGCCCGAATATAACGAGTTGTTCGCGGGCGATCCTACTTGGGTAACAGAGAGCATAGGCGGCATATGCTTGGACGGTCGTCACATGGTCACTAAGACTTCGTTCAGGTTCTTGCATACGCTGGAAAACCTGACGCCTTCTCCCGAGCCCAATATGACGGTTTTGTGGTCGGAGAGCTTGCCCCAAAACTTCAAAAAATACTGCGCGCATATAAGCATTACCACTAACTCTATACAATACGAAAACGACGACATTATGCGTCCCGCTTACGGCGACGACTACGGCATCGCTTGCTGCGTAAGCGCTATGAAAATCGGCGAACAAATGCAGTATTTCGGCGCGCGCTGCAACCTGCCTAAAGTATTGCTTATGGCTATCAACGGCGGCAAGGACGAATTAAGCGGAGTTCAGATCGGGCCTGAAATGCCCCCGTTAAGCGGCGTGTTAAATTACGACGAAGTTTACGAAAGATTTAAAAAATATATGGATTGGCTGGCGTCGTTGTATGTAAACACCATGAACATTATCCACTACATGCACGACAAATACGCCTATGAAAAAATCCAAATGGCTTTGCATAACACGCGCGTGGAAAGACTGATGGCGTTTGGCATTGCCGGTCTTTCGGTGGCTGTGGACTCTTTGAGCGCTATAAAATACGCCAAAGTCCAAGCTGTTCAAAACGAGCAAGGCGTGGTAGTGGATTATATTACCGAAGGCGATTTCCCCAAATACGGCAACGACGACGAAAGAGTAGACTCTATCGCAAGAGAAGTCGTAACGTATTTTTATGAAGCGCTTAAGAAGAACCCGACTTACCGCGACGCGAAGCACACTTTGTCTATCTTGACCATAACCAGCAACGTAGTTTACGGCAAGAAAACGGGTTCTACTCCGGACGGCAGAAAATACGGCGAGCCTTTCGCTCCGGGAGCCAACCCGATGCATGGAAGGGAATGCTGCGGCGCTTTGGCGTCTTTAAACAGCGTGGCTAAAATACCTTACGAAGCTTGCCGAGACGGCATTTCTAACACGTTCAGCATCGTGCCTAAGACTTTGGGCGCTACGGACGACGAACGCCAGACCAACCTTGTGTATATCTTGGACGGATACTTCTCTCAAGGCGCCCACCATATCAACGTGAATGTGCTAGACCGCGAATGCCTGTTGGACGCCCAAAAACATCCCGAAAAATATCCTAACCTTACCATAAGAGTAAGCGGATACGCGGTAAGGTTTAATTCGCTAAACAAGACCCAGCAAGACGAAGTTATCAAGAGAACTTTCTTTGATACTTTGTAAAAACTTGAGCTTTTTTGATATAAAAAAGCCCCGAAAAAGCCAAGTTTTTCGGGGCTTTTTATTAAGATTATTATCAAATTATTAAAATTATTGTCAAAGTTGTAGTATAATTAAAATTGTTATGAATACAGGATACGTTCACTCAATAGAATCGCTAGGAGCTTTAGACGGCCCGGGGCTTAGAACGGTAGTTTTTATGCAGGGCTGCAATTTAAGGTGCCGCTATTGCCATAACCCTGATACTTGGCGGCGCTCTTGCGGCTCTATTTATACTCCTCAAGAGTTAATGGACAAGGTCATAAAGTTTAAGCCTTATTTCAAAAAAAACGGCGGAATTACCGTATCCGGAGGAGAGCCTTTGCTTCAGGCCGAATTCTTATACGAATTTTTTAAACTATTAAAACAAGAAAATATCCATACGGCTTTAGATACGGCGGGCTTTTTGAACGATGACGTAAAAAAGCTTTTGACCTTGACAGATCTTGTATTGCTGGACATAAAACACACCGACCCTGCCGAATACAAAAAACTAACCGGCGGGACTTTGGAAGCCGCGCTGGAGTTTTATCAATATCTAGTCGACAACAAAATAGATTTTTGGATACGCCAAGTCATAGTTCCCGGCATAAACGATACGCCCGAACATGTAAAAGAGCTTGCCAAATATTGCGTGAAAGCTCAAAAATACGAGCTCATACCTTACCATACGCTTGGCGTAAAAAAATGGCAGGAGCTCGGTATGAAATACTCTTTAGCCGATACGCCTCCCCCTTCGGCAGAGCTAATGAAAGGGTTAAGAAAAGTCTTGGATGAAGAAGTAAATAAGCTTAAAGCTTCGTTATAATTAACTCAAAATAAAAAGAGTTTAAATATTTTAAATATTAATATATTTAAGGTTTAAATATAATTTTATTTATTTTATATATTTTTTTTATTTAATTATATTATTTAAAAAATAAATAAAGATATAAATTTTAATTATATACACTGATTATAATATATTATTTTTCTATATATAGTATTTTCAATAACTTATTGACACTATATATAGTGTGTGGTATTATAGATGCACATCACCAATAGGAGCGATTAAGTATGATTAAGGAAATTTTAAAAAGGGACGGCACAGTTCAGCCTTTTAACATCGAAAAGATAACCAACGCTATTTATAAGGCTGCGGAAGCCGTTGGGGGAGACGATCGCGAATTAGCTAAAAAATTAAGCGAAGAAGTCGTAGCCAAACTAGAAGAGCGTTTTGGCGACAGACGTCCCCATGTCGAAGACGTACAAGACATGGTAGAAAAAGTGCTTATCGAAAACGGACACGCCAAAACCGCAAAAGCCTTTATACTTTATAGAGAAAAACGCCACAGCGCAAGAAAGATTAACGCGTTGATCGGCGCGACGATTGACATGTTCTCTAATTATTTAGGCGAAAACGACTGGGCTGTAAAAGAAAACGCCAATACCCAAAAATCTGTTAACGGCCTTAACAATTACATAAGAGAGTCTTTTACTAAGAAATATTGGCTTTATGAAATTTATCCCGTGGACGTACGCAACGCTCACGAAAGCGGCGATATCCATTTGCACGACCTAGGATTTTTCGGCCCTTACTGCGCCGGCTGGGATATAAGACAGCTTTTGATGTACGGCTTCGGCGGAGTGCCCGGCAAAGTAGAAAGCAAACCCCCCAAGCATATGCGTTCGCTTTTGGGTCAGATCGTAAACGCTACTTTTACCACCCAAGGCGAGACCGCTGGCGCTCAAGCTTGGAGCAGCTTTGACACTTACCTTGCTCCTTTTATCAGATACGACAATATGACCTATCAGCAAGTAAAACAATGCTTGCAGGAGTTTGTGTTTAATATAAACGTTCCTACTAGAGTAGGTTTCCAATGTCCTTTCTCTAACCTTACTTTTGATATAAAGGTTCCTAAAACTTTGAAAGACCAGCCCGTCATAATCGGCGGCGAGCTCAAAGACGAAACATACGGCGATTTCCAAGCCGAAATGGATATGTTCAACAAGGCGTTCTGCGAAGTTATGTTAGAAGGCGACGCCAAGGGCAGAGTGTTTACCTTCCCTATCCCTACCATCAACGTTACCAAAGACTTTGATTGGGACAGCGAAGTCGTAAACGCGTTTATGAAGATTACCTGCAAATACGGCATTCCTTATTTCGCTAACTACGTAAACAGCGATCTTGACCCCGAAGACGCCGTGTCTATGTGCTGCAGACTTAGACTAGACGTAAGCGAGCTTAGAAAGCGCGGCGGCGGATTGTTTGGATCAAACCCGCTTACGGGCTCCATCGGAGTGGTAACCATCAACCTGCCTAGAATCGGATATTTGAGCAAGACCAAGGAAGAATTCTTTGACCGCTTAAGAAAGCTTTGCAATATAGCCAAGACTTCGCTTGAGATTAAGCGTAAGATAATCGAAGACCAAACCGAAAAAGGCTTGTATCCTTATTCCGCTCACTTCTTAAGAGACGTAAAAGCGCGCACAGGCCATTATTGGAGCAACCACTTTAACACGATCGGCATTGTGGGCATGAACGAAGCGCTTCTAAACTTTATGGGCAAGGACATTACCACGCCCGAAGGCAAAGCGTTCGCTTTGGAAGTAATGCACTATCTAAGAGACATTATTGTCGACTTCCAGAAAGAAACAGGACATATGTATAACCTTGAAGCGACGCCCGCCGAAGGCACAAGCTACCGCCTTGCCAAACTCGACAAAGAAAGATATCCCGACATTATCACGGCCGGCGTGAACGAGCCTTATTACACCAACTCCACTCAGCCGCCCGTCAACTTTACGGACGATATCTTCGAAGTCGTAGAAAACCAAGACGAATTGCAATCGCTATATACAGGCGGAACGGTATTGCACTTCTATTTAGGAGAAAAAATCAACGACATAGAAGCTTGCAAGAGCTTAATAAGGACGGTATTTAACAACTCCAAGATGCCGTATATCTCTATTACCCCTACGTTCTCCGTCTGCCAAGAACACGGATATATCCCGGGCGAGCATTTTAATTGCCCTTACTGCAACCAAGAAGCCGAAGTTTGGTCCAGAGTAGTGGGCTACTTAAGACCCGTTCAAAACTACAACAAGGGCAAGAGAGAAGAGTATAACCAAAGAAAGAAATACGTAGTGCCCGACGATATGGAAGACTTTAAGAAGAAGTTTGAAAACTTCTCCGCGGCGTCCGGATTTTGATTTTTAAGGAAAAAGATAAATGAAAATAGCTGGATACGTAAAAACTTCGTTTGTAGATTACCCCGCGCGCATCTCGTGCGCGGTTTTTTTAGGCGGATGCAATTTTGACTGCTGGTATTGCCATAACAGGCCGTATATAAGATCCGCAGGCGATATCGACGAAAGCGAAGTTTTAGAATTTTTGCAAAAACGCAAGGGCTGGCTTCAAGGCGTAGTGATAAGCGGCGGAGAGCCTGCCTTAAACAAAGAATTGCCTGACTTTATAAAAAAAGTAAAAGCTATGGGCTACCCCGTCAAGCTTGACACCAACGGAAGCCGCCCCGACAGCTTAAAAAACCTTATAGACCAGGGCTTGTTGGACTATATCGCTATGGACTACAAGGCCCCGCTTGAAAAATACGCTCAAACAGCGGGGGTTCCTGTGGATATTACCGCCATAAAAAAGTCTGTCGAGATAATAATGAACAGCGGCATTGATTACGAGTTTAGGACGACTTTCGCCCCGACCTTGACGAAAGAAGACATCGTCCAAATCGCGAAAGAGCTGGAAGGCGCAAAAAGATACTGCCTTCAGCAATATCGGCACGACGAATTGTATAGCCGGATTTTAGGAAAACAAGTAAGACCGCACTCAAAAGAATATTTTGAAGAAACCCTGCAAGAGATAAAGAAAGTTTTCTCGGGGGAAGTTTTGGAAAAAGGACTTTAGTCAATAAAGTCCTTTTATTTTTTTGCGGGGCTGGGCAAGCGTCAATACGTAAACTTCATTTGCTCCGTTTTTTAAAAGCGTTCTAGATAATTCGTCGCAGGTAGCCCCGGTTGTCATTACGTCGTCTATCAATAAGATATTTTTGCCTTTTATGTCGTTGTTGTCTGTAACGCAGAACGCTCCCTTTACCTGCTCAAACCGCTCTTTGCGGGTCAAACGCGCCTGATAAGGCGTGTTTTTGATTTTATGCAAGATATCGTCATTTATAGGCAGGTTATGGTTTTTTGCGACGATTTGGGCTAGCAAAAGCGCTTGGTTATAGCCGCGCTCTTTTAGTCTTTCTTGGGACATAGGGGCGGGGACTATTAAATCGATATTCCAGTTTAGTTTAGAAAAATAATCCGACATCATCTGCCCCAAAGGTTCGGCTAGATATTTTTTGTTGCCGTATTTAAGCCCGTGGATAAGTTTTTGGGCGTTGCCTTCGAATATAAGGACGCTGCGAGCATAAATATAATGCGGCTTATAAGTTTTGCAGTCTTCGCAATACTCCGCCATATTGCTTAATGGAGAGCCGCATTTTTTGCAAATATCTTGGTCGTTAAATTCTAATATACAATCTGAACAAAGGGAATATTTAGGACTGTTAAAAATCTCCCTTTCGCAAATTATGCACTTATAATCTACAGGGAAAAAGGTCTTTATCAACCATTCCTTGAGTTTCACAGCGAAGGCACCGCGTTTAACGTAAGGTCGGCTATGCCGGATTTATTAATATAATTATAATATCCCATCGCCGCTACCATCGCGGCGTTGTCCGTGCAAAGCGAAAGTTTAGGAACGTATACATTGATGTCGTATTTTTTGCCCATCTCGTCAAACCGCTCTCTCAAATAACTGTTTGCGGCCACGCCCCCGGCTAACGCTATGTTTTCATAGCCTAGTTTTCTTGCGGCGTCAAAAGCTTTTTGTACTATGGGCTCAAGAGCGTAATAGGTAAAAGACGCGCAGATGTCCGGGATATTGATTTCTTCGCCGCGTTGACGGGCGTTGTGTATATAATTGACTACCGCAGTTTTTAACCCGCTGTAGCTGAAGTTATAGTCGTCTGATATCATTTTAGCGGTTTTGAAAAAGTCTATATTATTTTTGCCTTGCTTTGCCAATTTATCTATCTTAGGCCCGCCCGGGTATCCCAGCCCGAGAACGCGCGCGACCTTGTCAAAAGCTTCGCCCGCGGCGTCGTCCAAGGTCGAGCCTAAAACTTCGTAATGCATATAATCCTTTATATCCACAAGCTCGGTATGCCCGCCGCTTACCACCGCGCACAAAAATGGCGGAACAAGGTCGGAATCGTCAAGGTAGTTAGCCGCTATATGCGCGCGTATATGGTTTACGGCGATCAAAGGCTTATTCAGCATATAGCTTAAGGCTTTAGCCGCGCTTACGCCTACCAAGAGCGCGCCTACTAATCCCGCTCCATATGTTACCGCGACGGCGTCGATATCGTCTAACGAAATGCCGGCTTGGGCTAAGGCTTGGTCTAAGACGCCCAAAATTGCCATGGTATGATTGCGGGAAGCTATCTCCGGAACGACCCCGCCAAACCTTTGGTGGATTTCTATCTGGCTGGATATAACGTTGCTCAAAACCTCGCGGCCGTTTTTAACTACTGCTGCGCTGGTTTCGTCGCACGAAGTCTCTATTCCTAAAATGATGATATCCTTAGTATCTTTCATTTTTTATTGCGTCTTTCTCAAATAATCGTTTATAAACTCTTCGATCTTTCCGTCCATAACGGACTGAACGTCGGGGTCTTCGTAACCAGTGCGGTGGTCTTTTACCAGCGTGTAAGGACAGAACACGTAAGAGCGTATCTGGCTGCCCCATTCGATTTTTTTGATTTCGCCTTTTAGGCTTTCCAGCTTTTGCTGGTTTTCCCGTTCTTTTAATTCTACCAGTTTAGAAATCAACATTTTCATGGCGGTTTCTCTGTTTTGTATTTGAGACCGCTCGTTTTGGCACTGGACTACTATGCCGGTAGGTATGTGCGTAATGCGGACCGCGGATTCGGTCTTGTTGACGTATTGTCCGCCCGCGCCGCCGCTGCGATACGTGTCTATCTTAAGCTCTTCGGGCTTGATTTCTATATTGGTGTCTTGCTCTATTTCGGGCGCGACTTCCACGGACGCAAAAGAAGTGTGGCGGCGAGAGTTGGCGTCAAAAGGCGATATTCTGACTAATCTGTGCACGCCCTTTTCGGCTTTTAGGTACCCGTAAGCGTTAGGGCCTTCGACCAAAAAGGTAACGCTTTTTATGCCCGCGCCTTCGCCTTCCTGATAGTCCAAGACTTTGACAGAAAAATTATTTCTTTCGGCATAACGCGTATACATTCTAAACAGCATTTCCGTCCAGTCTTGCGCTTCAGTTCCGCCCGCGCCCGCGTGAAGCGTGATAATGGCGTTATTTGAGTCGTATTCGCCTTTTAGAAGGGTTTGAAGATTGAGTTTTTGAACGTCTTTTTTTAGGGCGTTAAAATCTTTTATTATTTCGTCCGCCAAAGCTTCGTCTTCTTCGTCTTCCGCAAGCGCGATTAACTGCTCTATTTCTTGGGCGCGGTTTGAGATATCTTGATAGCTGTCTACCTTGTCTTGCAAAATTTTAAGTTTTTGGTTTACTTCTTTTACTTCTTTTAGATTTTTATAAAAATCTTCGCTGTGCTGCTTTTGCGTTAATTCGTCTATCTCTTTTTGAAGCTTAGGCAGGTCAAAGGGAGTCTCCTATTATTTTTATCGTGTCGAGCAGTTGCTCGAGTTCGGCTTTTACGGGTTCCAGCTTAATCATCTTTAGCATTCTCCTTAAATAGCAAAATTATTTTTGAGCACTATTTATACGTTTTTGCCGCAGCAATTTTTGAATTTTTTGCCGCTTCCGCAAGGGCAAGGGTCGTTTCTGCCCGCCACTTTTTGAGACACGGCAGGCCGCGGGCCTTTTGTAACAGGGCCGGCAGTTCTTTGCTGAGTCATGCTCGTGTCGTGCGTAGCTTGAGTTTCTACCGTTTTTTGCTCGCGTTTTAGCGGAGCGCGCTCGATATTGACTCTCATTAAGAATTGAACGGTTTGCTCTTTGATGCGTTCGATCATTTCGTCGAACATTTCAAAGCCTTCTTTCTTATACGCGATAACAGGGTCTTGCTGACCGTAAGCTCTTAAGCCGATGCCGCGGCGCAGCACGTCCATCGCGTCTATGTGTTCCATCCATTGCGTGTCTACCACTCTCAACAAAACAACGCGTTCCACTTCGTCGAAGTTAATGCCCAAAGCAAAGGCTTGCTCGCGTTTTTTGTCGTAGTAGGTCAGCATCGCGTTATATAAGTTTTCGATTATATCGTCAAAATCCCATTGAGAGAGTCTTTCTTCGGTCAAAAACTCTTTTTCTTCAGGCAATAGATAGCGTTGAATGTCTTTATTAAAATTTTCAATATCCCATTCTTGCCAGTCAGTGTTAGGGTTGGCGTAAAAGTGCGTAATGACTTCTGCCTGATGTCTCATCATATCAAGAATTTCGTCGTGCACGCTTTCGCCCATAAGAACTTTGTTGCGTTGAGAGTAAATAATAGTTCTTTGGGTGTTCATTACGTTGTCGTATTCTAATACGTGGCGTCTTATGGAGAAGTTTCTGCCTTCTACTTTCTTTTGAGCGTTTTCGATAATTCTTGTGAGCATTTTAGAAGACAGCGGCACTTCGTCGTCGTATTTGAACATTTCGGCAAAGCGTTTTATTCTATCGCCGCCAAACAGCCTGATAAGATCGTCTTCTAAGCTTAGGTAGAACACGGACGAGCCTATGTCGCCTTGACGGCCGGATCTTCCGCGGAGCTGGTTGTCTATTCTGCGGGATTCGTGTCTTTCAGTGCCTATTACTCTTAAGCCGCCAACCGCTATTACTTCTTCTTTTTCTTTTTGGGTTATAGCGGCAAACGCGTCGTAATGCTTTTTATACTCTTCTTTAGCCGCGAGCACTTCGGGGTCGTCCGTAGGCGCGTAAGAAGTGGCGGCTTCTATGATTTCGTCTTTGTAGCCGAGCTCTCTCATGCGGCGTTTTGCCATAAATTCGGGGTTGCCGCCCAAAAGTATGTCTGTGCCGCGGCCGGCCATGTTAGTGGCTATCGTTACCGCGCCTTTTCTGCCGGCTTGAGCTACTATTTCGGCTTCTAGAGCATGGTTTTTTGCGTTTAACACGTTGTGCGGTATGCGTTCGCGGGACAACAGCCTAGACAACTCTTCGCTCTTTTCTACCGTTACCGTGCCCACAAGCACAGGCTGTCCGCGCTGGTAGCAGTCTTTTATGTCTTCTACTATTGCTTTTAGTTTAGCCTTGTGAGTGGTGTAGATACGGTCGTCTTCATCCACTCTTATCATAGGCTTGTTGGTGGGTATGACAACTACGTCAAGGTTGTATATGGCGTTAAATTCGTTTTCTTCGGTTTTGGCCGTGCCCGTCATGCCCGAGAGCTTGTTATAAAGACGGAAGAAGTTTTGGAAAGTAATAGTAGCCAAAGTCTTGTTTTCGTTTTGGATACGCACGTTTTCTTTGGCTTCGATCGCTTGATGCAGTCCGTCGCTGTAGCGTCTGCCTATCATCAAGCGGCCCGTAAACTCGTCGACTATGATAACTTCGCCGTCTTTTACGATATAGTCGTTGTCGCGCTTCATTATATAATGCGCTTTTAGGGCGTTGTTGATATAATGATATAATTCGTCGTTTTCAGGATCGCCTAAGTTTTCTATAGCGAAATATCTTTCGGCTTTGGAAACGCCGGAGTCGGTCAAACGGACGGTCTTTTTCTCTTCGTCCAAGTCGACGTCTTCAGGCTTTAGGTATTTTACAAATTTATTGACGTTGATATACATTTCGGACGATTTATCGCCGCGTCCGCTTATAATCAAAGGGGTTCTAGCTTCGTCTATCAATATAGAGTCCACTTCGTCCACGATCGCGAAGTTAAGGTCTCTCAGCACCTTGTCCTTGGCGTAAATGACCATATTGTCTCTTAGGTAGTCAAAGCCAAGCTCGTTGTTGGTGCAATATGTGACGTCCGCAGCGTAAGCCTTGCGTTTTTCTTCGCTGCTCATTCCCGAAATAGACACGCCTACCGATATTCCCATAAACCTAAACGCCTTGCCCATCCACTCGGCTTGGGTTTTGGCAAGGTAGTCGTTTACGGTTACGATATGAACGCCTTTGCCGGTAAGCGCGTTAAGATAGGACGGCAAAACGGCCACCAAGGTTTTGCCTTCGCCCGTTTTCATTTCGGCGATTCTGCCTTGATGCAAGACTATGCCGCCCAATAACTGAACGTGGAAAGGCCGCATTCCCAAAACCCTGTCGCACGCTTCGCGCATAGCCGCGAAAGCGTCAGGCAAGATGTCGTCCAGGGTTTCGTAGTTGTTTTGCAGCCTGTCCTTAAGCCACGGCGTGACCGCTCTTAACTCGTCGTCGGTCATAGCCTTATATTTATCCGCAAGATTTTCTATCTTAGCGGCGATAACTTCCAGCTTCTTTAACGCTCTTCTGTTGTCGGATTCTAATATATATTTTATAAGACCCATATTTTTAGTCCCGCCTTATTTATTATTTCTTTTTTATAGATTTTCTCTTTTTTATGCCTTCGTTAAAATATTCCCTAAGCAGCTGCTGAGCTTGCTCATTAAATTCTCTTTTGGGCAAAATAAATACGCTGTTTTTGTTGAGCTTTAAGACAAACAAGTTCTTAAACTCTATGAGAGCGATTATGTTTTCCCATCTTACTTTTCCGCTTTTTTTGACCCTTATGTAGTCGGGGTCAAGCTCTACCGTTATGACGTCGGATTTTAAGGTTTCCAAGCTTTTTTTATAAACCGCTAAAATCTTAAAAAAATTCAAAACCAAAAACAAAAGCGAAAAGCCTACGATAAAAATGCCCATTGCCAAAAGATCTTTGATTTGCAAAACTGCGCCCGCGACGATTAAGCCCGCAAAAATTAAAATAATGATTCCCCAGGCTATAAAGGTATTGCGGTTTGAGATTTTATAGTAGTCTATAAGATCGCGTTTTGTAAGGGTAAAGGTGATTTCCATCAGCGCTTCCTTTTTGCTTCAACCATTTTGCGATATTCTATTAGGTTTTGCTCTTTTAGATTATTTTTGAGCCATTCCAAATCTTTGGGCTGCATACTTTCTTTTTTGATTATAAAAGTATTCAAATCGCTTTTTAGAATCAAATATTTATTGTTTTCAAAGTTTATTTTATATTGACCCCATTTTACCACGTCTTTTTTGTTGTCCGAGTAGGTTATAATCGCGCGGTCTTTTTCGATTAAGACTTGTCTTTCCTTAAACATAACAGGGTCTTTTTTGGAATACACGGCAAGTCTTATTAAAGCGTATATTACAACAAGCAGCGCGTAAATAACGTCCGCTGTTATGACGTATACGGCAAGTAAAAACGCGTTTTGAATATAATTTTGGGCGTTCAAAGCCGGCATAAGACGGCTGAAGACAAAAATTAAAAACCCTATAAAAGCCAGCATCGCGCTTATAAACGCGACAATCAAAAGGGTCTTAATATGCCCTAAAATATTCAGCCAAAAAAGCTCTTTTTTTGAAAGGGTAAATTTTATTGTAGTATTTTCCATCACGCTAAATTATAACATAAATATTCTTATGTTTACAACAAAACGCTTCTTTTGTGAAATTGCCGTCAAACAAGCGGGAAGACGCGCGCGCAGATAACTGACATATCGTCGTGCGGGGCGGACTTGTCCGCTTTTAAACAATAATCCAATATAGCGTCCGCCATTACTTGAGGGTTAGCGGTATTTATAGATTCGACGAAAGATTTGTAAGACTCAAAATCATTAAACACGTCGGTAACGCCGTCGGTAGAAAGGATTATCATATCGTTGGCTTTTAAGAGTTTTCTAAATATAGTGGGCTTAGTTTCTTCCAATATTCCTATAGGCAGCGAAGCCCCTTCTATGATTTCGCATTCTTGAGAGTGTTTTAGAATTCCATAAGGCGCGCCGAGCTTGATAAAATCACACGAGCATTCTCTTAAATTAATTACGCAAATATCTAGCGCCATAAAGCTTTCGTCGTCGGTATACGCCAAAAACTTGTTGACGCTGGATAAAATCGTCATATTGTCAAAGCCCGCTTTATAAAAATTTTCTATCAACGCCAAAGCGGTATTAGACAGCCTTTCGGCGCTTTGACCCGCGCCCATGCCGTCGCACAGCGCCATTAAGAATTTTTCGTCGTTTAGTTTTTCAAAGCTGTGCCTGTCGCCGCTTATGCTGTTGCCGGCTTTGGGAGCGCACGCCGCGCCGAATATCACGTCGTAGGGCGGGGCGGTCTTTAGGGTGACGATAGTCCAGTTGCTTTCAGGCCCGCTTTCTTCGCTTATTATATTCATTTTTTTGTTAAGGACTTTGGAAGCTATCTTTTTTACGTTGTCTAGGTCGAAGCTTCCGTTCATCAAAACAAGCTCTGCGGTTAGGCACCCGGGCTTGTCTTGACTTATTATAACTTCTTGGCATATGACGTCGTTATAGGTAAGCTCTTCTAAAAGGGCTTGTTCGCTGTTTAGATCAAAAGATATGCCTTGCCTTGTGTCTTCGGCTACGGTCATCATCATTTTGGATATTCCGCCCAACTGCTCCGCAACAAGCACTCTGGAAATATCCAAGTTTTCGATAACTAGATTATTTTTCTTATAATTTTCTATCATATCGTTTACAAGGTTCAAAAGGGTATTTACCTTTTCGCATCTAGACGTAAGATAGGTAGGAACGTCTATTATAGTCGCCCGGCCTTTCTTTAGAGCGGGGGCGAGAAGATCCTTAAAGCTCATAATAATGTCGTCTTTTTTTTCGTAACAGCGGGGGTAGCTAGAGCAAGACGAGCAAAGCTTTAGCGGTATCTCGTCCGCCATTATGTCTATGGTTTTTTCCAAAGGAATGTTTCCCCGCACGGACGTTCTAAAAATCCTGTCCATATCCGCGAAAATCTTGCTTAAGTTTTTTAGGCGTTTATACAGCTGCTCTCTGCCTCTGTTTATAATATTGCGGGCCGCAAGCGTGGAGCTTGCCCCCACGAACAGTTCTCTTATCCTGGTCAACGCCGATTTAGGCAGAAATATAAAACAAATTCCCCCCGCCGCCAAAGCCAAAACTGAGACAAAGTTATAGGTGTGATACGAATTAAAATACAAACCAAAAACTATATCTGTCAAAACGGGAGCGGCGGCGGTCATAATCTTAGACAATTCTGTGAACAAGCCCGCCGTAAGCGCGCACGCAACAAAGGAAGCCGCGTATGTAATGTCTTTGGTCGCAAGGGTAACGCCTATTCCGCAAAAAACCCCGTAGCCGCAAGCCGGCGCCGGACCTACGGCATACACGATTATGAGCATAGTAAGGCAGTAAACGGCGCGGACGGCGGCGTCAGACAAAAACGAAAAGGACGCAAGCCCGTCAAACAGCGCGACGATAAAGAACGCAAGGCACGCAAGGTCGTTTTTGTTAAGCCTATATTTTAGACCCCTTATAAGAACGCAGCGGCACACGGTAACGCACGCATATAAAAAAACCATTCCGAACATAAGGTTTAAAACGGCTCTTAAGGCGTTGTAGCCCATAGAAAAACAGACGTAAAGATATCCCGCTTGCCCCAAAAATGCGTATAGATATAAAAGCGGCAGGGTCATCTGTTTTTTTGTTTTAAGATGGATTATGCAGGCAATCAGCATTACAAGGATAAGACAAACCGCGTTGATCAGCGAATTTACGGTAGGCTCTATCACGGCGCAAGCTCCCGCGTACAACAAAGACAGAGCGATGGGGTTTTGCCCGAAAAACATCAAAGCGGCATACAACCCCCAAGCAAAAGGCCTAAGATTGCTTATCTTTGCCTGCGCGAGCGCGGTCATCAGCAAAAAATAAGCTATGTATTTTAAAAGGATTTGGACTTTTATCTTGCTTTTTTTTGCGGTTTTTTCAAATGTTTTTACCGCGACAGACATACCAGCCCCCTTAAAAGTTTTGATAAAAAACTATATAAATAGAATTACAGCATATAAAAATATGACTGCGTAATCCTTTTGATTTTGTCGTTTTTTGGAAATCGCCAAAAAATAAAAAAGCGGCAGATAATTTTTCCGCCGCTTAATTTTTTTAAAATTCCTTACAGCTCGTTATTTTTTAGAGCTTCTCCGATAGGAACTTTGGCTATTCTTCTTGCCGCGACCGCCCTAGACAGACCGTAAACGATCGCGGCTACCGTTAAAGCCGACAAAGCGGTAACCCAAGAGATAACAGGATTTACCATTATGCTCATTCCTTGGGTGAACCTGTTTAGGATATATCCTATAAACAGCATATCCAATGGATAAGACAACGCAAGTCCAGCCGCAGCAAAGGGAAGACCGCCGTTTAGGATAAGCGAATTCACCTTGCCCGAAGAATAACCGAACATTTTAAAAAGCGCTATGTTGTATTTGTTTTCTTCTATTACCAAGTCTACTATTATATATACCAATACCACCGCCACCAAGACCGCGGACGCCCCTATAATCGTAATAGCCGCGATCAACGCTCCCAAAAATTGATCGATAGTATCCGATAAATAATCGTATATGTCTATATAATCCGCTTGCTCCAAGCCGTCAATGACCTCGCCGCTTATTATAACATTATAGATGTTGTCAAAATTTAAGCCGTATAGATCGTTAAACTCTTTAAGC
>DATCKP010000078.1:0-7545 GCA_036562165.1 Clostridia bacterium
AATATATATTATAATATAAAATATAATATAATAAGATTGAAAACTTAATAAAAAACGCAATACGTGATCCATTAGCTCAGTCGGTAGAGCACATGACTTTTAATCATGGTGTCCCGAGTTCGATTCTCGGATGGATCACCATTAATTTGCGGATGTGGCGGAATTGGCAGACGCGCCAGACTTAGGATCTGGTATCGTTAAGATGTGGGAGTTCAAGTCTCTTCATCCGCACCATTCCCAAATTAAGTTTTCTTGCATAAGCGGTAGTAGCTCAGCGGTAGAGTGCCGCCTTGCCAAGGCGGATGTCGCGAGTTCAAATCTCGTCTACCGCTCCATTTTTTTGGATCTTTAGCTCAGCTGGTAGAGCACCTGACTCTTAATCAGGGTGTCCAGGGTTCGAGTCCCTGAAGATCCACCACAACATTTTGTTTTTTGATTTTTATATACCGTAACATATTGAAACGTAAAGGCCATGTATAAATATACATGGCCTTTTGACGACAATTTTGACGACAATTTGTTTTTTTTAGTCAGTTCCCTTAATGCCGAAAGTTCTTAATACTGTCACGTTCTCATTGTCCTTATATGTCTTAAAATCCTTTATTGCCAGCAAATCGTAAATATCTTCTTTATTTGTTATAAATCTAATTTAAATTGTAAAAGAGTATTGACTTTTTTAAACAATTTGCATATACTATCAATAACAAGTGGCTGGCGGTAACGCACAGTCACACATCGACAACCCACAGTCAATTGACGCGTGGGGTTTTTTATGTAAAAAATTTTCCTATAAAAAACTTATGCCTGTCTTTAATCTTCTTTATTCCTATATCCTTTATTGAAAACAAATCAACGTTTTTAATACTATCGTGAGTTCCCTGACCAAAGCTTAATATTAGCCTCATAATAAGGCATTGGATTAATATTACCTTTCCTTTACCTGTTTAAGCTTACGAATTTTAAAACCGTTATAAGCAGTCAACAGTCGGCAACACGCAGTTAATTTAACGCGAGATTCTTTATTATAAAAAAAGCGGCTTTAAGCCGCTAATTCTACTATCCTAGCCAACGGTTTTTTGCCGGCAGATAAAATCATATACGCGTATGACGGAGCGCTTAGGCGGGGACTGCCTATGCTGCCGGGATTTAGAAGCAAAATGCCGTCATGATATTCTTGATAAGGAATATGCGTATGTCCAAAAAGCGCGATATCGGCGTTCAGCTCTTTTGCCCTGTAATAAAAATCGATAAGCGTCGTTTTTACGCGGTAATTATGTCCGTGAGCGGCTAAAATCTTATGCCCGTCAATATCTATAACCGTTTCGTCCAAAAAAGCCGCCGTAAAATCGCAGTTTCCGCGGACTATTACCAAACGGTCGCCTAATTGGTTTTTATAAGGCAAAACGGCGTTTATACCGTCGCCTAAAAATATACAATAATCGCTTTCCAAAATAATATTTTCTATTTTTTTAAGATTCTGAATTCCAAAATGCGCGTCCGAAATAATCGTTATCTTAGTCATCTTATAGCCCTTAATTTTTTGGCAAGCTCTTCCAAAGCTCTTGCTCTGTGGCTTACTTGGTTTTTTAGTTCAGCGCTCGCTTGCCCAAAGCTCATTTTTAAGTCGTAAGAATAAAACAACGGGTCGTATCCAAAGCCGTTATTTCCGACAGGCGAACGCAAAATCTCGCCGTAAGTCTTGCCTTCGGCGGTTATAATATTATCCTTATCAAGATATACTATCGAACAAATAAAATACGCTTTTCTATCCGACGCGTTTTCAAGATTTTTCAAAAGCTTTTGGTTATTTTTTTGGTCGTCGGCGTCAGGGCCTGCGTATCTAGCCGACATAACGCCCGGCTCCCCGCCCAAAGCGGGCACGACCAAACCGCTGTCGTCCGCGATAACAGGATATTTTCCGCCCGCGGCTTCAAATACCGCCTTGGCTTTAATCATAGCGTTTTCCAAAAAAGTTTGACCCGTTTCTTGCGGGTCTATTTTTATGCCTAAATCTTTCAAGGTAATAACTTCGACAAAACCGCCTAATATCTCTTTAAACTCTCTTGCTTTATTTTGGTTATTAGTCGCCGCTAGAATTTTTTTCATTAACTCAAAAATCCTTTTTTATGATTTTTAAGAATACCACATTTTCCCGCCAACTCAAAACATTTTAAATACCGAAAAACTTAAAAGCGTCTTTAAATATGTTATAATGATAAAAATCGATAATAAAAAAAGCGAAAATCAAGCTTCAAATAAAAGGAAAGCTTAAGCTGGAAACTATAATTTAGGCTTATTTATTTTTTCAAAGAAATTAACAAGGAGTAATTATGATTCAACTAAAAACCGAAAGGCTCACAATTTTGCCCCTAACAGACCAAGAATTAAAAAATATGATTGATAACGAAAAAGACGAAACGCTTAAAACGGCTTATTCGGAAATGCTTGAAGGCTGTCAAAAAAATCCCGAACATCGAATTTGGCATACCTTATGGGTTTTAAAGCTAAACTCAAGCGGGGAAACAGTCGGCAGTTTGGCTTTCAAAGGATTTAACGGCGGAGCGGTCGAAATAGGCTATGGCATAAACCCAGAATATCAAGGAAAAGGGCTTATGACAGAAGCGGTTAAGGCGGCGGTATATTGGGCGGCGGCTCAGCCCGGCGTGACAGCTATAGAAGCCGAAACCGAGCCGGATAATATCGCTTCGCAAAGAGTGCTCAAAAAAGCTGGTTTTGTGCCCAAAGGCGTCAACGGCGCCGAAGGCCCCAGATATATATGGAAAGCGGAAGATAATAAGCCGTAATCGACAAATTTTTTTAGTTTAAAGGATATAGAGCGTCTAAATAAAGTTAAGGCGTAATTAGCTGATTGAAAAAGCGTTAAGCGAAGGGCCGCGGCGATGGCGGTATTATATCAATTGATAATATGTTCCTTATGAAAACAGTCCGGTCATATTAAGGCTTATTCCTTTTGACTCAGCAAACTAAAAGCGTTTCTTCGCGTTTTTTGGCATTATAGTTTATTAAAAATAATAAAAAATCGTATTTTTACTCCTATCAAAAAATATGTTATAATATTAAAACAAATTAACCTTATAACCTAGAGGCGTTAAAAATGGATAAAGCCGTTTTTGACGAGGTCAAAAGAATAATTCAAGAAAGTTCTAACATAGTCTTTTTTGGCGGGGCGGGAGTATCCACGGCGTCGGGTATTCCCGATTTTCGTTCGGCTGCGGGACTATATAACAGAAAATCAAACACGCAATTCTCTCCCGAGTATATGTTAAGCCATGAGTTTTTCGAAACGCATCCCGACGAATTTTCGGATTACGTAAGAGAAAATCTTTTATACGAAGACGCGAAACCCAACAACGCTCATTACGCTTTGGCGAAGCTTGAAAAGCAGGGCAAACTGAAGGCGATAATTACCCAAAACATAGACCGCTTGCACCAAAAAGCAGGCAGCGTCAACGTTTTGGAGCTTCACGGCAGTTTGTTTGAATATTACTGCTCAGGCTGTCATAAAAAATATGCTTTGAACGACTTCAAAAGCGTAAAAGGGGCTTTGCGCTGTTCAAAATGCTCGGGCGTCGTCCGCCCGGACGTCGTCTTATACGGCGAAGGCTTAAATATGCAAATTTATTATAAAGCGATAGAAGCGATACAATCGTCTGACGTTTTTATCGTGGGCGGAACGTCTTTGGTGGTTTATCCGGCGGCGGGACTGCTTGATTTTTATCGCGGGAATAAACTGGTCTTAATCAATATGGAACCCACGCCTCAAGACAGCAGGGCTGACTATATATTGCGGGGAGATGTTTCTCAAATCATGCATGATTTGGTAAACTAAATATATAATCTTTTTAGGAGGTTTTTTTATGCCCCATATCAGCGTAAAAATGTTAAAAGGCCGCACAGACGCTCAAAAAGAAAAATTAGCTAATGCGCTAAAAGATACCTTAAAAGAAGTTTTGGGAGTATCCGATAAGTATATTTCGGTTTCCATTCAAGACTACACCGCTCAAGAATGGCAGGAAGAGTTCAAAAAAGAAATAACCGACAATATGGAAAACGTCTGGATAAAACCTCAATACGACCCTGAAGATTTGTTGTAAGGCTTAAACTTAATAATATAATGTTTTCAAAATAGCTTTCCCGCGAATCATAAAATAAGAACGCAAGAAAACTAAAAAGCCTGAAAATTTATTTTTTCAGGCTTTTTATTTTGACTGCCAAACGGGAGAAAAGCATTTCAAGCTCTTGAAAAAAGGCGGGCTTTACAAGCTTATGCGGATGCTTAAAAAAGCAATAAAAAAATCTGAAACATATCATAAGCTAATTAAGGTTATAAATATTTACGCAAAAAAAACATATTAATTTCGCTTAATAACTAACGTGGAAATGGCAAAAAAAGCCCGCAGCTTATAAGCTTTCGGGGCTTTTTGAATGCGAAAAATTCCAAGAAACTAATAATTTTTTTTAGCGTAAAAATTAGCTTTTTTCTATTGAAACAAAAAAGACCGCCTATTTAATAAGCGGTCTTAAAGTCTTTGAAATTATTATTACGCCCAAATAAACCAAATCAATAAATATCCTGTTACCACAGCGGCGAGCGTGTAAGGAACGCTTATTTTCATATATTCAGTGTTTTTGACTTCATAGCCTTCCTTTCTTAAAATTCCTATAGCAGTAATGTTTGCCGAAGCGCCGATAGGCGTCAAGTTTCCGCCCAATGTCGCGCCGCAAAGCAATCCAAAATACAATATCGTCGGGTCTATGCTCATTAGCGCGGCTATCTGGGTTACTACGGTCAGCATAGTCATCGTGTAAGGAATGTTGTCAATAAACATAGAAGTCAAAACAGAGAACCAAACGATTATTGTGTAAATTAAAAATAGATTTCCGCCGCCCAAAGAATATAGCAGCTCGCCTATTTTCTTTATTACGCCGGCTTCTTTTATGCCGCCGATTATTATAAACAAACCCAACAAAAGCAATAACGTAAAGAAGTCAATTTCTTTTAAAGTTTCTTTTACTATGCCTAAGTCTTTTCTTCTAATAACTTCTACTACAAGACCGATTATGAGCAGTGTTGCGCATATAAGTCCGTTTGTGATGTCGGGCTTGTATTGCTCGGGTATAAAGGACGCCGCGATCAAAAGAACGATCATTAACAAAAGCAAAACCGTAGGGAAATAGTTAGTCACTTTGGTATTGCTTTCTAAGTTGATAGGATGGTTTTCTTTTCTTAATAACAGCCATAATACAAATGTTGCGGCTAAGCAGCTTGCCTGCACCACAAAGAACATTCCGATTTTGCCTTTATAGACAAAAAAGTCCATAAAGTTCATTCCTGCTTCCGCGCCCAGCATAATTGAAGTGGTATCGCCTACCAAGGTAGCCGCGCCTTCTATATTGGACGCGATCGCTATGGCAATCAAGCTTTTTACGGGCGAAACATTAAGTTTTTTGCAAATGCTCAACGCCACGGGCGCGACCATTATTACCGTAGCCACGTTGTCCACAAACGCCGAAATAACCGCCGCAAACACCGAAAGCGCTACGATAGCCGTTCTCAAATTTGGAGTCTTTTTGATAATCATATCGGCAAGAAGCGCCGGCATTTTGGATTCTATAAACAAGGCTACAATGCCCATAGTGCCGCCGATCATTAACAGGACGTTCCAGTCAATCGCCCTAAAAATTTTATTTATAGGAAGTATTCCTAAGATGATAAACAGCGCCGCGGAACCCAGCGCTATATACGCTCTTGCTTTAGAAAAGATCAATAAACAAATGTAAGTTACGGCGAATATCGCAACCGCCAATATAAAATTTAGATCCATTTTCCCATCCTTTGTCTAAAAAAAATATACCGCTCAAATTATACCTTATTTATGACTATTTTCAAACATGAAAATAGACGTTTTGAGTCTAAATATTGAAGAAAAGCTTCCAAATATTGTATATGTATAAACTTTTAAAATATTAGAGCGGAATAAAATTTAAGAAATATTTCTGTTTTATCTAAAAAAATTACTAATATAATCTCAAAAACTAAATAATTAATCATTGGCGGACAGCTTTTTAATATATGATAAGATTTTTTTAACCGCCTCAAATATTCGGGTTTTTTGATTATGTAATTTCTAGACAAAAGGACAAAAAATAGGCGTTCCCGTCATCGCCGACAGTCATATTAAATAGTTTATTAAAATCATATTTTCTAAAATTTATAATCAACTTACCTAATTATCTTAACAAGCCCAAATATCTTACCCTCTTAACCGACAATTTTTTCAAAATATATTATCGCCCATCATTAAACCTAAATATCTTACCTAACCATTTTAACCTATTATCATAAGAACAACAGCTTTAATGCTTTTGGGCGGCGGAGCCTGTTTCCTTGATGCTTTGCTGCAAGGCTGCGACTAAATCGACAGCCAAGTTAGGAACGCCTTCTTGAGCGGCGATTATCTCTTTTCCGCGTATTTTCATATCTATGGCCGCTTTTAGTTTAGCTTTATATTCGTCTACGTAATTTTGCGGCTCGAATTTTCCCGTCATATTAGCGATAAGCTGTTTTGCAAGCTCCAACTCGTTTTTGTTAATTTTGACCGAAGTTTTATAAACAGGCGGGGTGACGATTTCTTCATGGAAATATAAAATATTCATTATCATAACTTTGTCTTTTATTCTAAGCGATACGAGATTTTGCTTATTAGACATAACCGTTCGCGCGATAGCCGCCTTGTTTTGAGACTGCATGGCCGCCCGCAGCAGCTCAAAAGGCTTTTCCGCCCCGTCAGGATGAACGTAATACGACTTGGCAAAATAGATAGGGTCTATCTCTTTTATGTCCACAAACGCTTCTATATTTATGGATCTGTCTTTAGGCGTTTTGAGTTTTTCAAAATCTTCGTCTTCAAAAATAACGTATTTATCAGGTTCGTATTCATAGCCTTTTACTATATCTTGCGGGCTTACTTCTTCGCTGCAGCTTGGGCAGAACTTTTTATACCGTATTCTTTCTTTTGTTTTGCGGTGAAGCTGGTTAAAAGATATATCATTGCTTTTGACCGCTGCTTCCAATTTTACTGGTATATAAACCAATCCAAACGTAATCGACGCCTTAGTCATAGCCATAGGGAAACTCCATTTACAATGTTTTGTATATATTATTGGTTAAATACGAAATAAAAATTATTAAAATAAAAATATCTGCAAGGTCTATAAATTTAATAAAACAATAAATTATTAGATTTTATTGTAATCTTCTTTGTATATTAATTTTTATTATGTTATAATTTTGTATATATTTTTAAATTATTTTAAAAAAGAGTTACGCCTTTAGGATATTATGGATAGGATATATTTATCTTCGCCGCATATGGGGGGCGAGGAATTAAATTTTATTAATCAAGCTTTTGAGTCTAATTGGATTGCTCCGCTTGGTGAAAACGTAGATCAATTTGAAAAAGAAATTTGCGAATATCTCAACGCCAAACACGCGGTCGCTTTATCTTCTGGCACGGCGGCTAT
>DATCKP010000081.1:0-24448 GCA_036562165.1 Clostridia bacterium
GCATCAACCACGGCATCGATATGTCCAACGGTCAAGCGATAACAAAGAAAGCGGTAGAAAGCGGTTATTGGCATCTATATAGATACAATCCCGAGCTCGCGTTGGAAGGCAAGAATCCGTTTGTCTTGGATTCCAAAGAGCCTACAGGCGACTATAAGGAATTCATCTTAAGCGAAACTCGTTATTCTTCGCTTAAGAAAACCAATCCCGAAGCCGCCGAGAAGCTGTTTGAAAAAGCCGCGGCCGACGCAAAAGAAAGATGGAAGAACTATCAAAAACTTGCCCAAAAGGCTGAATAATAAAAGAAAAATCCCCTTTGGCAAAACCAAAGGGGATTTTTCTTTATTAGGAGAAGTTTATACTGAAAACTTAATCGAAAAATTAGGTCAAAACTAAATCCAACGCCTATTTATAGGCGTTTTTTTATTTTAATAGATTTAAAAAACTAGCTTACTAATTTTGCTTAAAAATTAGAAAAACAAAAGAAAATTTTTTATGTAACCTCTTACATTGACATTTTAGCATATAAAAGGTTATAAAGTCAATTTCAAATTTTTAATTTCTATTCAAAAAGGTAGGTTTAAATTATAATTTTCTTTTTATAACGACTTTTATAATTATTTTTATACATAAAAAAATAAATATCTTGACAACCTAATGAATTAATGATAATATGCAAAAGTAATGTAACCCCTTACATTTTGATAATTATTTTTGTTAGCGAGATACTAAGGAGGAAATGATAATGGCGAAAACACAAAAGAAGATTTTATGCCTGCTCGCTGTTTTTTGCCTATGTTTTGGATTATTAAGCGTAAATAGTCCCAAAGCTGCAGCAGAAACTCAGGGGCAAGTAAAGACGCGCTATTACGCGCAGTATGGAACTTATATTAGTTCAGAAGCTAAAACCACGGTTTATAACACAGCAGAAATTTTTCAGGTTTATAACCAAGGCAATGGAAAAATAGCTTATTTGCAATTTGATTTGACAGAATTTTTAAGCACTGAAGAGCCTATTAACCGAGCTGAATTAGTTCTTTATTTATCTCAAGAGCCTACCGATAACAGTTTGCAGCTTAGATACGCTACAAATAACGTTTGGAACGATCAAGCCGAAAGAAAAGACGAATTTTGCTGGGATCCATCGACAACTAGAAGCGCGATTAATAACTCCGTAATTTTTGATAAAAAATATGATATTACGGGCGCGAAAGAAGGCCCTGTCAGATTTGATATTCTTGAATTTATCAATTACGTCAAAGAAAATTACGGCACAGAGCAAAAAAGCTATACGGTAGATTACGTAGTAACCTTAGTTGTTCGCTCTGGCGGTTCTAGAGCTGTTAACTTCTATTCCCAAAACGCAGAAGAACATTTAAGACCTTACATAGAGTTTAACTACGTTCCCACCGAGCCTACTTACGACATAGTATTAAACGTAGGCGAAAACGGCGGCATATATTCTAACCGCGAGATAGTCGAAGCGGAAGGAATAAAGAAATTAGTAATCGCCGAAGGCGGAGACGCTATAATCAAAGTTATTCCCGACGCTGGATATGAAATCGACACCTTTACCATCGACGGCGAAGACGCTTTGGATTTATTGAATAATTATCAATTAACGCTATCCGAAGTCCAAAAGAATTATGTTATAAGCGCTACTTTCAAACAAACAACCGCAAACAATATCATTTATCCTTTATCCGACATGGCGCTTGTTTTGGACAATTCCAAAATAGACAAAACCGAATTAAGAGTAAAAACGGCTACTAATGTCGGCTCTACCACAAGGGTTGCGTATCTAAAATTCGATATCAGCAATTACGATATTCAAAAGGGCGCATTATTAAATCTTGCGGCTCTTAATAATTCCAGCTTTACTAGCGGCGAAGTGTATCTCACCGTATGGGGAGTAAACTTTGCGGATTGGGACGAAGCCGATTGGGAATCCGGACAGAAGAAATGGCAAGATATGCCGATTAATAGTTTAATTTCTTTAGACAGCGTCATTAATATCGACAAAGCGACTAAGATTAATCAAACCCCGATTTCCATAAAACCCGGTAACGCTTGGTACGCGATAAATATAAGCGATTATTTGCGCGCCCAAAAAACGTCAGGATTGAATACCGTTACATTTGTTTTAACAGGCACTTATCCTTCTTCCGCAAATATTTTGTTCGGCTCTAAAGAGAACATAAACATATTAGACGGCAAGTTTTGCAGACCTTATATATCCGTTTTGGATATCGACTACGCTGTAAATGTCGTTAACGACGAAAACGGCGAAGTTAAAATCACCTTGCCTGACGGAACGGAAAGCGGCAGAGTAAGCGAGCGCGGAACGGTTATTGCTCATATTACTTCCAACCAAGGATACGTTTTAAAATCGGTTTCCGTCAACGGCGTTGATATGACAAATCAAGTTAAAAACGGAATGTTATATATCAATAACGTAACCCAAGATCTTGAAATCGTTCCTGTCTTCACGCCCGCAAGAACTCTGACATTTGTTTGCCCTGACGAAGTCAAAATTTATGACTCTCAATTCAACGAAATAAAAGACAGCATTACCGTTGCCGAAGGCGAGAAAATAACCGTTTATTTCGTAATAGACGCCGGTTATAAGATGACCTTGCTTGAAAACGGTTTAGAAGCTGAAGGATTTGCAAAGAACAGAATCGAGTTGACCGTATTGGACGATATCGATTTTGAAGTCCAAGTCGAGTCCATTGTAAAGTAGGAGGAAAATATGAAAAATACACTAAAGAAACTATCGATATTGCTGGCTATTTCGCTTTTCGTTTTCGCTTTTGCGACAGCCTGCGGCGACCCCAAAAGCGAACCTAAAGTAGAAAGCGTTAAGATAAACTCTGAAAGCGTAGTTAATGTTAAAGTCGGCCAAACTATGACGTTTACAGCCACCGTAAGTCCCCAAAACGCGTCTCAAGACGTTGAATGGTCGATCGACGAAGGCGCTACAGCCGCCGAAGCTGCTGTTTCGGCTGATGGCGTGTTTAGCGCGGGTAATGTGCCCGGAACGGCGGTTTTGCGCGCTACGTCCAAACAAGATAAAACAAAATCAGATACTGTTACTATAAACGTAAATGCCGACACTCCCCAGATAATTGACGTGGAATCTGTAACTATCGAAGGCGATTCCGAAATAACCTTAAAAGTCAATGATACTCATAAATTTACTGTCATTATCGCGCCCGAAAACGCAACTAATAAGACTATTGTTTGGTCGATCGAAGACGGCGCTACTGCTGCCGAAGCCCAAATTAATCAAGACGGCGAATTCAGCGCAGGCTCCGTTCCCGGAACGGCAGTCGTTAGAGCTCAATGGGAAGGCGACGAAAACGTTTACGATACCGTAACGGTTACCGTGCTTCCCGTAGTAGAAAGCGTTCAATTTTTGGGCGATAAAGAACGCGCTGTTTTAGCCGGTCAAGACGTAACCTTAAGCTTTGTTTCCGAGCCTGAAGGATTAGACGCTGATAACTTTACGCTTGAAGTAATCGAGACCGACCTTGATCAAGACGAATATGTTTTGGACAACAACGTGTTCCGCACGGCAGAAAACACTTCGGGTTACGCTGTAATTAAAGTTTACTACAACGCTGATCCCGCAATTTACGATACGGTAGTTATAAACGTAAATTATAACATTTTGAAAAAACATAACGTCAAATTCTATAAAGAAGACGGCGTAACCTTGATTTACGAAACAACGGTTATTCACGGAATGGCCGCGCCCAATGTTAATTACTATGTGTTAGGTTATGACGTAACTTGGGACAAACCCCTTGAAAATATTACCCAAGACACCGAATTTGTTGCGTTGCTTACTCCTATCGAATATACCGTGATTTATTACAAAGAAACAGGCGATGGCGAATATCAAGCAATTGAAATTGACGGCAAAACCGAACAAAAAGTCGCTTTTGGCGAGCAAGCTACGCCGCCTGCGCCTGAAGATTATCAAGTAGAAGGCAAATTGTTCTTCAACTGGCGTATAGAAAAAGAAGGCAATACCTTTAAGCTTTACGCGGAATATCTAGATATCCAAGATGACACCCAATCCGCCTAAATAGAATAAACTGATTATAGATTTTACTAAAGATATAAGATCAACAAAAGATAAATAATAAACACAAAAGATAAAAAATAAAATTACAAAAGATGAAATGGGGCGCAAAATTAATCGCGCCCCATTGATTTTTTTATAATTTTTTTTAATTAAACTACCGTCGGACAATAAGATTTTTTTATGACTAATTCGGGTTTTATAATTTGAACTTTGGGTACGGATTCTTTGTTCAGCAGTTTTTCAAGCGATTGAATGGCAAGCTCGCATAGCTGTTCAATTTTGTTATCCAAGCTTGTAATAGAGGGAATGCAGCAATCGCTTATAATAGAATTGTTCATGCCAGTTACGACTATATCGTCGGGGACTTTGAAGCCTTTATCTAACAAAGCCTTGACCGCGCCTACTGCGAGTATGTCTTCCGAACAAAGTACGGAGTCAAATTCCAAGCCTTTGTCTATGGCTTCAATTAAGGCGTTGTATGCCCCTTCTAAATCGCGCTGACAGTTGATGATTAAATCTTTATTTACAGGCAATTTGCAGGCTTTAAGCCCGTCTTTATAACCTTGCAGCTTTAGCTTTCCGCTCTGAGTTACTACGTCGTATAGGTATAAAATTTTGGTTTTGTTGTTTTTGTGATAGCTTTTGATTATATTTTTTACGCCTTCGTATTCGTCGCAAATTACGCTGTAGGCGTTTTCTATGTTGGTTTGACCGTTTATAAGTATTATAGGCGTCTTGGACGCGTAAAGCTCTAATTTGGAGTTTTCGGGCACTTCGGCAAACAGCGAGCCTACGAATATTATGGCGTCCGTCTTTTTGGAAATGGACTCTCTAATATAGCGTTCTTTAGATTCTTGGTCGCAGTCCGTTCCGTATAGGTAAATAGAATAACCGCGTTCGCGCAGTTTGCTTTCTAGATAAGCTACTGCTTTGCCTGTGTGAACGTTTGCCACGTTGCGCGCCATTACGCTTATGGCGTGCTGTTTGTTGGTGGAAAGACCTACAGCCAGAGCGTTAGGCAGGTAATTATATTCTTCTATGGCTTTCAGCACTTTTTGGCGAGTCGCTTCGTTGACGTTTTTCTTGTTATTGATGACGCGCGAAACTGTCGCCACTGATAAATTAGTTTTTTTAGCAATGTCATAGATAGTCATAATTTACCGCCTTAATATTTGTAAATAACATTGACAATGTTATTATTATATGATATTATTTTAATCGCTTACATATGTAAGCGGTTACAATAATTACATACACCCAAACAACTAATAATTATATATATTTTTTGCAATAAGTCAAATTCATTCTTTTTTTAGGGACATGGTTTATGAAATCTAAAGCTAAAAATCAAAAATCTTTTTGGACTAGGGTAAAAGCTAGCAGGTATTTGCTTTTAATGCTTCTGCCTGTATTAGTCTACTATCTAATGTTTAGATACATACCATTGATTTACACCACTATAGCCTTTAAGGCTTACAATCCCTTTAAGGGCTTTTTTGAAACCGAATGGGTTGGTTTCAAAAACTTTATCAGGTTTTTTAAGTCTCCCGATTTCTTTAACGTAATGCGCAATACGCTTGTCATAAGCTTTCTTGACATAGCGCTTGTATTCGGGTCTTCTATAGTATTTGCGCTATTGCTTAACGAAGTTAAAAACAAGTTCGCAAAATCCGTTGTTCAGACATTGTCGTATCTGCCCCACTTTATTTCAATAGTGGTTATCGCGGGTATGTTTATAAGCTTTTTGTCTCCCCCCAGCGGCTTTTTGTTTGTAATATACAATAAAATAACGGGCTCGGAAAGCAACTTGTCATTGTTAGACCGAAAAGAGCTGTTCTGGGGCATTTATACAATGATAAATATGTGGAAAGGAATGGGCTGGGGTTCGATAATATTTGTAGCCGCTCTGTCTAGAGTGGACCAGCAGCTTTACGAAGCCGCGGCTATAGACGGCGCTGGAAAAATGCGCAGAGTGTTTGCCGTAACCTTGCCTGCTATCAGCTCGACCATTATTGCGATGCTTATAGTTAAGTTAGGACAAGTTCTTAACGTAGGCTACGAATTAATCATATTGTTAAGCAACAGCCAAAACTTTGAGTTCAGCGACGTAATATCGTCTTATGTGTATAGATACAGCTCGGCAGATTTAAGATAACATACGCCGTAGACAAGATAAGCAAGCAAGAGATAGAAAAAGTCAATTATTGCTGGGCGGATTATAACGAGACGGTTAAGCTTTATCCTATCGACAAGCTTAAGCCTGGCTGGAATACTATAAACGGCGAAGAAATATATTATATACCTAATCCGGCGTTGGGGCTGTGGATAGAAAAGGGAAGGCTGTAATGAAAAAAAGCTTAAAGATTTGCTACAGCGCCGTATTTATGGCGATGAGCTTATTTTTGCCTTTTTTGACAGGGCAGATTCCCCAAATAGGCAATATGCTTTTGCCCATGCACTTTGGCGTGATGTTATGCGGGCTTATTTGCGGGCCGTTTTACGGGCTTTTTATAGGTTTTGTAACGCCGCTATTGCGGTCTGTAACCTTTGGAATGCCGCCCTTAATGCCCAACGCGGCCGCTATGGCGTTTGAGCTTGCCGCTTACGGCTTTGTAACCGGAATTATCTATACAAGATTTAAAGGCAGCAAAATCGCGTTATTTGCCGCTCTTTTAGCCGCGATGCTCGCGGGAAGGGCTGTTTGGGGTATCGCGTCTATTGTTTTTTACGGATTCGCGGATAAAACATTTACGTGGGCGATTTTTTTTGCCGGCGCGTTTATAAAAGCGATACCGGGAATTGTTTTGCAAATAATTTTGATCCCAATGCTTGTAATAATTTACGAAAAATACTTTGAGCCAAGAATTTTAGCTAAAACTCAAGAAGCAAAGTAAAAAAATAAAATCCCTTTTAAACCTTGCGGCTTTAAAAGGGATTTTTGATTTTAATAAGGCATTTTAAAAGCGTTTATAATCATATCATATTTTTATGATATTAAAAAAAATTATTAGAGCGCTGCCTTATGTCTTTTTGGCGTGCGTATTGGTATGCGTGCCGTTATTTGTGTTTCCCAATCTTAAAAAAGAAGACGCCCCCAAAAGTCCCGGCGTCCAAGGCATAGTCAGGATGTGGCATATCGAAAACTTCGAAGGGGGAAGCCAAAGCCGCCAGCAATTTTTGTTAAGGCAGATGATAGAATTTGAAAAAAAGAACCCCGGTTTATACGTCAGCGTTCAAACTTTGACAAAATCTCAAGCTTTAGACCAGATTGAGCAGGGCGTCTTGCCCGATTTAGTCAGTTTTGGAACGGGCGTAGGGGATATTTTTTTAAATTACGCTCAAGAATATCAAGGCAAGCTTAATATAAGGCAAGAGTTTATAAAAGCGGGATCTCAAGGCAAAAAAATTTTAGCCGTCGCGTATATGACGGGCGGGTATGTAATAGTCTGCAACAGCGGGCTGGCAAAATCCATGGGAATTGACACAAATAATAATTTGATAGATAATATATTTAGAGAAGGACAAATTTATAACAAAGGCAAGAGCGTAAGATATTCTTTGGTAAGCGCTAGAGAAAACAACCTTCCGCTTGCGGCTGTTTTGAAAACTTCGGCAGGCGTTTTTAAGCAAAATTCTTACTTCGAAGCTCAAACTCAATTCGACGCTTACAACGTGTTTGTTTCCCAAAACGCATTAATGCTGTTAGGCACTCAAAGGGATATTAATAGAATTATTAATCGCGTCAATCAAAACAATATGTTTGAATGCGATATTATATATCTAGAAGGCTATACCGATTTAGTCCAGTATCTTGCGATAACCGCGCAAAACGAAGAAACGCGGCAAAAAGCCCAAATGGTAATAGAACATCTTACAAGCGTTACAGCTCAATACGCGGTTTCGCAGATCGGAATGTTTTCAACGGACGGCGGCAACTACCACGCCAATGAAATGCTAAAGAAAATGCAAAACGCGATAAACCAGCCTATAATAACTCCAAACGCGTTTATAAGCCAAGACGCTATGGATCATTATCATGAGCTGTGCAAAAGAGCGTTAGGCGGAGACGCCCAAAGTTTAAAAGATTTAAAATCTCAACTTGGTTTATAATAAAATTGTTTATTAAAGGTGTCGCAATGATAAAATATGAAAACATCGAGATATTAGAAAACGAAAATTTGGCAAAATATACTACTATAGGCATCGGCGGCAACGCGGACTATTTTATCAAGGTGGACGACAAGCCGCAATTATACAACGCGATAGAATGGGCTCAAAAAAATAACCTGCCTATCACGGTAATAGGCCGCGGCAGCAAGACTTTAATAAGCGACAAAGGTATAAGGGGCGTTGTGCTTCAGCTTGCCGGAATGGACTCTATAGTAATAGACGATAGATTTGTTTTAGTCGAAGCCGGGGCAAGCTTAATAAGGCTTGCCAATTTGACAATCTCGATGGGCTTAAGGGGTCTGGAATGGGCGGTAGGCATTCCCGCTTCCATAGGCGGCGCGCTTGTAATGAACGCGGGGGCATACGGCGGTTCGATTTCGGACTGCGTTTTGACGGTAGAAGTATTTAACGGTTCAAGTTTTGAGACGCTGAATAACGAGCAGTGCGATTTCGGGTATAGAAAGAGCGTTTTTATGGAAAAACCCGAATACATAATAACCTCGGCTAAACTTGGGCTTGTGCCGGATAAAAGGGAAAAGCTAGAGAAACTTGCCCAAGAATATAGAATAAAACGTCAAGAGTCTCAACCGTCGGGCAAAACGCTGGGCAGCGCGTTTAAAAAGCTGAAAAACGGCGCGGCCCCGGGCGAGATTTTGGACAAAGCCGGGCTGAAAGGCTATTCTATAGGCGGCGCGATGATTTCCACGACGCACGCAAATTTTATAATCAACAAAGGCAATGCTACTTGCCAAGACGTTTTGATGCTGTTAGAATATATGCAAGAAATTATTTACGAAAAAACAGGAATGTTGCCTGAATTGGAGATTAGATTACTTGGAGAATTTTGATGGAATTTTGGGGCGATTATCATACGCATACGATATACAGCCACGGACGCGGCTTAATAGAACATAACGTAATTCAGGCGGTAAAAAGGGGTTTAAAACAAATAGCCATAACCGATCACGGCTTTAGACATGTCACTTACAATGTGCGCAGATTTGATTTCAAATATATGCGTCAAGACATAGAAAGAATAAAAGACAAATACAACATAGATATCTTTTTGGGGCTTGAGACCAATTTGCAATCCAACGAAGGAGATATCGACATAAAGCCCGAAGACATTGAAAAGCTTGATATTATCCTTTGCGGCTATCATCAATTTATCTATCCTTCTTCGGTTAAGGCGTTCTTTTCTTTTTTTATCGCCAATAAGCTGCCTCGTCACAGAAAATCGGATTTAAGAAAAGGAAGAAACACGGAAGCCTATATCAAAGCGCTTAACCGTTATCCTATAGACGTTATAGTTCATCCTAAATACGGCATAGAAATGGACGTGGTAGAAGTAGCCAAGGAATGCAAAAGATTAGGCGTTTATATGGAGCTTAACGGCAAAAGAATAAGCATGACAGAAGAAGATGTGCTGGCAGCCGCCGAGACGGGAGTAGGATTTATAGTTAATTCGGACGCTCATCGTCCTGAAAAGGTGGGCGATTTTGCTTATCAAGAAGAATGGATAAAAAAACTAAATCTCAATCCCGACCAAATAGTAAATCTAGAAAAAATTCCTATATTTAGAAGTCGCAAGCTTAAGGGGGTATGTTAATGGAACTCGTCATAGTAAGCGGAATGAGCGGCGCGGGAAAATCCACTTGTCTTGACGCTTTGGAAGATTTAGGTTTTTATTGCATGGACAATATACTCCCCCAACTGATCCCGGAAGCCGTTCAGGCTATGGCTGTAAGCAGAGAAAGGTCGCGCGAACATTTTAGAATAGCCATAAGCGCGGACGCAAGAGTAGGCGAATTTTTTGAAGAGATTTATACGGCCTTGGATAAGCTAAAAATCCTAGGCTTTAATTATAAATTGCTGTTTTTGGACGCCGAAGACGACGTCTTGATAAATAGATACAACGAAACCAAAAGAAATCATCCCTTGGCTAAGGGAATGCCTATTTATCAAGCCATAGAAAAAGAAAGGAAATTATTAAAAGACCTTAAAAATTCGGCGGACATTATTATTGATACCACTTCTTTGGATATAAAAGCGCTAAAGCAAAAAGTTTACGACGCTTTTGCCAGCGTTCCCGCCTATCAGGGCGTAGCCATAGTTTCTTTTGGCTATAAAAGGGGAATACCTAAAGATTGCGATATCGTGTTTGACGCAAGATTTTTGGACAACCCTTATTACGTAAAAGAGCTCAAGCCTTTGACAGGCAAAGACAAAGCGGTATATGACTATGTCTTTCGCGACGGCAGAGCAGAAGAATATTGCAAGCATATGCTTGATTTGCTGCTTTTTGTCCTGCAAGATTATCACAAAAACGTAAAGCAGCTATTGACGGTAGGCATAGGCTGTACGGGTGGGAAACACCGCTCTGTAGCTTTGGCTGAACGGTTAAAACAGTTATTGATTGAAAAAGGTTATAAAGTTGAGACATATCATAGAAATCTTTTGATGGATTAATAAATGACACTATCCCAGAAAGCCAAAAACGAAATAATAAAAAAGCCTTTAGACGAAAGCTATGCCTTGCCTGAATTATCCGCCATAATCCATACAGCCGGCAGCATAGTCATATCTCAAGGCAGCTTGAGCGTCGAAATTATAAGCGAAACCCAAAACTTAAGCCGACGCGTTCAAAAAATTTTAAAAACGCTTTACGGGGCAAACATCAAAACGGGAGACGACTTTGTGATAGGCAAGCATATGTATAAAACCGTGATTCCCGAAAGCGTCGCGTCCATGGTGCTGAAAGACTGTTCGATTTTGGAGCTAAACGAACAAGGGGCTTTGTCTATAGTAAAAGGCATAGACAAGCACCTTGTAATGGATACCCAAGGCGTTTACGCTTATATCAGGGGAGCTTTTTTGGGTGGCGGATATATTACTGAGAGCAAAAATTATAGATTGGAATTTGTCTTTACTAATCAAGAATTAGCGGACGACTTTCAAAATTTGTTGAATAATGTAAACATAACGTCTAAAAACATCTTGCGAAAAAATAAATATGTATTATACTTAAGTAGTAGCGATAGTATTTGCGATCTTTTGGCGGGGATAGGCGCGACCGCCGCAGTTTTGCATATTTATAACGAGCTGGCCAATCGCTCTGTCCGCAATACTGCCAACAGAACGGCTAACTGCATTAACGCGAACATAGACAAAGCCGTAGATACCGCGGTTAAACAGTCTCAAGCCATAGAAATTATCGAAAACGCCAAAGGTTTGGACTTTTTGCCCGATAAGTTAAAAGAAGCGGCGCTGGCAAGAAAGCAATATCCTTCTGCCACATTGCAAGAAATAGCCGAAAAATTACGCTTGTCCAAAAGCGGACTTAATCATCGTATGTCAAAGATTATAGAAATATCTAACAAAATAATGGAGGGCGATGATGCCGAATAAAGAAGTCACCGTGCTAAAAAAAGGGGGCATCCAGAATAAAGACGCGGCGTATTTGGTTCAAAGAGCCATGCGCTACGAGAGCGAAATTACTTTTGAGCAAAAATTCAAAAAAATCAACGCCAAAAGCATTATGGGCGTCATTTCGCTTGCTTTAAAAGAAGGGGATAAGGTCATAATCAACGCCAACGGCAGCGACGCAGAAGAAGCCATAAAAGATATTTCGGCTATTTTGGAATCCGAGTAAATTTTAATTTTTTGTTTTTCATTGTTTGCTATCGATAAAAAAATCAATTTAAGGGTAAAAAATACATATTTTACCCTTGGGATTTTTTTGTCTTTATAAAAAAATGTTGTTGACTTATAAACTATTAATGTTATCATAAGCATATGAAACCTTTTGTCCATTTGCATTTGCATACAGAATACAGCCTGTTAGACGGCGCGATAAGATTAGACGAATTATTCCAAAGATGCCACGAGCTCAATATGCCTGCCGTGGCGGTGACAGACCACGGCAATATGTTCGCGGCTTGCAAGTTTGACATGGCCGCGGCTAAGTTTACCGACCCGTCTTTAGACATTGAAGACTTTCATAAACAAAATAAGCAATATAAGGTCAAGCCGATTTTTGGCTGCGAGTTTTATGTCGCCGACGATATGCGCAAAAAAGAATCTAAAGGCGGCAAGATGCCCAAATTTTATCACTTGGTATTGCTGGCCAAAGATAAAGTCGGCTATTCCAACTTAGTAAAGCTTAATTCTCTTTCGTATACCGAAGGATTGTATTATAAGCCTAGAATCGACCACAAGCTGTTAAGAGACCATTGCGACGGCTTGGTGTGCCTTTCGGCGTGCATCGCGGGCGCTATTCCGCAGGCTATCCTAAAGGGCGATATGGAAGAAGCCGAAAGAATAGCGCTGATGTATAAAGATATGTTCGGGGACGATTTTTATCTTGAGCTCCAAAACCATTTTATAGACAAGCAGGCTATAGTCAATCCTCAATTAATAGAGCTGGGCAGAAAGCTTAATATCAAGCTTGTCGCGACCAACGACTGCCATTATTTAAGACGAGAAGACGCCGAAATGCAGAGCGTGCTTCAATGCATAGCTTTCAGAGAGACTCTTAACAACCGCTCACGAGCAGAAGACGGCGATTATTTTCCGACCAACGAGTTTTATCTAAAAAGCTATGACGAGATGCATAAGCTTTTCGGCTACATAGAAGAAGCGCTTGAAAACACTTTGGAAATCGCCGACAAATGCAATATGCGTTTGAGCTATAGAAACGCGCTTTTACCCAAATACGTGCCCCCGAACGGCAAAAAGCCTTACGAATACTTGCGCGAGCTTACATATGAAGGATTGCGCAAAAAATACAAAGAATTGACGCAAGAGATCATAGACAGAGCGGAATACGAGCTGGACGTTATCAATAGATTAGGCTATGTAGAATATTATCTTATAGTCTGGGACTTTATAAATTACGCCGAAAAACAAGGCATACCAGTAGGCCCCGGCAGGGGAAGCGGCGTGGGAAGCTTGGTAGCTTACGCTACGGGCATTACTAAGGTAGAGCCGCTTAAATACGGTCTGTTGTTTGAAAGATTTCTCAACGAAGAACGCGTGTCCATGCCGGACTTCGACGTGGATTTTTGCTTTGAAAGACGCGGCGAAGTTATCGACTATGTCGTAAACAAATACGGCGCGGAAAACGTTTCGCAGATAATCACGTTCGGCACGCTTGCCATGAAAGCGGCTATAAAAGACGTCGCAAGGGTTTACGGCGAGCCGTATAGTTTGGCGGACAGAATCACTAAGACCATAGGCGTCGTAGATAAAAAGGCAAAGTTAATAGATCTAGTAGGCCGCGGCAACAACGCATATGTCATACCCGAGCTTAAGGAAATGTATGACTCCAATCCCGCGGTAAAAAGAATTATAGATATGGCGATAAGAATAGAAGGCATGCCTAGGCAGACGGGTATGCACGCCGCGGGCGTCGTTATATGCAAAGACCCCATAAGCGACCATGTGCCTTTGCAGATGAGCGGAACGGACGTTACCACCCAATTTGATATGGTGGAAGTCGAAAAATTAGGCATGCTCAAAATGGACTTTTTGGGACTTAAGACTTTGACGGATATAGCCAAGGCCGTAGAGCTTGTAAAAAAGAACAAAGGCATAGACATAGATTTTTATAATATGGATTACGACGACCCCAATGTTTACAAGCTCATAGGCGAAGGCGATACTCACGCGGTGTTCCAGCTTGAAGGCGAAGGCATGAAAAACTTTATGCGTCACCTTAAGCCTACATGCCTAGAAGATATTATAGCGGGCATTTCGATATTCAGACCCGGGCCTATGAAGTTTAAGGATCAATACATAGAAGGCAAAAACAATCCCGCCAGCGTTACTTACGACCATCCTTTGCTTGAGCCTATTTTGAAGGTTACATACGGGGTTATAGTTTATCAAGAGCAGGTTATGCAGATAGTCCGCGAGCTTGCGGGCTATTCGTTGGGCAGAGCGGACATCGTCCGACGCATGATGTCCAAGAAAAAAGAAAAAGAGATGCAAAAAGAAAAGCAGATCTTTTTATACGGCGATCCCAACGACCCCAAAATCGTAGGCGCTATTAAAAGGGGCGTGCCTGAAGACGTAGCCATAAAAATATTTGACAAAATTTTGGACTTTGCGGCTTACGCGTTTAACAAATCGCACGCCGCGGCTTACGCGTATTTGGCGTATCAAACGGCGTATCTTAAGTGTTATCACAAGCTTGAATATCTTACCGCGGTATTAAACAACCGCATAACCAATATAGACGAAATTAGAAATTACCTGTTATATCTAAAAGAATGCGAGATACCTATTTGGCCGCCTGATATCAACCATTCTCAAGTAATGTTTTCGGTAGAAAACGGCGGAGTAAGAATAGGTCTTGCGGCCATAAAAAACGTCGGCATAAAAGCGATCGAAACCATTATTGAAGAAAGAGATAAAAACGGCGAGTTCAAAAGCTTTAACGATTTTATAAGACGAGTCGACAGCTCTGTATTAAACAAAAAGCTTATGGAAAGTCTAATCTTGGCGGGAGCTTTTGACTGCTTTAAGGCTCATCGTAGCCAGCTTATGGCGGTTTACGAGTCATTATTAGACCGCGCTTCCCAAGAGAAAAAGATGAAAGAAACCGGGCAATTGTCGCTGTTTGAAATGGTAGACCAGCAAGTCCCGCAGGACGAATTTCCCGACATACCCGAATACAGCCTAAAAGACAAGCTGGCTAAAGAAAAAGAAGTATTGGGCGTGTATATTACCGCTCATCCTTTGGACGAGTATAGAGAAAAACTTTCGGCTTTTGCTTTTTCGTCTAGAACTTTGGAAGACACTGCTTTGGACGAAGAAGGAAACGTTCAATACGTGGCGGTAAGCGACAAAATGAAAGTCGAATGCGGGGGATTGATTACCGACGTCCGCAAAATAATGACCAAGAAAACCAATCAAGAGATGGGAGCGTTTAAGCTGGAAGACTTATACGGTACATTGGAAATAATGGTAGGGTCAAGAAACTATCAGCAGCTTAAATCTAAAATTATCCCCGACACCGTGGTAACCGTCAAAGGCATGCTTTCGGTAAGGGAAGGCGAAACCCCTGTCGTTTGGGCGGACGATATTATTCCTTGGACGGAAGACACTCATACAGCTGAAGCTAACGTTATCCAAAAGCTGTATTTAAGAATGGACGTAAAAATCAATCCTAAAACCAAGCAGCCGGAATTCCCTGACAAGCTGATGAATATTTTATACGCGCATTTGGGTTCAAGCCCGGTTATCGTAATGGACGCAAAAACAAGACAGCTGTATCAATTGCCCGTTACCGTCAACGCGAAAAACGGCCTTTTGGTAGAGCTTTTGGCGGTTTTGCCCAGCGAAGATATAAGGCTGGTAACTAAAACTGTTTAAACATCTATAAAAAATAAATTGAAAGATAGCGATTATTTAGTATAATATACATATGAAAAGATGATAAATCTTTTCAGGAGTAAAAAAAATGTTTGAGCCTGAAAAACAACCTTATATTGTCATAAAAGCCTTAAGCGACGACGTAAGCATTATAGGATTGACGCGCGGCGAAGAGACGCGCACTCAGCATACAGAAAAATTGGGCGCCGGCGAAGTCATGCTCGCCCAGTTTACCGAAAAGGTGTCTGCCATAAAAGTAAAAGGCAACGCCGAAGTTTACACTGCCTACGGAGTAGTAAAGAGCGAATCTAAAAAGTACTAATTTGAGGGAATAGCAAAAATGAAAAGAATAGGTGTAATGACAAGCGGCGGCGACGCGCCAGGTATGAACGCGGCAATAAGAGCCGTAGTTAGATATGGTATCTATCTTGGTATGGAAGTTTACGGCATCGAAAGGGGTTACGCCGGGCTTCTAAGCGATTCCATATATCAACTCAAAATGCGCAGCGTTTCGGATATAATCCATCGCGGCGGCACGATTTTAAAAACTGCTAGATGCCCCGAGTTTAAGGAAGCCAAAGGTCAGGAATTGGCGATCCAAAATATTAAGAAAAGGGGTTTGGAAGGAATAATCGTTATAGGCGGCGACGGCTCTTTTATGGGCGCTAAAATTTTGTCCGAGCGCGGCATTCCTACAATAGGAATTCCGGGCACGATAGACAACGACCTGCCCTATACCGATTATACTATCGGCTTTGACACGGCCTGCAACACTGCGTTGGACGCTATAAATAAATTAAGAGACACTATGACTTCTCACGAAAGAATAAGCATAATAGAAGTCATGGGCAGACATTGCGGCGACATAGCGTTATACGCGGGCATCGCGGGCGGAGCTGAAATGATTTTGGTGCCCGAAAAGAAGTTTACCATAGACACTATTTGCCAAAAGCTTATTAACAACTACGATGAAGGCAAAAAATCCGGCATAATAGTGCTTGCCGAAGGAGCCGGACGTGCGGAAGAACTTGCAAAAGAGATAAGCGCGCGAACCAATTTTGAAGTCAAGGCTACCGTTTTAGGACATATTCAACGCGGCGGCGGGCCTTCTATGGTCGACAGAATTCTTGCTACGCGTTGCGGCGTGCACGCTGTCAAACTCTTAAAAGAAGGCAAAGGCAACCGCGTAGTAGGCATTAGAGATAACAAGATCATAGATATGGATATCGTAGAAGCGTTGTCTATGAAACGCAAATTTGACGAAGAGCTTTATAACATAGCCGAAATAGTATCGCTGTGATAAATAAAATAATCTTAAACAAAAAATCCCTATATTTTATAGGGATTTTTTTATTTTTATAAACTTTTATAAGGATTTTTTATTTCAAAATAAACGTAGCGCATTCCGCGTCTTTGTCGGCCGCTAAAACTGTGATTCCTATAGCGTAGCAACGGTCGTTTTTTTGAAAAACGCAAGGCGCCGTGCAATGAACTTTTGTGTCTACGCTATAGTCGGGCTTGGTTTGATCCATTCCCATTTCAAACAACAAATCATTGTTTTTGCCCTGATCGACTTTATATGTATGGCATTTTGTGTCCGTGCCTACCTTAATTTCGTCCGCGCAGCAGCAATATCCTCTGTTATAAACGCAAACTTTTAGAGCGCATTTTAGATCTCTCATATATTTTTAAACCGCCTTTTGAGAATTTTTCTACACATAGTATGCTATCATACTTAATTTTTTATTCTTAAAGTTTATATATCCATTATTCTTTATCGCATCCTAAAGCTTAAAATTTTAGTAAATATTACAAGGCGATAAACGCTATTTTTTTGGCCAGACATTAAAAGAAAAAAGACGATGTGTCTTAAACAGCACGGTTTGCCCTTAACCGCCAAGTTAGTTTCGGTTTTGTTGAAAAAGCGGGGCCGGTATGTTATAATCTCATTTACAAAGGAGTGCATATGAAAGTAATTTTATTAAAAGACGTTCCTACAAAAGGCAAAGCAGGAGAGCTGATCGAAGTAAGCGACGGCTACGCGCGAAACTATTTGCTAAAGAATAAGCTTGCCGTAGAAGCCACGCCCGCTAGAATTAATGAAATCAAGCAAAAGCAAGAAGCCGAAGAGCGCAAAAAAGCTCTAGAACGCGAGCATTGGTTTAAGGTAGCGGCTCAGATTAACGCGGCTGAGATTACCTTAAAGGTCAAAAGCGGCGAAAACGGCAAGATTTTTGGGTCGATTCAATCAGCCAATATTGCGGACGAACTTAAAAAATTAGGCATAGAAATAGACAAACGTAAAATCGCGCTTGCCCAGCCCATAAAAAGCACCGGAACATATATAATCGAAGTCAAGCCTTATCCCGAAATAAGCGCAAAGCTAAAGGTTAACGTAGTAGAAGAGAAAAATTAGCGGATATATGAATAAGACCGCCTGTTTTAAAGGCGGTTTTATTATTAATGAGACGGTTTTATTATTATAAAATTATAGATTAATGCCAAAAAATACTATATAAATTTTCTTAAAGATATCGCGTTTTTCTGATACTATCTTTTTCTATTTGTGCTAGAATTATATCTTGTGTGAGGCTTTAACATGTTGTTGACTGTCGCGATATCTGGTATAACTTGTATCGGCATAATAATGTCGATTTTATTTTTTCCTAGCATAAAAATTAAAAACATACAAATTTCAACATATTGGCTGATAAGCTTATTAGGCGCTGTTGCTTTAGTCTTGGCTAAAAGCGTTAATTTAGATAATATATTTCAAACTCTTACCAACGACTCAAGCATTAATCCCATAAAAATTTTAATATTATTTATCTCAATGTCTATTTTGTCTATATATCTAGACAGTTTGGGATTTTTTGAGTATATGGCAAATATCGCGGTAAAAAAATCCGCGGGGAATCAATTTAAGCTGTTTATTTACTTATACACAATAGTATCTATTCTTACCATTTTTACTTCCAACGACATAATAATTTTGACTTTTACGCCGTTTATGTGCGTATTCGCTCGTCAAACCAAAATTAATCCTTTGCCGTATTTGTTCTCGATATTTGTCGCGGCTAATACCTGGAGTTTGTTTTTAATCGTGGGCAATCCTACTAATATTTATTTGGCGACTTTGTATAACGTAACATTTTTTGATTATCTTAAGGTAATGTTTTTGCCTGCTCTTTTAACAGGTTTGATGTCTTTTGCGTGCCTGTTTTTGATATTTAGGAAATCGTTAAGAGAGCCTATACAAGCCGCGCAAACAGATATTGAGATTCAAGATAAATTTTTGCTGACTATAGGCATTATACATCTTGCGGGCTGCATAGTTTTGCTTGCGGTATCAGCCTATATCCATTTGGAGATGTGGATAATATGCTTATTTAGCGTTTTAAGCTTGTTTTTAATTACGCTTATTTATAAAGCTATAAAAAAGTCAAGCCCCAAAGAGCTTGCGGTCTGTCTAAAAAAAGCCCCTTGGGAGCTTATACCTTTTATAATATCTATGTTTGTTATAGTGCTTTCTTTAAATAACGCCGGCATTCTTAACATAACGGCTTCTTTTTTATCAAAAGGCGTTGTCGTAGTAAATTTTGGAATAGCTTCATTTTTGGCGTCCAACATCATCAATAATATTCCTATGAGTATTATGTTTGGGGAAATTTTAGCCCATATTTCTCAAAGCGATTTGGCGAAAGGTTTATATGTTTGCATAATCGGGTCTAATTTGGGAGCAATATTAACTCCAATCGGGGCGTTAGCCGGCATTATGTGGACTAATATACTCAATCGGTATGGAATTAGATTTAGGTTTTCGGATTTTGTAAAATATGGTGTTATGATATCAATACCTGCAATATTTGTGGCTATATTAGGTTTGTATATTATGCTATAAAATTATTTATAGTAATAAAAAAGCAATCTAATTTATTTTATTAAATGTACAGAGATATGTAAAAGTATGTAAAGACAATGCGCATCAATATTTTGAATTAAGAATAATAGACGCGGCGTTATAGTTTCAATTTCGCTTTAGGTAATGTTGCTTTTAAAAAAGGGAAAGATAAATTTAATTCCTTTCTTTATATCTATGGGTCTTCTCAAGCATCATGTCCTTAACTTTCATAAGGCGAGTTATGGTGCCTCGCTCGTTTTCATCTAACTTTAATTTTATATACCTTATGGTTTCTTGATATTGCGGAATGACGACGTGCTCTAAAGCGTTTACCCTACGCCTGTTCTTTTCGATTTCAGCCGACAAAAGCTGGCAGGACTTTTCCACTTCGGCGAGTCTGATCATTTTTGGAAGCGTGTTTGAGAGAAGTTTTATCGCGTCGTCGAGGTCGCCGGGCGTGAAGGCATAGCCGTATGAGAATATGTCGCCCTCTGCCGAGTTAAACGAAACGTTGTAGGTAGGGATTTCCACGTTCATTACGTTTTTCTTTTTTATCGCAATCTGCGTTTCTTGTTTGGGCAACATCAGCGCGACGTCCAAAGCCTTGTCGCTCATCAAGCTCCTGACTACAGCCATATGACGATAGGCTTCGCTTAAATCATGTTCTACCTCAAGGCGCAATTTCTTGTTTTCCGTTATAAGCTCTAGAAAATGCCGCATAAGCTCATCCCGCTTATCCTTTAGCAGCTTATGCCCACGCAAGGCGGTTGCAAGCTTTTTCTTGAGATTAGTAAGTTCCATCCTTGTGGGGTTGACGTTAATTTTGGTCATTCTTCACCTCGCCGTAGTATTTATCAAGATATTCAACCCTTATTCTCTTAAGCTCGCTTCTTGGCAGAATCCTTAGCAGCTCCCAGCCAATTTCAAGAGTCTGCTCTATGCTCCTGTTTTCGGTGTAGCCCTGCGAAACGTATTGACGATCAAATTCGTCGGCAAATTTTGCATAGAGCTTGTCAATTTCGGTAAGAGCCGATTCGCCGAGAATTACCATCAGTTCTTTGCAATCCTTGCCTCTGGCGTAGGCCGAAAAGAGCTGATTCATTACATCGCTGTGGTCTTCCCGCGTCTTTCCCCTTCCGATACCTTTGTCCTTGAGTCTCGAGAGCGAAGACAAAACATCTATGGGCGGATTTATGCCCTTTCGGTATAGTTCGCGGCTTAAGATTATCTGGCCTTCGGTAATATATCCGGTAAGGTCTGGTATGGGATGAGTCTTGTCGTCTTCCGGCATGGTAAGAATGGGTATTAGCGTTATACTGCCTTTTTTGCCTTTCTTTCTGCCAGCGCGCTCATAAATCGAGGCGAAATCCGTATACATGTAGCCCGGATAGCCTCTTCTACCGGGAACTTCCTTCTTGGCGGCGGATACCTCGCGCAACGCGTCGGCATAGTTTGTTATGTCGGTAAGAATTACCAGCACGTGCATATCTTTGTCAAAAGCAAGATACTCAGCGGCTGTCAGCGCCATTTTGGGCGTGGCAAGCCTCTCAATCGGCGGGTCGTTTGCGAGATTTACAAATAGAACCGACCTGTCTATAGCGCCCGTTTCCTTAAAGCTGTTTATGAAAAAATGGGCTTCTTCAAAGGTTATACCCATTGCGGCAAAAACCACCGCGAATTTTTCGTCCGTGCCTCTTACTTTTGCCTGTCTGGCGATTTGAGCCGCCAGCATTGCATGGGGAAGTCCGCTCGCGGAGAAAATCGGGAGTTTTTGTCCTCTTACCAGCGTATTAAGCCCGTCTATTGCCGAGATGCCCGTCTGAATAAATTCTTCGGGATACTGTCTTGCGACGGGATTTATGGGAAGGCCGTTAACGTCCAATCTTTTTTCGGGAATCAGCTCGGGACCGCCGTCTATGGGCTTTCCCATTCCGTCAAATACTCTGCCCAGCATATCCATTGATACGCCAAGTTCCAACTGCCTGCCCAAAAACCTTATCTTGCTTTCTGACAAGCTTATGCCCGTCGAGCTTTCGAATAGCTGAACCAGAGCGTTTGAGCCGTCAACCTCCAGCACTCTGCAGCGTCTTTTTTCGCCGTTTGAAAGTATGATTTCCCCAAGCTCGTTGTAGGTGACTCCATGCACGTCGCGGACAAGCATGAGCGGACCGGCGACTTCTTGTATAGTCCTGTATTCTATAGGCATTTACTAGCTCTCCTTGACCATAGATTCTTTTATTTGGTGACGAAGTTCTTCAAGCGCGCTCGAATACTCTTGTTCAATCTTCTCTTCAACGCAATACTTAAATCTGCCTATTCGTTCTCTGACGGGAAGACGCGCTAGTTTTTCTATTTCAGCGCCTTCTTTTAGAGCATCGTAGCAGAGGTCGTAATAGGCTAATATGAGCTTAATCATAAGTAACTGCTTTTTTAAACTGGTATAGGTGTCGATTTCATGAAAGGCGAGCTGATGTAAAAAGTCTTCCCTGATTGAGCGCGCCGTCTCCATTTTAAGTCTGTCGTATTTTGAGAGGGCGTCCATTCCTATCAATTTTACTATTTCCTCAAGCTGCGCCTCCTCGCCCAGAATCTTTATAAGCCGTTCGCGCAGTTTTAGCCAATCTTTATCGACGTTTTCATCATACCATTTGCTAAGGCTGTCCACATAAAGCGAATAACTGGTCAGCCAGTTAATAGCGGGAAAATGCCTCCTATATGCAAGATTTGAGTCAAGACCCCAGAATACTTTGACTATGCGGAGCGTTGCTTGCGAGACCGGCTCGGATAGGTCGCCGCCAGGAGGCGAAACCGCGCCTATGACGGTAAGCGAGCCTTCTTGCCCCGAGAGAGTTTCTACTCTGCCTGCGCGTTCATAAAACTGCGCAAGGCGGCTGCCAAGGTAAGCGGGATAACCCTCTTCGCCCGGCATTTCTTCAAGTCTTCCCGACATTTCGCGGAGAGCCTCAGCCCAGCGCGAAGTGGAATCAGCCATTAATGCCACCGAATACCCCATATCGCGGAAGTATTCAGCTATAGTAATTCCCGTATAAATAGAGGCTTCGCGCGCTGCCACGGGCATGTCTGAAGTGTTTGCTATGAGCACCGTTCTCTCCATGAGAGATTTGCCTGTATGGGGGTCTATAAGTTCGGGGAATTCGTTTAAGACATTTGTTATCTCGTTTCCTCTTTCCCCGCAGCCAATATAGACAACTATATCGGCATCCGCCCATTTAGCAAGCTGATGCTGGGTTATGGTCTTTCCGCTTCCAAAGGGCCCAGGAATCGCGGCTACTCCTCCTTTCGCTATTGGGAAAAGGCAGTCTATAACTCTCTGACCGGTAATGAGAGGCTTTTCGGGGGGCAGTTTTCTTAGATATGGTCTGCCTTTTCTAACAGGCCACCTTTGCATAAGAGATATTTGTTCTCTTTTTTTGCCGGTATCAATCACAGCGACGGTGTCGGTTACCGTAAACTCGCCTTCATCAATAGATATCACCTTTCCGCTTATGCCGAAGGGAACGAGTATCTTGTGATTGACCACCTCGGTTTCCTGAACTTCGCCGATAATGTCGCCGCTTTTAACCTCATCGCCGGCCTTAACGCGCGGAACGAACTTCCATTTTTTATCCCTCTTTAATGCAGGAACGATTACGCCGCGCGAGAGATTGTGTCCGCATTTCTTCATGACCTCGTCGAGAGGACGCTGAATACCATCAAAAATACTGCCGATAAGACCGGGGCCAAGCTCCACGCTTAATGGATGACCTGTGCTCTCCACAATTTCGCCAGGTCCAAGGCCGGAAGTCTCCTCGTAAACTTGTATGGATGCCCTGCCCGATCTCATCTCTATTATTTCACCGATAAGTCCCAGGCTGCTGACGCGGACCATATCAAACATGCCCACATCGTTCATTCCTTCCGCGACTACCAGGGGACCTGAAACTTTCACTATTCTACCGCTCATTTAACACCTCTATTTGAAAATGTCTACGCCCACGGCTTTTTCTACCATGGAGCTAATGCTTGCATGGCCCATGCCCGTTTCTCCATGGATGCCGGGTATTAATATTACCGCAGGCGAAAACATTTCCTTGTATTTTTCTATCTCGTCCGAGATATGTTTCGCAAGCTCTTCAGTTATGTATATAATCGCATATTGGGAAGAAGAAAGCTTTCTCAAAAGCTCCTTCGCTTCTTTGCCGTCGTTTGCGGGGAAAATTTGCATTCCTAAAGCGGCAAAACCCGCTATGCTGTCCTTGTCGCCGATAACCGCTATTTTATACATAAAGCATTCTCTCCCTTTGCCTTATTGCTGAGAGCGGAAGTCCGTTCCGCTTACATGCTAGAATTATTCTCACGTTTTTAATCTCCGCTTGCCGCGCCAAATAGTAAGCGACGAGCGGTTCGGGACCGAAATTCAGATATTTTGCCTTCTGAGCGTATTCAATAATAGCGTTGTCGCAAAAACGCTCATATTCCGCAAGAGAAATTCGCAGTTTTTCAGCAGCTTTTTGATAGGGAGTGTCTTCAAGCAACTTAAAAAACAAATTTATTCCGCCTTCCGCCGTCTCTAAGAGCTGCTCTTTAGAAAGCGAGACAACGCCGCAAAGGGCGGTCTCCAAAAAGCTTCTGCTTTTTTTGGACATGATGGCGCGATAAGCAGTCTTAATGTCCGCAAAGGCGCAGAACATTTCGCAAATATCCTTAATAAAAGCGCTGTCCGAATTTTCGCCTCTTTGTCTTATGGCGCAAAGCGCACCGCTGTCCAAAATCGCTTCAGCTAGTTGACCGTCATAAGTGCGAGAGAGCGTCTCATAAGCTTTAAAAAACGCATTTTCGATGAAAAGGGGAAGCGCCCCTGTCTTTTTCTTTTCGATTAACGCTTCATTAAACAGGCTAGGTTCTAC
>DATCKP010000098.1:0-17064 GCA_036562165.1 Clostridia bacterium
AGATTATCAACATCTCTTCGGTCTCAGGCATTACGGGCAACATAGGTCAAGCTAATTATTCGGCGTCCAAGGCGGGTTTAATAGGGCTTAGCAAAACTATCGCCAAGGAATACGCTTCTAGAAACATAAAATGCAACGTTATCGCGCCGGGCTTTATAAAAACCGATATGACCGAAAGATTAAGCGGCCAAATAAAAGAACAGGTAATCAATGCGATACCTATGAAAAAGATGGGAGAAACTCAAGACGTAGCCGCTTTGGCAGTGTTTTTGGCAAGCGACTACGCGGATTATATAACGGGCGAAGTTATCAAAGTAGACGGCGGATTATGCATCTAAAGTCTAAAGGAGTAATTATGCGCAGAGTAGTTGTAACCGGGCTGGGAATAATCTCGGCCGTCGGCAACGATATACAATCTTTTTGGAATAACCTTGTAAACGGAGTATGCGGAATTGATTTTATTTCTAGATTTGATACTTCGGATTTTAAGGTAAAAGTCGCGGCCGAAGTAAAAAGTTTTAGGCCCGAAGACTATATGGAAAAAAACGAATACAAAAGAATGGATCTATATACCCAATACGCCGTGGCGGCGTCCGTTCAAGCCGTCGATATGAGCGGCATAAAAGGAAATATAGATCCTGAGCGATTGGGCGTCTATGTAGGCTCCGGGGTGGGCGGAATAGGAACGCTTGCAAACGAGCAAACCAAGCTGGCAAAAAACGGCCCTGCCTATATTTCGCCCTTTTTAGTGCCTATGATGATAGCCAATATCGCTTCGGCATATGTGGCTATAAAGCACAACGCCCAAGGCCCTAATCTTCCTGTAGTTACGGCGTGCGCCACGTCTTGCGACGCTTTGGGCGAAGCTTACAAAGCCATAAAATTCGGCTACGCCGACGCGGTTATAGCGGGCGGCTCGGAAGCCCCTATTACGCCTATCGCTTTGGCGGGCTTTACTAATTGCGCTGCGCTTTCTACCAAAAACGACCCTGACAGAGCGTGCGTTCCTTTTGACAAAACGCGCGACGGCTTTGTAATGGGCGAAGGCGCTGGTATTTTGGTGCTGGAAGAATATGAGCATGCCAAAGCGCGCAATGCTCGGATTTTAGCCGAAGTGGCAGGATACGCAAATTATTGCGACGCCTATCACATAACGGCGCCCCATCCGCAAGGAATAGGGGGGAAAAGAGCTCTTAAGGCTAGCCTTCAAGAAGCAGGATACGACTTTATAAAAGACAAACTATATATCAACGCCCACGGCACCGGCACGCCTTTAAACGACAAGACCGAAACGGCGGTAATAAAGGAAGTATTGGGCGGGCATGCTTATGAAATCGCTGTAAGCTCCACAAAATCTATGACCGGACACGCTCTTGGAGCCGCGGGAGCTATAGAAGCCATAGCGTGCATAAAAGCTCTTGAGAGCGGAATAATCCCGCCCACTATAAATTACCAAGAGCCCGACCCTGAATGCGATTTGAACTATACTCCCAATAAAGCCGTTAAATCGGACATCAATATAGCCGCGTCATTGTCGTTAGGATTCGGCGGACATAACTCTTGTATTGTGTTTAGGAGAGTATGATGGAAATCAAAAAAATAAAAGAATTAGCCAAGATTTTAAACGAATTTGATTTGAGCGTTATAGATATAAGCGAAGGCGACAGCAAAATACGCTTGGAAAAAAGCGGGCAGGCGATAGAAAAAACTATTCAGCCCGCGGTAGTCGCTTCGCCGCCTGCCGCGGAAGACCCGGCGGGCAAGGAAGTGAATTTTAACGAAATCAAAGAGATAAAATCCCCTATGGTCGGCGTGTTTTATCAAGCGCCTTCGCCCGAAAGCCCTCCTTTTGTCAAAATCGGCGACAAAATCAAAAAAGGCGACGTGTTGTGCATAATCGAAGCCATGAAGGTTATGAACGAAATCACCGCCGAGTTTGACGGAGAGATAGTGGATATTTGCGCCAAAAACGGCGAAATCGTAGAGTTCGGTCAAACTTTGTTTAAAGTTTTTTAAAGGGGAACTCAAAATAATATGGACAAAGAGCAAATCAAAAAAATATTGCCGCATAGAGAGCCTATGCTTTTGATTGACTCTGTAGAAAGGCAAGGCGAATTTTCCATAGGCAGATACTTCGTGAAAGGCGACGAATGGTTTTTGCAAGGGCATTTTCCCGGCAATCCCATCGTTCCGGGAGTAATTCTTTGCGAAATGATGGCTCAAAGCTGCTGTCTATTGCTGGACGGCGTTATAAACGACCGTCTTACCTTGCTTTTGAAAATGGACAATGTAAAGTTTAAAGACAGCGTAAGACCCGGCGACGTGTTAGAGTTTAAATCCAAGTTGATTAGCTCTAAAGAGCCTTTTTATTTCGCGCAAAGTTCCGCATATAAAGACGGCAAGCTTTGCGCAAGCGGAGAATTTACCTTTGCATTAAAGTAAAAAGGAGTATTTGGCTTTGTTTAGCAAAATCTTGATAGCCAACCGCGGCGAAATAGCCGTAAGAATAATAAGAGCGTGCAAAGAAATGGGCATTTCCACCGTGGCGGTCTACTCCCAAGCGGACAGGGACGCCCTGCACGCGAACTTGGCGGACGAAAGCTACTGCATAGGCGGCAATAAGGTTTCCGAAAGCTATCTTAATATGACTGCTATATTGTCGGTAGCCGAAGCTACCGGGGCAAGCGCGATACACCCGGGCTACGGTCTATTGTCCGAAAACGCCAAGTTCGCCGCTTTATGCGAAAAGTGCAATATTAAATTTATAGGCCCAAGCTCCGAAGTCATAGCTAAAATGGGCGACAAAGACCAAGCCCGAAAAATCATGAAAAAAGCGGGCATACCCATAATAGAAGGAAGCGACGGCGTAACGGACGAAAACGAAGCTTTAAAGATAGCCAAAAAAGCCGGTTTTCCCGTTTTAATAAAAGCCCGAAGCGGCGGCGGCGGAAAGGGCATAAGAAAGGTCGAAAGGGAAGAAGACTTCAAAAAAGCGTTCGCATTTGCAGTGGCGGAAGCCCAAGCGGCGTTTTCGGACGGCGCAGTTTACGTGGAAAAATTTTTGCATCCTGTAAAACACATAGAAGTTCAGATAATCTGCGACGATTATAACAACGTGGTGGTATTAGGCGAACGCGACTGCTCTGTTCAGCGCAATAACCAAAAATTAATAGAAGAAAGTCCGGCGGTAACGCTGGATCCAAATACCAGAAAAAAGATGTTCGAAGCGGCAGCGGTTGCCGCGAAAGCTGTAGGATACAGAGGCGTAGGCACTATAGAGTTTTTAGTCGACAGTCAAAATAATTTTTATTTTATGGAAATGAACACCAGACTCCAAGTAGAGCATCCCGTAACCGAAATGGTAACAGGCATGGATCTTGTAAAGTGGCAGATTAGGGTGGCGGCAGGAAAAGAGCTTGCTTTTTCGCAAAAAGACATTAATTTTTCGGGCCACGCTATCGAATGCCGGATTAACGCAGAAAACCCCGCAAAAAACTTTATGCCCAGCGCGGGCAAGATAACCTTGCTGCATATCCCGGGCGGGCCTTGGGTCAGGTTTGATACCGCGCTGTATCAAGACTACGTAGTTTCGCCTTTTTACGACTCTATGATAGGCAAGCTTATAGTCCACGCGCCTACTAGAGAAGAAGCCATACGCAAAATGAAAGCGTCTTTGTGCGAATTAGTGATAGAAGGCATTGACCACAACAAAGATTTTTTGGCGGATATATTGTCTCATCCGGAGTTTGTAAGCGGAAAGTATACCACCGACTTTTTGACCAGGAGCGCAAGATGATAAAACGGTATTTATTCAAAAAACCCCAAAACTCATTGGAAGGCTCCGAAATAAGCTTTTGCCCGCCTAAAATTTCGGACGATTTATGCTGCAATTGCCCTTCGTGCAAAAAGATAGTTTTTTTGGAAGATCTAAAAATTAATTTAGGCGTTTGCCCGATTTGCTCTAAACATCTAAAAATAAAGGCAAGAGAAAGAATTAATTATATAGCCGACCCTGGTACTTTTTTTGAGCTCTTTTCCGATTTAAAATCGTCCAACTTTTTGGCGTTTCCCGATTACGACTATAAGTTAAGCTCTTCCCGATCCCAAAGCGGAGAGCAAGAAGCCGTAATAACGGGCGTTTGCGAAATAAACGGTTTAAAAGCCTGCCTTTTTGCCATGGAGCCCTTTTTTATGATGGGCAGCATGGGCGTGGTAGTGGGCGAAAAAATTACACGTCTGTTTGAATACGCGGCTCAAAACAATTTGGCGGTCATAGGTTTTACGCTGTCGGGCGGGGCGAGAATGCAGGAAGGAATGCTTTCGCTTATGCAAATGGCCAAAATAAGCGCCGCTATAGAAAGGCATTCAAAAAAAGGTCTTTTATATACAGCCATATTATGCGACCCTACCGCGGGGGGCGTTACCGCAAGCTTTGCTATGGGCGCGGATATAATAGCCGCCGAGCCCGAAGCATTAATATGTTTTGCGGGCCCTAGGGTGATCGAGCAAACCATAAGACAAAAACTTCCTCCTAATTTCCAAAAAGCCGAATTCTTGTTAGAAAAGGGCTTTATAGACATTATAGTTCCTAGAATGAGTCAAAAAAAATTTTTGACTGATATGCTTAAAATGCATATTGTCGCGGCAGGAGATAAAGAGCATGAACGCGTATGAAAAAGTCCAAAAAGCAAGAAGCAAGGACAGGCCGACGTTTTCGTTTTATCTAAACTCGATATTCGAAAACTTCTATGAATTCCACGGCGACAGAAGATTTGCGGACGACCCCGCGGTAATAGGCGGCGTGGCGTGTTTGCAAGACATGCCCGTAACTGTTATAGGGCTGGAAAAAGGTTTGGACACCAAAGACAAGATAAAAAGAAACTTCGGCTCGGCCAATCCCGAAGGCTACCGCAAGGCGTTAAGGCTTATGAAACAGGCGGAAAAGTTTAATAGACCCGTAATATGTTTTATTGACACTTCGGGAGCGTATTGCGGCATAGGCGCGGAAGAGCGCGGTCAAGGCCAAGCCATAAGCCAAAACTTGATAGAAATGTCGTCGCTGAAATGCCCCATAATCGCCATAGTCATAGGCGAAGGCGGAAGCGGCGGGGCTTTGGCTTTGTCGGTGGCGGATGAAATTTGGATGTTGGAAAACGCGGTTTATTCGGTCATATCGCCCGAAGGCTGCGCGAGCATACTTTGGAAAGACGCAAAACGCGCCCCAGAAGCCGCCGAATGCCTTAAACTTACCGCCCAAGACTTGTCAAGCTTAAAAATAATAGACAAAATCGTTCCCGAAAACGATTTTGCAGAAACCGCGAACATCATAAAATCTTCGCTTTGCGAAACAATAAAGAGATTAAAGAGATTATCTATAGACGATTTGCTTAATAACAGATACTTAAAATATCGCAATATGGGGAATCAATTTATATGATTACTTTAATTGTGGACAGCACCGCGTATATTACCAAAAAAGAAGCGTCCGATCTTAATATAAGGATCGCGCCGGTTACTTATTATGTCAATAACCAAGTTTATCACGAAATTTATTCGGACTGCAACGGGGATTTTATAAACCTGCTTAACTCCAACATCAACCAATGCAGAACTTCGCAGACAAACGTCGCTACGTTTTTAAGCGCGTTCGAAGAAGAGTTAAGAAAGGGCAACCAAGTGCTGTGCCTTACTTTGTCGTCCAGGTTGAGCGGAACTTACAGCAGCGCGTCGATTGCGGCAAGAGAGCTTAATAACCCGAATATAATCGTGGTAGATTCGCTTTTGACAGCGGGCGGGCTGTTTTTGCTGGCAAAAGAATCCGTCAAGATGATAAATCAAGGCATGGATCTAAACCAAATTGCCCTTAATCTAGAAAATATACGCGACGAAATAATGATAGCGTTCACTGTGAACGATATGACCCCGTTGAGAAGAAGCGGAAGGCTGGGCATTGTAAGGCAATCGGTAGGAACGATACTTAATAACAAGCCCATCTTAAAACTAGTAGAAGGCTCTGTAATTCACGACGGAACGGCGCGGGGCAAAAACGAACAGCTCAAAAAGCTTGCCGGCAAAGTCCCGCCGACCGCTCAATCCGTAATAGTCCATTATATAAGCGATTATCATACCGCCCAAGAACTAGCCAAGCTTATAAAAACCAATAATCCTTCCGCTTACGTGTCCTTAAGATTGCTGGGCCCTGTTTTGGGAGTTCATTTGGGCGTCGGAGTAATAGGGCTGGTATGGAAATAACGGCGATAAATTGGGTATTAAAAACAGATTAATAATATTTATAAAAATCATTAATAAATTGAAACAGCAGACTGTTTCAATTTATTTTTCTTATGAGTAATATAATGTATAGTTATAAAAAATAGTATTTTATATTTTGACATAAAAAAGATAATGTGTTATTTTTTTTAAAAAAATTGGAAGGGAATTACTAATGATACCTAACAAGTCTTTTAAGATCAACCAATTAGGGCATTTGGAAATAGGCGGAATAGACTGCGTAGACCTTGTAAAAGAGTTCGGCACGCCTTTGTATGTGTTAGACGAGCAAACTATAAGAGACGTTTGCAAAAAATACGTTTCGGCTCTTAAAGAATATCCCGACAGCCTGATATGTTTTGCGTCCAAAGCGCTTTCCACCAAAGCGATTTATAAGATTGTCCAATCCGAAAACTTGGGCGCGGACGTCGTAAGCGGCGGCGAGCTTTATACCGCGGCTTCGGCAGGCTTTGATATGAACAAGGTTTATTTCCACGGCAACAACAAAAGCTACGACGAGTTAGTCTTGGCGTTTAAGTTAGGCGTTCATTGCGTTGTAATTGATAATTATAACGACATAGAATTATTGACCCGCATAAGCCGCGAAAACAATAACGCGAAAATCAAATGCATGGTTAGAGTAAATCCGGGCGTGGAAGCTCACACGCACCATTATATCCAAACGTCTTTGCCCGACTCCAAATTCGGTTTTTCTATGGCAGACGGCGCGGCTTTCGAAGCGGTAAAAACTGTAATAGAAAACCAAAATTTAGAGTTTTTGGGAATTCACTGCCATATCGGCTCCCAAATTTTTGACTACAAGCCTTTTATAGCCGCTATCGACAAAATGACGGATTTTGCCGCCAAGATTTATAACGAATTAAAGACCCCGGTTAAAGAGCTTAATATGGGCGGCGGTTTTGGAATTCATTACACTTTAGACGACAATCCTTTGCCTTTTGAAGAATATATTTTAGGCTGTATAAGAGCCTTAAAAGAAATGATAAAAACAAAAAATATTCCCGCGCCTAGATTGATATTCGAGCCCGGCCGTTCTATCGTGGGCGAAGCGGGCGTTACGCTTTATACCGTAGGCTCTATAAAAGAAATCAAAGGGCTCAAAAAGTACGTCGCCATAGACGGAGGAATGTTTGATAACCCTAGATACGCTTTGTATCAAGCCAAGTATTCTTGCGTTTTGGCTAACAGAGCTTTAGACAAACCCGAAGAGATTGTAACTATAGCAGGAAAATGCTGCGAAAGCGGGGACATAATCATAGAAAAAGCCCGTTTGCCTAAGGCTAAGACTGGCGATATTCTAGCGGTATTTTCTACCGGCGCTTATAACTATTCTATGGCAAGCAATTATAACCGCAATCCCGTACCGCCCATGGTATTGGTAAACCAAGGCAAAGCGCAATATATAGTCAAACCGCAGACTTACGAAGACTTAACAGCGCGAGACGCTGTACCCGATTGGCTGAAATAAAAAGCCGCGCTTAAATCGCGGCTTTATTTTTTTAAGCCGTTTTTTAGGGTTTTGATATTGATTTGCTAAAACAAACCTGTTTAGGTTATAATGCTAATATAACCCGAAAATTTTATTTTGGAAATATTTGTATGAATCGTTTTGAAATATCATATCATTTGGCAAGAATACTAGCGCTTTTGATCGCGCTTATTTTGCACGAAATAGCTCACGCCGTCGTGGCTTTGTGGAACGGGGATCCTACCGCGAAAAACGCTGGCAGAATATCGCTCAACCCGGCAAGGCATTTTGATTTGTTGGGATTATTAATGCTTTTGACGCTGCGTTTTGGTTACGGAAAGCCCGTGCCCATTAACCCTTATAATTTCAAAAACCGCCGCGTTGGCATCTTTACGGTCTCAATCGCGGGCGTGACTACAAACTTCTTACTTGCTTTTATTTCGGCGGGGATTTACGTTCCGCTTCTTTATAAAACCGGCCTTAATTTTGCCGGCGCTTTCGGAGCGGTATTTTTGTTAAGCTTTTTCTCTTTGATGGTTTATATAAATATCTTCCTTATGGTATTCAATCTTTTGCCTATTTATCCTTTGGACGGGTTCAGGGTAGTGGAGTCCTTTACCCGCTATAACAACCGCTACGTAATGTTTATGCGCAATTACGGGCTTTATATCCTTATGGGATTGTTTATCATAAGCGTGTTGGGCGATTATCTCTTTCCCGGTCTTATAGCGCAATATCCTTTTTTAGATCCTTTGTCTTACGTAATAACTACCGTATCGTCTTGGATTATCAATCCTATCCTTACGCTTTGGAAAATTATTTGGGGTGTTATATAATTTATGCCCGTAATACTTGAGCAAAAAGAAGATTTTTTCATATACCGCCTTAACGATTTCGAAGGCCCGCTGGATTTATTGCTTCATTTAGTCAAAGAAGCCAAAATAGAAATAAAAAACATCTTTTTGTCCAACATAACCGAACAGTTTTTGGCGCATATGGAGCAGCTCGACGCCGTTAATATGGACAAGGCGGCGGAGTTTGTGGACGTGGCTTCCACTTTGGTAGAAATCAAAGTAAAATCTTTGCTGCCAAAATTAGATGAGTTAATTCCCGAAGAAGACGAAGAAGACCCCAAAGAACGCTTAATCAGGCAGCTTGAAGAATACAATCTATTCAAAGAAGCCAGCGAAAAACTTAAAGAGCAAGAAAATATTTATAGATTTTACAAACAGCCCGACCAAAAGGTCAACGACCCTAGAATTGTCTTAAAGTCGATGTCGCTGAACGGTCTTTTAGACGCTTTTTCGGCTATGCTGCACAAATTGGCTTTGCAAAAGCGCGCGGAAATTCCCAAAAAGATAATAAAAGACCGATTTACCGTAGCCGAAAAAATCGAGCAGATTAAAGAAATCATAAAACTCAAAAAAACTATGAGCTTTTTTGAGCTGTTTGAAAGCGATTATACCAAAAGCGAAATGATAAACACGTTTTTGGCGTTATTAGAGCTTTTGAGATTACGCTATCTTACCTGCCGTCAAGAAAATTTGTTTGGGGATATAATATTGACATACATAGGTGAAGAAAATGAACATTGAGAGACTTTGCGCGGTTATAGAAGCTATTTTGTTTTTAGCGGGAGAACCGGTCAAAAAGACGATAATATGTCCAAGCTCAGCGTAAGCCAAGAAGAGATGGATCAAGCGGTAAGTTTGCTTGAGAAAAAGCATTCGGGCTCTTCGGGCATACAGCTTTTGAAATTTAACGACAAACTCCAATTTTCCACCAATCCCGATCTAGCCGACGAAGTTTCAGCGGTGCTCAATCCTATTAAAGAAAAAGAACTGTCAAAATCTTGCCTTGAGACTTTGGCGATTATCGCTTACAAACAGCCTATTACCAGGCTGGAAGTAGAACAAATCAGGGGAGTAAACAGCGAATATACCTTTAACGTTCTTATTCAGCACGGATTAATAGAAGTCGTCGGACGCAAGGACGTGATAGGCAAGCCTATGCTTTACGGCACTACGGACGAATTTTTAAAGAGATTTCAGCTTACTTCTTTAGAAGACTTGCCCGACTACGAAGAGCTGTTAGAACGCATATCAATAATAGAGAACAAAAAAGACGATATGCTGTATAATTTTAAGGACGATTTTGAGTTGCCCGACGAAATCCCGGATTTTCTAAAAGACGACATAAATAATATAGAAAAAATAAATTAGACTAAATAAATATTATTTTAAGATTATTTAAGGGTGCGTATATAATCGTATATTTTTCAAAAAATATACAATATGCACCCTTTAATTTATGTTTTGGCGATATCTTTAATCTTAATATCTTTAACGGCCTTGCGTTTAAGAATAAGGCTTTTGGCGCATTTCGATATCCTTTGCAACCAAAAAGGTTTTTATTCTATTAGGTTTTTTGGAATTCCCATAACTTCCGGGATTTTGCAGCTTAAAGGTAACAAATTATATTTGACCGACAAAAAAGGCAAATCTACCAGAATCAAATTAAGCGCGGATGCGGCCGATGAAGAATCCATTGTAAACTATTTGGATAATGCGTTTATTTCCATTGTCGAAATTATGGATCTGGATTTGTATTGGACAGCGGGAAAAACTGACGATATGGCTTTTACCGCTCTTGCTACCGCGGCCGCTCGTATTATAGCCGCATGGCTTATAATCGCTCTTAAAAAACGCAATCCCAGAATGCAAAGCTCGGAAGGCATAATAAGCGATTTTGAAAAAGACGTGTTTTATATATCTGTCAACAGTATAATAACTCTATCCATTGCAGATATTATTTATAGTTTTATATACGCTAATAATCGTTCTGTGAGAGCAAAAGAACTAAAATCTTTTAAGGAGAAAGTATATGATTAGCGGTTACGAACATCCCATAGAAAGACTTATGTCTGCTTCAATGACCAAGCTAAAGACATTAATCGACACCGATACCATCGTGGGCAACCCCGTAAAAACCCCTGACGGAACGGTAGTGATTCCGATATCCAAGGTTACTATGGGCTTTATAACTGGCGGCGGGGAATACAGCGATATCAATAACAACAAAAAAATGGAGACGTTCCCGTTCGCGGGCGGAAGCGGCGGCGGAATAAGCGTTTCTCCCATAGGCTTTTTGGTCGATAACGGCAGCACTATTAAGATTATGCCCATCAACGGCGAGACCGCGTATGACAAACTCCTTGACATAGTGCCTGAGTTGATAGACTCTTTGTTGACGGACAGAAAAGAAAAATCCTAAACTATGAGGACGATAAAAAGGTTTTTAGCGGCGGCCTTAATATTATCAGCCGCGTTTTCGCCCGCCTTTGATTCCAAAGCGGACGCGAAAACAATATCCACTTGCGCGTCTTCCATGGCGCTTATAGAAGTCAACTCAGGCAGGCTTTTGTTTTCTCATAATCCCCATCAAAGACGCGAGATGGCGAGCACTACCAAGATCGTGACTGCTATTACCGTAATAGAAAACTGCAAAGATTTGGACGAAGTCATAAGCGTGCCCAAAGAAGCGGTAGGAATAGAAGGCTCGTCTATTTATTTAGAAAGGGATGAAAAGATAAGCGTCAGAGACTTGTTATACGGTCTTATGCTCCGTTCGGGCAACGACGCCGCGGTGGCTTTGGCGATACATACAGCCGGAAGCGTTCAAGAATTTTGCAAGCTTATGAACCAGACCGCACAAAAAATAGGCGCCAAAAATTCCAATTTCGCAAACCCCCACGGGTTGCATCATCCCGACCATTATACTACAGCGTATGATTTGGCGTTAATAAGCGCTTACGCGATGAAAAACCCGATTTTTAGAGAGATCGTAGGAACCAAAGTTCACAAAGCTTCTTGGGAAGGCAGAGACTATCCGCGCGTTATGTATAACAAAAACAAAATATTGTCTATGTACGAAGGCGGAAACGGCATAAAAACAGGTTATACCAAAAAAGCCGGTCGCTGCTTGGTAAGCTCCGCGAAACGCGGGAATATGGAAGTCGTCTGCGTGGTGTTAAACTGCGGGCCTATGTTTGAAGAATGCATGCGAATTATGGATTTGGCTTTCCAGCAATATCCTATGCGAACGCTTATGTCGCCCGAGCAAAGCATGGGTAAATTGCCGGCTTTACGCAGCAAGCAAACCGAAATAGATATAGTCGCGGACAAAGAATTCTGCTATCCTTTAAGCGACGAAGAATACAAGAGCATAACATACGACGTCAAGGTTAAAAACGTCCTATACGCCCCTATGAAAAAAGGCGAAGCGGTAGGCAAAGTCAGAGGATATTTAGGCGATCAAAAATTATTCGAAGTAAAAGCGGTTTTAAAAGAAGATTTGGAAATATTGCCGTTTAAAGAAAGATTGGAATATATATTAAGGACGGAAGCCGAAGCTCAAGAATAGCCTTGATATCGCTGATATAAAAATGTTATTATTAATAATATATTTGTAATAATTTTAGGGGTGTATGGGATGTCGTTGTTTGTTCAGCAGATGATTTTTTTAGCCCAAGTAGCCGGCTCAATGCTTTTGGGCTCTATCATAGGTTTAGAACGCAGGTTAAGAGAAAAAGAAGCTGGAATAAGAACGCACGCGCTGGTCGCGGGCGCTTCTTGTCTTTTGATGATAATTTCTATCCACGGATTTGAGGGCGAATTTGACGCCGCAAGAGTAGCCGCTCAAATAGTCACAGGCATAGGTTTTTTGGGAGCCGGAATGATTTTATACAAAAGGCATGTCATTCACGGACTTACCACCGCCGCGGGCGTATGGTTTACCGCCGCGATAGGAATGTGCGTGGGAGCCGGATTATACTATCTAGCCGCGGGAGGAACTTTGGCGTTGTTCTTATTCCAATACATAATGCATCTAAACCGCAATCCTTTAAAATCAAAAGATTTTATTACATACAAAATCAAATTTATAATCTCAAACAACGAACAAGAGCTTGTAAAGAGCTTGTTTGGGGCGAAAAGCTTTGTAAATTATAGCTTAGAATACCAAGACGATAAGTTAATCTGCACGGGCTATATAAGAAGTCTGAAAGTCAAAAACGAAAGCGACCTAAAAGACATAATAAGCCGAAACAATTTCATTTTGAGTTTAGAAAAAATAGCCGATTGATATTTAATCGGCTTGCCAAATTAATTATCGAAGTTTAATATATAATAATTATTAAATATTATTAAACGCTGCTTAGGATAAATATGAGAATAAACAGATACTTGTCTTTGTGCGGCGTCGCGTCAAGACGCAAAAGCGAGCAGTTGATATTAGAAAAAAGGGTAAAAATCAACGGACGCGTGGCAGAAAATTTTGCGATAGACGTTGACCCGAAAAGAGACGTCGTTACGGTGGACGGCAAAGTCATAACCCTGAAAGAAGACTATATCTACCTTATGCTGCATAAGCCTAAGGGCTATGTAACCACCACCAGCGACGACCGCGGCAGACGCACGGTTATGGACTTAATAAAAGTCCCGAAAAACCGAAGGGTATATCCCGTAGGTAGATTGGATTATAACACTGAAGGCTTGTTGTTGTTTACGGATGACGGGGATTTGACCAATATATTGACTCATCCTAGCCGAAAAATCGAAAAAACGTATGTCGCTAGAATCAAGGGAACTATAACGCCCGAAGAGCTTAACAAACTTCGTTCGGGAGTCGAAATAGACGGCGTCAAAACCGCGCCCGCCAAAGTCAGAGTTCTAGAAGGCGACGAAGAGTCCACGAGATTGGAAATAATAATTCACGAAGGACGCAACCGCCAAGTCAGAAAGATGCTAGAAAGCGTGGGCAAAGAGACCGAGTTTTTAAAGAGAATAAGCATAGGCGAAATACGGTTAGGCGGTTTGCCCAGGGGCAAGTTTAGAATGCTCAATAAAAAAGAAATAGCGTATCTGCAGTCGCTTAAAGAAAAGAAATAATATTAAAAAAAAACATAAAAAGCCTGCTGATTTTGTCATTTGTGTGACAATTCATTAGCAGGATTTTTTATTTATTTATCAATCTTGCTTTTGCTTGATTAATCCTGCAAAACTTTATAAAATAATTAATGAAAAAGTTTTTTTTGCTTTAAATTATTATTCAAACTATAGGAGAAAAAATGGATAGGGTAAAAGCGCTAAAAGCTAGAAGATCGGAATTGGAAAACGCAAGCCAAAACGCGCGAAGCTTTCTTAAGCTTATTTTGGACGATTTAAGCTTCGTGGAATTGGACGCATTTGTCAGCCAAGACGCTCTAGACGGTTCTCCCCAAGGAGAAGGCGTGATAACAGGTTTTGGCAGGGTTTTAGATAACGATGTTTATATCTTTTGCCAAAACATTGAAGCGCTGAAAGGCGGCGTGGGCAAGCTGCATGCCGATAAAATAGTCAAATGCATGCTGAAAGCTTCGGACGCCGACATTCCTTTGATCTCCGTAATAGACACTATGGGGGCTAGATTGGAAGAAGGCGTCGACATATTAGAAAGCTACGCGGAGATCTTGGGAGCGGCAAGCAGGCTTACCGTTCCGCATATTATGATTATAAAATCCTCAAGCTACGGCATGATATCGGCTTTGGCAGGCATTGCGGATTTTGTTTTAATGGAGCAAGACGCGGTAATGGCGTCCACAAGCCCTAAGATTTTAGCTGCGTCCCAAAAAGAAGTTCTAAAGGACAAAGAGATAGGCGGCGCGGAGATTTGGAGCAAAAACGGGCTTGTAGATTTCGTAGGCTCTAAAGAGCAAATAGCGGAATTGGTTAAAAAATTAGTTACATATATATATAACGACTCCGAAAGCGAAGACGACCTTAACAGAGTCTCAAGCGTCTTAAATACAACCGACGATATTTATACCGTGATCAACGAAACGTTTGACAAAGGCTCGTTTATAGAATGCGGTGCGGCTTTCGCTCCGAGCGCGGTATGCGGTTTGGCGCTTATGGACGGCGTAACCGTAGGCGTTATCGCTCATAACTTTAAGGCGGATAAATATCTTGACCAAAACGCTCTAAAAAAGATCTCAAAATACGTAAGAGTTTTCGACGCTTTAGAAATTCCGGTAGTTAATTTTGTAAATACATTAGGCTTAAAAGCCGATTTAGATGCCGAACGCGGCGGGTTATTGGAAGAAGCCGCAAGAGTTATTTCGGCTTACGCTAACTTCGGCGGGACATTGATTTCGGTTATAATCGGCAGCGCCGCTGGATTCGGCTATACGGCTTTCGCGTCAAACGGCGTAGGTTATGATTATAAGCTTGCGTGGGCGAACGCCGATATTTCTCCTTTGCCCGTAGAAAGCCTTGCCGTTTTGGAAAAAAGAGAAGAAATCAAAAAGGCGAATCTTTCGGAAAAAACCGAGCAAGAGTTTGAAAAAATTATCCAAGAATACAGCGACCAAAAGACAGACGCGTTCTTTGCCGCGAGAAAAGGCTATATTGACGAAGTTATAGAGCCGGCTTTGACCAGAAGCTATTTGATAGCCGCGCTTAGAATGACGGAGAATGCATAGTATGAAAAACCAAAAACCTGCTAACAACGAAATAAAAAATAAAGACGAATTACTAACCGTGATTTTGGCGGCAATATCAATGTTTTATGAAAGCCAAGACGCGGTAGTTCCGTTATTTAGAGTAAAAAGCATAAAAAAAGTCAATAGGAGATAAAGATGCGTCATTTTAGAATAACTGTTAACGGAAACACATACGAAGTAGCGGTAGAAGAGTTAAACGCCGACGGCGTTTCTGCGACGCCTTCAAATATTACTCCCGAGCCTAAACCCGTTCCCAAAGCGGAAAAACCCCAGAACGTGTCGGCTAAAGGCGTAGAACTAAAAGCTCCTATGCCCGGGGTAATCTTAAAAACTCCTGTAAAAACGGGCGATCAAGTCAAAAAGGGCGATGTGGTAGTCGTCTTGGAGGCAATGAAACTTGAAAACGATATTTACGCTCCCGTTGACGGAGTGGTAACTTTGGCGGTAAGCCAAGGCGCGACCGTTAAAACGGGCGATCTAATAGCGGTAATATCTTAATAGGAGAACCGAAGATGGCAAAAATCAAAATAATGGACACTATCCTGCGCGACGCCCATCAATCCCAAGCGGCTACGCGCATGACCATCGACGATATGCTGCCTATCGCGCCCCTTTTGGATAAGATAGGCTATTACGCTTTGGAAGTTTGGGGCGGAGCGACGTTTGACGCTTGTCTTAGATATCTTAACGAAGATCCTTGGGAAAGATTAAGAAAGTTAAGACAAGCTTTGCCCAATACCAAGCTTCAAATGCTTCTTAGGGGTCAAAACCTTTTAGGATATAAGCATTACGCGGACGATGTCGTAGATAAGTTTTGCGAACTGTCAGTAAAAAACGGCATAGACATTATAAGAATTTTTGACGCGCTCAACGACCCGCGCAACATAAAAAGAGCAGTAGAAGCTACCAAAAAGGCTGGCGGCATAGTTGAAGCCGCGATATGCTATACCACAAGCGAAGTCCATACCAGAGATTACTTTGTCAAGCTTGCTAAAGAATACGAGCAAATGGGCGCGGACATCATATGCCTTAAGGATATGGCAAACTTGCTTTTGCCTTACGAGACCTTTGAGCTTGTCAAAGCCCTAAAAGACGCGGTTCAAGTTCCCATTCACGTTCATACTCATAACACCGCGGGCACGGGCGATATGGTATATCTTAAAGCAATCGAGGCCGGCTGCGACATTGTGGACACCGCTTTGTCGCCTTTCGCTAACGGAACGTCTCAGCCCGCGACCGAGTCTTTGGTAGCTACATTAAAAGGCACCGAATACGACACCGGTCTAGACCTAGAGCTTCTAAACCAAGCCGCCGAATACTTCCGCGGCGTAGCCGAAAAATATAAAAAGAAAGGTTTAATAAGCCCCAACGTATTGGCGGTGGACGTTAAAGCGCTAATATACCAAGTTCCCGGCGGAATGCTCTCTAACCTTATAAGCCAGTTAAAGCAGCAGGGAGCTTTGGACAAATTAGACCAAGTTTTAGCCGAAGTTCCCCGAGTAAGAGCGGATTTTGGATATCCGCCTTTGGTAACGCCTTCCAGCCAAATCGTAGGCACTCAAGCCGTTTTGAATGTTTTGGCCGGCGAAAGATACAAAATGGTTACCAAGGAATCCAAAGATATGCTTTTAGGCGAATACGGCAGGCTCCCTATGAAACCTAATCAAGAAGTCGTAAAAAAGGTCATAGGCGATCAAAAGATAAAAGAACACAGGCCCGCCGACGATATTCCGCCCGAACTAGATAAATACAGACAAGAGTGCGC
>DATCKP010000104.1:0-6971 GCA_036562165.1 Clostridia bacterium
ATATTAAAACTGTTGTTTGTATAAATAAAAAAGGCTTCCAAAAATGGCAAGCCTTTTATGCTTAAAGAAAAATGTTTAAATATCGCCTAATCACTTATATAATTGCTCGTAAATTATATCGGCTATTATATCAGCGCCGTCGCTGCGGCTTTGAGCTTTTGCGGCTTGGATGTAAGGCTTCATAAGCTCGGGGTTTTGGGCGAAAGATTCGGCAAGTTTAACGGCTTTTTTTACGTTTCTTACCCTTATCGCGCAGCCTTTTTGTATGTAATGGTTGCATATCCATCTTTCTATGGGCGTAGCGCAAAAAGTGACAATTGCTGGAACGCCGAAATACGCAGGCTCTGCCAAATTGCTTGCTCCCGCCTTGCCCATAAACAAATCGCATGCCGCCGCGAACATAAGCATTTTATCTGTAAACCCGTAAGGTTTAAACACGATATTTCGGGGCGGCGTAATCTTTTGAAACTCTTCATACAGCGCTTGGTTTTTTCCGCAAACGGCTATAATCGTAAGATTAAGTTTGGACTTTAATAGCTCGTAGACGCTTTCTCTTAATTTGCCCGCGCCGTAAGCTCCGTCAGCCAATAAAATGGTAAAATTGTCTTGTGGAATGCCCAATTCTTGACGGTAGTACTGTTTGCCTTTATTATACTGCTCTATCTCTTTGCGTATCAAAAAGGGCACTTCTTTTACTTGTTCGGGTTTAAATCTTTTAAAACGCGCGGCTTTTTTTACGCCGTTTGAGCCGCTAAGCAGCATAAGGTCGCAGCGGTTGTCCCATTGAAGACCTACTATAGGGTCGGGACAAAAAGTAATAATCTTTGAATGAATCAAGCCCTTTTCTCTAAGCTCGCAAGCGTAATAAAGCGTAGAAAAATGGGTATTGAATATCAAGTCGGCGTCTAAACTTTTTAGATATTCCATGGCGGGCTTAAAACCGCGTTTGTATCTTACTTGGTGAAGAAACTTCATGCTTATTTTTGTTCCGAAAAGTCTCAAAAGCAGAAATTGAATAATGCCGTTTAGGCGGTTTTTGTTGTGCTTTTTTACTTCGCGTATTAATTCGTCTTCGACGTATTTTAGATCGGGATTATCGGGGTCTTGGAAAAAATACGTCTTAATGACTTCTACGCGGTCGCCGTATTTTTTTTCAAAAGCGTCGCTTACGGCTTTCATCGGCATAATGTGTCCCATGCCCGCTTCGACAAATGGAAACACTACCCTTGGCTTTCTTTGGTTTTCCATAATACTCCTTTTTCAAACTAAAAGCTATTTTTGAAAAAATTCCGCCTTCCTTAAACTAGAAGCGGAAAATAATTTTAATTATTTTTAGTTTAGATAAACTATACATTACTTTACAATTTTTGTCTATCTAAAACTATATTTTATAATTATGTTTTTTTATATCAGCATAATTTATACGCCGCTATACGCCGAAAAACCGCCGTCTACCGGTATAACGCTGCCTGTTACAAACCCGCTCGCCTCGTCGCTAGCAAGCCACAGCAAAGTTCCTATCAAATCCGAAACTTCGCCAAAACGCTTTTGAGGCGTAGCCGCCAATATCTTTTTGGTTCTCTCAGTGGGCGAGCCGTCCGGGTTAAACAGCAAGCTTTGGTTTTGACGGCTTACAAAAAATCCCGGCGCGATCGCGTTGCAGCGAATGTTGCAGGGAGCAAAATGCACCGCAAGCCATTGAGTAAAGTTGGATATTCCCGCTTTTGCCGCGCTGTACGCCGGTATCTTGGTAAGCGGTCTATAAGCGTTCATTGAAGATATATTAATAATGTTGCCGCCCGTCTCAACCATATCTTGAGCGAAAACCTGGGTAACTAAAAACGCCGAAGTAATGTTTATGTCAAACACAAACTTAAACCCGCTTTCTTCAAGGTCGAAAAACGTCTTTACGCCTTCTTTCATATTAGGGAACATATATTCGTTGTCGCAGGTAGCTCTGGGATTGTTTCCGCCCGCGCCGTTGAGCAAGATATTAACCTTGCCTAATTCAGCGTTTACTTGGGCTTTGGCTTCTATTATGCTGTTTTTGTTTAGACAATCGCATTTTACCGCTATTGCTTGTCCGCCTATTTCGTCGGCGAATTTTTTTGCTTCTTCGTAATTAATATCAAGCAAGGCTACCTTGGCTCCGCAAGCGGCTAGAGCTTTTGCCATTTCGCTCATCAACACGCCGCCAGCTCCGGTTACTACGGCTACTTCGCCGCTCAAATCCACTTTAAAAGGCAATTTCATATATTTACTCCTTTAAAAATTTAATCTTTTTAAAAAAACGGTTTAGAACTATTTTTTCTTAAATAAAAACTTTGAATAAAACTGTTTAGTTTTTTAATAGTGTATCATATTAAAAAGAAATTATATTGCAAATTTTATAAAACCATCTTGCATATTTTATCAAGCGATATTAAAATTAAATAAATCCCATACTAAAGAAAATCAAAAAACAAAAGAAGCCCTATGTTTTCGTTTGTGTATAACAATTTGGATATCGCTCACAAATTGGATTCGTCTCCGCAGGCTTCCCCCGATTACGCCAAGCATTATCACGATTTTTACGAGCTGTATTATTTTATTAGCGGCAAGGCCGTTTTTACCGTAGAAGAAGAAAAACAAGTAATGAAATTCGGGGATATTTTGCTCATTCAGCCCGGTCAGCACCATTTTGTAACCTTTTTGGAAAATGCTCCTTACGAAAGATACGTGTTAAAGTTTCAAGACGACCTTGTGCCCGAGTTTTTGAAAGATTATTTTATAAGTCGCAGCGCGTTTTTCTCTTCGTCCCCCAAAATTCACGAGCTTTTTGAAAAAATGGACGATTATTACCGCGAGTTTAACTACATGGAGTTAGAGATACTTTTTTCAAACCTTATCAAAGAAATTCTTATCAGGCTGAGCCATACTCAATTTAAACAAAAGACAATGGCGGACGACGCCGACGCGGTAATAACTAAGATAATTCAATATATCAACCAAAACATTAGAAAAAACATTACAATAGAAGAGCTGTGCGAGAAATTTCATTTTTCCCAGTCGCATTTGTATAAAGAATTTCAGACTTATATGCGTACGCCGATAATGAAATATATCCGCTCAAAAAAGATAATCGCCGCGAACCAGTTAATACGCCGCGGCGAAAAGCCTACCAAAGTCGCCGAAGAATTCGGGTTTTTGGAATATTCGACGTTTTACAGGGCGTTTGTGGACGTTATGGGTTACCCGCCCAGCAAAACAAAAAAATAATATTAAGAGAAAAAACGCGTTTTATTAACGCGGTTTTTTAGTAATTAAAGAAAGTTTATTAAGTAATTTAAGAATAAAAATAAATATTAGAAACGGTTTTTCGCGTCAATTATTTGCATATTTCAATAATTGACAATATTTACAAACAAAAAAGAAAGTTTGACTTTAAGGCGTCTTTCATATACTATGGACACACCTTTATATTTTATTAGGAGTTTTTCATGTTAGAGATACGCAACGTAACTAAGGTGTATAAGCCTAAAAAAGGCGTGCCTGTAAAGGCGTTGGATAACGTGAGCCTAAAATTCCCCGAAAAAGGCATGGTATTTATACTGGGCAAATCGGGAAGCGGCAAGTCCACATTGCTTAATATTTTAGGCGGTCTAGACAGAGCTGACGAAGGCGAGATTATCATAAAAGGCAAGTCCAGCAAAGACTTTACCCAAAGCGACTTTGACAGCTACCGCAACACGTATCTAGGCTTTATCTTCCAAGAATATAACATACTCAACGAATTCACCGTAGGGGCTAACATAGGTCTTGCTTTGGAACTTCAAGGCAAAAAAGCCACCAATGAAGAAATAAATAAAATATTAGAAGAAGTAGACTTAGTAGGCTACGGCAACAGAAAGCCTACCGAACTTTCGGGCGGTCAAAAGCAGCGCGTTGCCATAGCAAGAGCGTTGGTAAAAAACCCCGAGATAATCTTGGCCGACGAGCCTACAGGGGCTTTGGACAGCAAGACGGGAATACAAGTATTTGAGACGCTTAAGAAACTTTCCAAAGACAAACTTGTAATTGTTGTATCCCACGACAGAGAGTTTGCCGAATATTACGGAGACAGAGTAATAGAGCTAAAAGACGGAAGAGTAATAAGCGATATTGAAAAATACTATGCTCCTAGCTTCAAGAAAAACCCGCATTTGAGCATAGTAGACGATAAGATAATATCCATAAAGCAAGGCTATCAGCTTACTGAAGAAGACGTTGCCCTTATCAATAATTACTTAAAAAATCACAACGCCATAATTTCGGTCGACGAGCGGGCAAACGACGATTTAAGAAAGTTCGCAAGGATAGACCTGGAAGGCAACAAAGAAGCGTTTAAAGAAACTGACGAGAGCAAGATAAAAATAAGCCAAGACAAAAAATTTAAGCTCATAAAGAGCCGTCTGCCTTGGAAGAACTCCGTAAAGATAGGGGCAAGCGGATTAAAATCCAAGCCTTTTAGATTAGTAATGACTATAATCTTGTCCGTAGTGGCGTTTACTATGGCGGGGCTTTCGGACACAATGGGAGCTTATAATAAATACGCCGTTACCACTCAATCCTTTATAGACAGCAAAATAAGCGCTTATGTTCTTGAAAAGCAAAAACATATTTATTACGACGAAGACCGCTCTTATCCCAACCAAATGCTTGCCACGGACGAAGACATAGAACGGCTTAACAAAGAAACCGGACTTGAATTTAAAGGACTGTATAAGCCTTCTTACGCTTATATCCCGCTTAATTTTTACATTTTAGACAGCAAAAAGTCCACGCTACTATACGAAAGAATAGAAATGAGCGGTTTTTTTGAAATTACTCAAAACGATATAAACGCTTTAGGCTTTAGCTGTACAGGCGAGCTGCCCCAGCAGGACAATCAAATAGCTATAAGCGAATATATCTTTAACTGCTTCAAAACTTGCGGATACAGCTATCAAGGCTTAGAGATAAAAGCCGAAGATATTAGAACGGCTGAAGACTTTTTGAATAAAAAACCTAAATTTTATATTAATAACAAGCCTTATACCATAACAGCCGTAATCGACACAAAATTTGATTACGACAACTTTAGGTTATTAAACGAATCCGAGGAGATAGACATAGGCACGTTTATAAAATTGCAAGAGCTATACGATACCGTTTTATACGGCTATCATGGAATGATTTTTGTAAACGACGGCTTTGTAAAACGCGCTTTGCAAACCGAAAAAATGGGTTTGGAAATAACTAGATACGTTTATATGAACCTCAACTTTAACGATTATTATAATGTCGGAATTAATAATGTAATAAGTCAAAACGAAGTCGGCTTAAATAATATAATATTTTTTGAGCCTGACAAAACTAAAGTAGAACCCAACGAAATAGTGCTGTCTGTTCAGACTTATTTAACATTTTTTGATTATATGATAGAATCAGTTCCCCAATGGTATGAGGATTATAAAAATTACAGCGTAAGCTATCAAGATTTTGACGATTATTTGCTTAACGAGTATATTCCTAAAAACTATCCCAAAGACTTTTACGTTACCGAAGATTTTAAGGATGATAATGATATATGGTATAGGAAAGACGATTATACCTTAGAAAAAATGCAAGAGCTTCCCGACGAACAAAAACACGCTGTATATTTTGCGTATCTAAAATTCGCAAATTCTTCTGATTGGGGCGACAATTATAGTGTTCTTTTTGCCAACTACTTTAAACAAAAAAAGATCGATTTATTTATTCAACACATTAAAAATGGAAACGTGTTAAACGAGGCAGAAAAAATTGGTCTTAATTCGCCCAAACTTTTCTATTCAAACACTTTATTAAATAAATACCTTAATTTAAATTATAAAATAGTCGGCGTCTTTGACCCGGGTGTACATGTTGATGCTTGGGACGCGCCGGTTATATTAGACGACCAATTATACGAAGAAATAAGCGAAGTAGTCGAAGGCTATTATATGTTCTTAATAACCCCGATGCCTTCTTCGGAAAACGCGGTCGCGAAATTAGTCAAATTCGGTTACGACAACTATTTTGAAAACGACGTTTCTTATAGAATGAGAAACGGCGTAATGTCCACGTTAGGCCAAGTAAATTCGCTGATCGAGACGCTTGCCAAAGTGTTCTTGTATATCGGCATAGGCTTTGCTGTGTTCGCTGCCTTGCTGCTTATGAACTTTATAACAATAAGCATAAGCTACAAGAGTAAGGAAATAGGCATCTTGCGCGCGATAGGCGCTAGATCCAGCGACGTGTTTGGAATATTTTTTAACGAAGCTATGATTATAGCCTTGATTAACTTTGCATTGTCCGTAGTTGCTACCGCTTTGGGCGTAATGTGGCTAAACTCTATCTTGAGAAAGGAATATCAAATATTAATAACATTGTTGATCTTCGGAATAAGACAGTTAATCTTGATGCTCATAATAAGCGTGGGAGTGGCGTTTATTTCAAGCTTCTTCCCTGTTATGAGAGTCGCCCGCAAGAAGCCGGTAGACGCTATGAAGAAATAATAAGAAGAAATAATAATATATAAAAAGCAAAAAAAATAAGGACATATCGTTTTGGATATGTCCTTTTTTTTATTAAAAATTTTATTTATCTTCTCATAGAAGCCAGCTTATCCAAAGCTCCCTTTTGTCTGTGATGCATGCAGTCTATAATTATGGCAATAGCTAGGTAATATACGGCGTTTTTTTCGTCAGCTACGGAAACATCGTAAGTGTCGGATAATTTTAACAGCTTTTTCGATATCCTAGCCAAAGCTTTTTTGTCTTTTTCTATGTCGAATTCCCAAGCTAAAAAATCCCCCTTAATTTTTAGCCCGTTAAATTGTTGAGTTTTGGATTTTATTTTAGCTTTTTTGCTGAACAAAGAAAACTTGGCTTTTACCTTAAATAACAATTTTTTGTCGGGCGAACAAACGCCGTATCTAGGCAGTATTCTAT
>DATCKP010000105.1:0-9544 GCA_036562165.1 Clostridia bacterium
TATATAATTATTGCCGCGCTCGCAAAGTATAAACTCGCCGAAACAAAAAGGCTGAGCCGCCATTTTCATTTTCGCTTTAGGCTTTTTGACGCCTTTAAATACGCTGTGCAGTTTTCCTTTTTCTAAAGTAAAAATCGCGGCGATTTTATCATCGTCTTTATAGTCTTTTACGTTTAAAACCAAACCCGTGACTTTGATATTATCTTCCATAAAAAAATTATGTCCAATATAATATTTGTTTTATATTAATACCCTATTTGTTTTATATTAATACCCTAAATTTTATTTGTTATAAATAATTATATAGATTTTTGAACATACTACAACTATAAAAAAATAGGAGGCGGACTTATGTCGGATGAAGATCTGAAACATATAACTTGGAGATTGTTTTCGTCTACAGGTCAAATAGGATATTATATGTTATATAAAAGGTTGACAGAAAACGACGACTTAAACCCGCCTGATAAAGATATAGAATAACTAGCCTATGGAGTATATTTTAAGCCTATAAAAATCATATTACATAAAAATTTACAGACCTTAAATTATTTTAAGGTCTGTAATCTTTTTGAGCGGATTCGCCTGTTTGACGTTTTATATTTTCTTTATTTTTTTTTACATAAATTTCATACAATTCTTCCGCGGTCATACCTGCGTGTATGCACATACTGATAAAAAAGTGCAGCACGTCTACAAGCTCTTCCTTTAAGGCTTGTCTGTTGATTTCTTTATTATTTTTCCACCATTTAAAATTTACTTCGCTTAACACTTCGCTCAATTCGGATATAAGCGCCAAAATATTTTTTTGAATCCATTCTTCAGGCGTATATTTATTTTCTAATTTGTGATTTTTTGTAATAAAATCGTTCAGATCTTTTTGCATTTGAAATATATGCTCAAGTTTATCCATTAAAACATCTCCTTTGTCATACCCTGCTTTTTCATAAATAATACAGCATAAATATATCATACAAAACAAAAAAGCCATAGCTTTGAGCTACGGCTTTTTATTAATTTTTTTTTCGCATTAATTTAGATATTTCAATAAATCTTCGGATTCCCTATTTGCAACGCATGAAATGCACGCTTTGCTAAAATCCAAATACTTTCTAGTTACTTCCATTACGTCCGCTTTTGTTACGGCGTTAATTTCTTTTAGCTTTTTATCAAGGTCAAAAATCTCGTCCGAAACCAAAAGCATTTTTCCGTAAACGTTCATAATGGACGTGGTGTTTTCTTGCCCTAATATAAAGTTGCCTTTTAGTTGTTCTTTGCCGCGATTAAACTCTTCGTCGGTAATACCGTCTTTTAAGAGTTTTTTAAGCTCGTCAATAATAGTTTGAACCGCTTTTTCGATGTTTTGCGGATTAGTTCCGCAATAAATTGAAAACAAGCCGTTATTCTTATAAGAAGACATATAGCTATAAACAGAATACGCTAAACCCAGCTCTTCTCTTATTTTTTGGAATAATCTTGAGCTCATAGAGCCGCCCAAAATATTAGACATTATCATCATAGCGTGAGTGTCTTCAGAATTAAACACCGGCGAAGGAAATCCTATCGCAATGCTCGCTTGCTCTAGCTGTTTTATTTTGCTCCCAAAATTAGGCTTAGATACGTGTTTTGGAGCGGGAACGGATTTAAGGCAGCTGTCTTCCTTAAATTTTTGATTGAAAAATTTATCGACCATATCGGAAACTTTATCAAAGTCGATATTGCCCGCCACGGCAATTACAACGTTTTGGGGGCAGTAATGGTCGGCCATGAATTGTTTTATTTTTGCCTTATCAAAACTATTAACGTTATCGGCGTTGCCTATGATAGGTTGTCCCAAAGGGCTGCCTTCGAAAAACAGTTTTGCGAGCAATTCGTGACAAACATCTTCGGGAGAATCTTCTGTCATTGATATTTCTTCAATTACTACTTTCTTTTCTTTTTCCAATTCTTTTTCGTCAAAGACCGAATTAAAGAACATATCGCTTAAAATATCTAGGCATTGGTCAAGATGTTCGTCAATAGATTTTGTATAATAACAAGTCACTTCTTTGGCTGTAAACGCGTTTATTTGACAGCCTATTTTATCTATGGCGTCCGCAATGTCGAAAGCAGAACGATTAGTCGTGCCTTTAAAAAGCATATGTTCTATAAAATGCGATATACCGTTTATTTCGTTATTTTCATACGCGCTTCCAGCGCCTACCCAAACTCCTACGGATACCGACCTTAAAAAATCAAGTTTTTTCATTATCAATCTTAATCCGTTGGGATAGGAAACCATCTTATGCATAAAAAAATACCTCTTTCAAAATTTTTAAATATAGTATGCGATATTTTTAGGAAAAAAATAAAAATTTTAAATAAACAAAAAATTTTTAAATCATTATTAAGTTTATACGAATAAGCGAAAACAGTCAAATAACAATTTGACCTTAAATTTTGCTTTCAGTGGCTATGTTTTCGCTTACAGTAACAAGATTAAAGCCTTTTTCTTTAAGAGTTTTTATAATATCAGGGAGCGCTTCTACCGTATTTTTTGTAGGATGCATCAAAATCAAATCGCCGTTAGAAGCTTTTAAAGTCGCCCTTTTATAAATTAAATTAGTGTCTTTGTCGCGCCAGTCTATTGTGTCTTTTGTCCACATAATTGTTTTATAACCTAATTCTTCGGCGACTTCCAAAGTAACTTTGCTATACGACCCAGACGGCGGAGCAAACAGCCTAGTCTTTACGCCGCATATGCTTTCTATAAGCTTTTCTGTAACATATATTTCCTCGCGGTTTTGTTCGCGCGACAAATTTTTATGATCTTTATGAAAATATCCATGATTTCCAAGCTCATGCCCATGAGCCACAATATCTTTCAAAACGTCTTCGTTTTTTGACGCCCAGCTTCCGCCGATAAAAAACGTGCATTTGACGTCGTATTGGTCAAAAATCATAAGCATATCGTCGATATATTCCGTCCCCCAATACACGTTTATCATTAGGCTTATATTATTTTTGGATGTGTCGCCGTTGTAATACGCTTGGGGACTGCCGCTTTTAAAAACTTGTGCTATATCGTCTTTTATCGCCAAGCCTAAAACAAATAATACCGCTATAGCGATAATAATATTGCAAAAAACGTCTCTAAAATATCTTAATTTTTGAGCCGGGTTTTGAGTCATATTAAATATATATTCAGAAAAAAACTAAAAAAGAAATAATAATCTTTAAAGAACGACTTTTAAAATTAAAAAACTTCAAAATTATGGTAATCGATAGACAATCTTTTTGAGATATATTATCATTATATAGCAAACAAAATATTGCAAACAAAATTATTAAGGAGATACAATATGGCATCTACTACAATTAAAAACATTTTCGCGCGCGAAATTCTTGACTCTCGCGGCAATCCTACCGTCGAAGCAATCGTTACCCTTGAATGCGGAGCGCAAGGCGTTGCGGCTGTTCCTTCCGGCGCTTCTACCGGTATGTTTGAAGCCGTAGAATTAAGAGACGGCGATAAAAACAGATATCTTGGAAAAGGCGTTTTAAAGGCAGTAAATAACGTAAATACCGAAATTTTCCAAGCTCTAAAAGGAAAAGACGCTTTGGACTACGCTGCAAACGACAAGATAATGATCGAGCTAGACGGAACAGAAAACAAGGGCCGTTTGGGCGCTAACGCTATTTTGGCTGTTTCTTTGGCCGCTTCCAAAGCTGCAGCTAACGCTTTAGGAACACCTTTGTATAAATATCTTGGCGGAGACAGCGCTACGGTATTGCCCGTTCCTATGTGCAACATTATCAACGGCGGCGCGCACGCTTCTAACAACATCGACGTTCAAGAATTTATGATTATGCCTGTTAACGCTCCTTCCTTTACCGAAGGCATCAGATGGTGCGCCGAAGTATTCCATCACCTAGCTAAAGTTTTAAAGAGCAAAGGTCTGTCCACGGCCGTAGGCGACGAAGGCGGTTTTGCTCCTAACTTAAACAGCGTAGAAGAAGCTTTGGACACGATTTTGCAAGCTATCGAAAACGCCGGATATAGACCCAACGACGACATAAAGATTGCTTTGGACGCAGCGTCCAGCGAATGGTTTACCGAACAAGGCGATTACTTCTTGCCTAAAAACAAAAAGAGAATGACAGCCGACGAACTTATCGAATATTGGGACAAGCTTACTTCCAAATACCCTATCATCTCTTTGGAAGACGGCGTAGCCGAAGAAGACTGGGAAGGCTGGAAGAAGCTTACCGCTAAAATCGGTAAACGCGTTCAATTGGTAGGCGACGACTTGTTCGTAACTAACACCAAGAGATTGCAAAAAGGTATCGACAACAACGTAGCTAACTCCATCTTAATTAAGCCCAACCAAATCGGCAGCTTAAGCGAAACTATCAACGCAGTAAAGATGGCTCAAAACGCCGGATACACCGCAGTTATGTCTCATAGAAGCGGCGAAACCGAAGATACCACTATAGCAGATTTGGCTGTAGCTACCGGCGCTAACCAAATCAAGACCGGTTCGCTCTCTAGAAGCGAAAGAATCGCTAAATTCAACCGCTTGATGTTTATCGAGCAAGAACTCGGAGCTAACGCAAAATATCTCGGAATGAACGCTTTCTATCAATTAGTAAAATAAAATAATAAAAATAAAAAGGGCCTTTATTTTAAGGCCCTTTTTATTTTTTAAAAAAACTAGTTACTCTCTAATATGATAAAGTCGCAATAGGGTTTAATTATTTTGAGCATTCAATATTTACAAGCGCTGCTATTGACAAAAAAGCATCGACAACTTTTCGGCTCGTCACAGCCTCTGTTAGAGCATTATGTCCTAATAATCAGATAATATTGTAGTTTACTTTACCAATAAAAAAAATGCATCTCAATAAGCCTTGAGCTTTTGAGATGCAATATGTCTATGTTCAATTCAAAATTAAGTATGTTTTATTCTAAAGCGACAATGTAATAATACAACGGCTGACCGCCAAAATGGCAGTCGACGTCGCATTTAGGATATTTAGCGCTTAATTCGGCTACAATCTTTTGAGCGTCTTCTTCGTTAACGTCGTTGCCAAAATACAGCGTTATGGTAGAAACGTTGTGATCCATCATCTTTTCGATCAGCTCTTTTGTTACGGCGTTGACGTCGCGGCCGGTAGCGATAATTTCTTTATTGTCAATGCCGATAATATCGCCTTGGCTGAGCTGCTTGCCGTCTCCGTAGCTTGTGCTTCTGACAGCGTAAGTGACTTGGCCGGCTTTGACGGATTGAAGAGCTTCCATCATAGCTTCGCGGTTTTGTTCCAAATCAGCTTCAGGGTCAAAACGCAAAGCGCAAGCGATACCTTGCGGTATATTTACTGTAGGAATAATAATCAAATTTCTTTTGGAAATTTCTTTTGCTTGTTCGGCCGCTAAAATTATGTTCTTATTATTGGGGAAGATAAACACGTTTTCGGCCATAACTTTATCGGCGGCTTTAGCTATATCGTCGGCGCTAGGATTCATTGTCTGACCGCCTTCGATAATATAATCAACCATCAAATCTTTGAATATGTTTGCCAACCCTTCGCCTACGCAAACGCTCACCATTCCAAAAGGCTTTAGCTGTTCTTGGGACTGCTTTAACGCTCTGTTTTGCTCAAGCATATTTTCGATTTTAATCTTATCAAGCTCGCCAAGCTCCAAAGCGTATTGCAAAGCGGCGCCGGGATTGTTGGTATGCACGTGAACCTTAACCAAAGACAAGTCGCCTATAACCAAGACGCAGTCGCCTATGGTCATAAGCTTTTCTCTGAATCTGTCAATATCGGCTTCGGTAGTCTTTTTGTAAAGATTTATTATAAAGAATTCCGTGCAATACGCGAATTCTATATCTTCTAAGTTTTCTAAGTCTGCATGGAATTGTTTAAAAGTGTTGAAAGTCTGTTCGGGTGAAATTTTGTCGTTGTATTCCAAAATTTCAGGAGCTTCGCTGTTAGTAATAACATTATAAAAGCCTGTAAATAAGATCAATAATCCGCGGCCGCCGGCGTCGATAACGCCCGCTTTTTTAAGAACAGGCAGCATCTCGGGAGTTTGCATTAACACTTGTTCGCCGTAGTCTATAACGGACTTTAAAAAGTCTTCCATATCGATAGACTTTTTAGTTATAGACACAGCATGTTCGGCCATTCCCCTGATAACTGTCAAAATCGTTCCTTCCTTGGGTTTTGTTACGGCCTTATACGCAACGTCAGAGCCTTCTTTTAAGGCTTTTGCAAAAATTTTAGGCGTTATTTCTTCATTTTCTTGGCTGAATATAGATGCCATGCCTTTTAAAATCTGAGACAAAATAACGCCGGAGTTTCCGCGAGCCCCCCTTAACGCTCCTTTAGAAAGCGCGTTAGACAGGTCTATTATATTATTGTTAGGACAATTCTCTACTTCTTTTGAAGCCGCCAGCATTGTAAGCGACATATTTGTTCCTGTGTCGCCGTCAGGCACAGGAAACACGTTTAAAGAGTCCACATAACTTTTATTCTGTTCCAAAAACTTAGTGCCGCTTATTATCATTTTTCTAAGCATAGCACCGTTAATATTTTTAGACATTATCCCCTCCTGATATCCCGATAAAAATATAATAAGAACATTCTTTAATATAAATATATGGTCTATTCATAGCCAAAATACTAAACTTTGACTCCTACAACGTTAACGTTGAGAGAATCAACTACCATCCCTGTAAATTTTTCTACGTTGTATTTCACGGATTTTTTTATTGATTCAGCGACAGCTTCTATGGACACGCCGTATTTTAATATCACGTATAAATCAATAAAAATCCGGTCGCCGTTTGTAATAACTTTGACACCCTTGCTTACAGAATGTCTTTTAAAAAGTTCGGCTATGTGATCCGATAACCTTTTTGAAACCAAATCCACAACGCCGTAGCAATCCAACGCAGTATATCCTGCTACTTGCGCTATCGCTTCTTCAGTCACCGATATTTTGCCGTAAGCGTTCGTGGTATGAACAGACATCTTACCTCTCGGTTTTTGGTTTCAAAAAAATTACACTTTTGTCCAAATCATTATACTATATCATAAATCATTTTTCAATTATTTAAACTGTTATACTATTTTTTATCGCGGTTTAAAGTCTGATTTGCCGCGATTTATTATTATATAAATGTTTGAAATAGCCTGATTATTCTAAATATTTAAAAACTTTATCGGGGTTTAGTTGCAAAAAAAATAAAACAATGTTAATATATATGAGTTGAAAATTGCACGCGGAGGAATATATTAATGTCTAGAGTTTGCGCTTTATGCGGCAAAGGAAAAATGAGCGGCAATAACGTAAGCCATTCTAACCGCAAGACAAAGAGAGCGTTTTTCCCGAATCTTTTAAAACAAGATGTTGAAATAGACGGCAAAAAAATGCGCGTATACGTTTGCACTCGTTGTCTAAGAACTGCTCGCAAGCAAGAAGCTTAAGATTTCATTTTTTAAATCAACGAAATAATAAACTCTCACGGATAAAATAAGTGAGAGTTATTTTTATGCCTTGAAACAAAAGGATTGCCCTTTATAAAAAATCGCCAAGGATATTTTGCCGCCTCGGGAGCGTAATCTATGTTTATCCTAGGAGTTACGGCGATTTGAGATTGGTCTATGTCCAAATATTCGGTTATAGTAATAGTATCGTCGGTTATCAAATTTCTGCCGTTATCGGCTTTAGTTATTCCCAAAGCTTGACATACCCTGCCCGGCCCGGAAGTCAGAGAATAAATTTTATTTTTTGTCACATCCGCTTTTCTTAAAGCTGCCATAGTCTCTATGTTTTCCAAAGGCTCTACAGCTCTTATCAAGACCCCGGCAGGCGTTCCTTTAGGCTCTGTAATAACGTTCATGCAAAAATACATGCCATAAATTTGGTAAACATATAAAACGCCGCCTTCTTCCCACATAACCTTGTTACGCTCAGTCATTCCGCGATAAGCGTGGGCGGCAGCGTCAATCGTTCCTATGTAAGCTTCGGTTTCTACAATCATTGCGGACAAAGTTACGCCGTTGTAAATTCTTACAATGCGTTTGCCCAGCAACTTCTTGCAGACCGTTAACGTGTCGTCGATATAAAATTCTCGATCAAGCCTTTTAAATTGAATCATGTGTTATGCAGCTGCTTTTTAAAAATTAATCTTAAGATACCCCTGATTATTCTTGGCGGTTTGATGCATATAATTTTCATAATTTCCTCCAAACTCATAAAAAAGCTTTGTATTCAATATATGCATCAAAGCCAAAATATGTCACAAAGCTATTTAAGCTCCCCTAAGACGCATAATAGCTTCTTTTTTGTCTTTAGCGCTAAAAACAGTATTTCCGGCGACTATTATATTTGCTCCCGCGTCTATTACGCTTTGGACGTTGTCAAAGTTAATTCCGCCGTCAACTTCTAAATCAATATCTTTGCCCAAAGCCTTTATCATAGATTTTATTTCTTTGATTTTTTGTATGGATTCGGGTATAAACTTTTGCCCGCCAAATCCGGGATGAACGCTCATAACAAGCGCCATATCGCAATACGGCAAAACATCTTTTATAGCGCTTGCTGGAGTTTCAGGATTTAATACTATGCCAGCCATAACTCCGCAAGACTTTATAAGCTTAATTACATCTATCGCGTTTTTAGCGGCTTCTATATGTATAGTAATTATATCCGCTCCAGCTTTCGCGAAACGTTCGACATATTTTTGTGGCTCTACAATCATAAGATGAGCGTCTAATTTTAGATTGGTTACCTTTCTGATGTCTTCAATCATCTTGATGCCGAAAGTAATATTAGGAACGAATACCCCGTCCATAACGTCGCAATGCAGCATGTCAGCTCCAGCTTCTTCCAGCTCTTTGATATCCCTTGCCATATTGGCAAAATCGGCTGAAAGCAAGGACGGCGAAACCTTAATTAAATCTTTTGTTAATCTTTCCAATTTATTACCCCTTTAAATCGCGCTTTGTTCTTTTTTTAAGTCGTTATAGATATCGATATATCTTAAATAACGGTCTTTGGATATTTTATCTTCTTCGACCGCTTGTTTTACAGCGCATTCAGGTTCTTTTATATGAAAACAGCTGGAAAATTTACAGTCTTTTTGATAAGATGCAAATTCGTCGTAATAATCTTTTAGAGTATTATACTTCAAACCTTTAAGTTCCAACAAGTTAAAACCGGGCGAATCCGCTATAAAAAAATCTTCCACGCGTATTAACTCCGTATGTCTTGTGGTGTTCTTGCCCCTTAAAATCTTTTTGCTTAAATCGCCTACCAAAGAGTGCTCGTATCCTAAAATCACGTTTATTAAGCTAGACTTTCCTACAGCCGACTGTCCCGCAAAACAGTTTATTCCGCCTTTTAGAATTTGAATTAATTGTTCCATATTATAGCCGGTTTTGGCGGATACTTGGACAAATCGTATATTAGAATATTTATATTGATTTTGTATTTCTTGGGCAAGCCCGTTATCAAGATCTATTTTATTAAAACAAATAACAGGCTCTATGC
>DATCKP010000106.1:0-13580 GCA_036562165.1 Clostridia bacterium
AATATATACTGCCCAATAGCGTATACGAACTTTTCGGGCTCGGTTTCTATGTTTATGTTGGCAAAATTGTCGGTGACAATCTTGGTGTCGTAACGGCAATACTCTTCGAAATTTTCCTTGACTATTCTTTTCAATGCTTCGACAACTAGCGGGTCGGAAGTGTCTTCGGGCATTTCTTTGAGCGAAACTTCGAAATATGGCTTGATGCTTTGGTAGCTTTCTATTTCGGCTCTTTCCAAGCCTTCTGCTAAAACTCTCAAAGTGTCGCCGGGCATTTTGAGAACTTGTTTTATGCGGCAAATCGTTCCCACTCTATAAATATCTTTAGGAGCGGGATCGTTTTGCGCGGCGTGTTTTTGCGCTACCAAAAAGATGTTCTCGTCGTTTTCAAGCGCTTTATTCAACGCGTATAAAGACTTATCCCTCGCTATGTCGAAGCTTACGTTCATGTAAGGAAATACCACAAGCCCGCGCAAAGCTATCATTTTGAGAATACGCGGCATTTTGTAGTTGTTAATAGTCACTTCTTCTTCGATGTTGTCTTTATCAGGTATAAAATCTGTCATATTTACTCCTTAATTTTCAGTTAATTATATCACAAGATATATTGCCTATCAAGTATGCCGTTTTGAAGCTGCGTGATTGCACTATAAACACCTTTATTATTAACTGTATTTATCAATTTTATAATGCGGTTAAATACGTTATATACTTAATATATTTGAGAAAAGGTTTTTTGGTTTTAGTGAAGAAACTTGCGAAAAATTTTAAAAGCTGAAAGAAAGAATTATTATATAAATATAATTGGACTTTGCGATATCGTCAATTATTCTAATCTAACTATATATAACCGTCAATTATTTTTGAGTTTTCTTTTATCGAGTTTTCGCCGTTAACCATTATTTTGTTTCCGCCATACTATGTAATGTCCAAGTAATTTTTACCCTGTTTTCTCAAGCATACCTGAAATACTTTAAGAACTTCTTGGAGTTACATATGGATAAAAACAACGATAAACTGGTTATCGTAGGCGGTAATCGTTTAAGCGGCGAAATTATCGTTCCGACGTCAAAAAACGCGGTGCTGCCCATTTTGGCGGCAAGCATATTAAACAGCGGAAACACCGTGTTACATAACGTAAGCCCTATAACCGACGTTTTTCATATGCTCAATATATTGTCGACGCTTGGCTGCTCTTACCGCTGGGATAAAGATAACAACCTTTACATAAACTGTTCTAACGCTCACAGCTGGGAAATCCCGCCGCACTTGGCGAGAGAAATCCGCTCTTCGATTTTTATGCTGGGCTCTATTTTAAGCAGGTTCCGCGCCGCTAAAGTTTCCTATCCCGGCGGCTGTGATATAGGAATACGCCCGATTGACTTGCACCTAAAAGGGCTAAAAGACCTTAACGTGAAAATCAAAGAAGAGCACGGATTTATAATCTGCGACGGGTCTAATATGAAAGGGGGCAATATCCACCTTGACTATCCCAGCGTAGGCGCTACCGAAAACTTAATGATGGCGGCGGTTTTGATTGAAGGCGTAACAGAAATAAGAAACGCCGCAAAAGAGCCCGAAATAATTGACTTGCAAAACTTTATAAACGCGATGGGCGGCAAGATTTCGGGCGCCGGCACCAGCACCATAACTATACAAGGCGTGGAAACGCTGTCCGATTGCGAATACACGCCAATGCCGGACAGAATAATCGCGGGAACGTATCTTATCTCTTGCGCGATGTGCGGCGGCAAAATAAAGGTGTCTAATTGCCAAAGCGAATATCTTTACGCTTTGATCGCAAAATTGCGCGAAAGCGGCTGCGAATTTAATTTAGCTCAAGATTATATAGAGATAGAGTGCAATCAAAGACCTTTGTCCGCGCAAATAATAGAAACCCTGCCTTACCCGGGCTTCCCCACCGATTTGCAAGCTCCTATGACCGCGCTGCAGACAATATCCGAAGGCACGTGCATGATAATTGAGAATATGTTTGAAACAAGATTTAAGCATTGCCCCGAGCTTATCAAAATGGGCGCGAACATTACCGTAAGAGACCGTATGGCTATAGTAAGGGGCGTAGAAAGCTTGCAGGGCGCAGAAGTAACCGCTATGGACTTGCGCGGCGGCGCGGCTTTGGTATTGGCGGGACTTGCCGCGAAAGGCACTACCATAGTAAACAACATAAGCCATATAGACCGCGGTTATTACAAGATTGAGGAACAATTCAAAAAATTAGGCGGTCAAATCGAAAGGGTGGCGTAAAAAAAGCTGTTCCAATCTATGTTTAATATAAACATAGATTGTCTAAATATAAAAACGGCGCTATATTAATAGCGCCGTATGTTATCTTTTGTATTTTTAGATTATTCCAAATATGTCTTGAGCATCCAGTTGTTCTTTTGAAGCTCGCCGGAAATGCTGGTGAACATATCGGCGGTTACGTCGTCGCCCGCTTCGTTCGCGGCCTTGATGCCTTCGGCCAATTCGGCGATAATGGCGTCGAAGTCTTTTACAAGCGTCTTAATCATATCTTCGGTAGTTTCGTTGCCGCCAGCTTCTTTTATGGTAGCCAATTCCAAATATTCTTTCATAGTCGCGGCAGGACGTCCGCCTACCATAAGCAATCTTTCGGCTACTTCGTCAAGATATCCGGTTACAGCGTCGTAAAGTTCTTCGAATTTAGCGTGCAATGTAAAGAATTGTTTGCCTTTTACATACCAATGGTAGTTGTGGAGCTTTATATAAAGAACCGCGAAGTTTGCAACCTCTTTATTAAGAATCTTTTTTACATTTTCCATTTTCTGTCTCCTCCTTGATTTGTTTTGTAATCATAAGATACTACTAAAACGCTCTAAGGTCAAGCTTTGATTTTTTATATGCGTAATTTAGTCACCAACGTCTTCGGGATAAATGCTGTTGATTATCTCGTTGACGTATTCTTCGCTTAAACCGCTTTCCAATAAATGTTTTCGCAGCATTTCTTTCTGCGTCTTTTTGTCTTGAGAGCCTTGGTCTGCGAACTTAGGCTCTATAGGCTCTTGAGCGTAATCTTCTTGAAGCGAATAATCGTCCGCCGGCTCTTCTTGCTGCGGAGCCTCAAAAGAAGTCTCTTGAATTTGTTCGTCCTCGTCTAAATACTCGTCTTCGACAGCGCCGCTTGCTTCGTCAAAAAATCGGGGTTCTTCAGTGTATTCGGTATCTTGCGCAGCAACGGCTTCTTGCAGGACGTCAAAGCTTTCTTCGTCAAATTCGGCTATCTTAGCGATTTTAGAGAGATCTTCCTTTAACGCGTTGATTTCTTTAGTAAGCCTTTGCGACTCTTCGGACGCGCTCGCTTCTTTTTGAGCTTTTAGGGCGTTGATTTCTTCTTTTAAGTTCTGTATGTCGCCCGCCAAAGAAAAATCTTTGGTTTGCTGTTTTTCTAAAAGCTCGGCAATACGCGTCATATAATCCAAAATCGCGGCGTCGGACTCTTGCCTTTTGGCAAAGTCTTTTTTGAGCTCGCTTAGCTGTTTTTCTATCGCAGCCACGCTTACTGCCAGCTCAACCGTTCTCGAAGCGTTTGTTTCTTCTCTAATAATTTGCCTTATCGTGTCTATATCTATTCCTGTTAGGGCATTTTGAATTTGAGTTTTTAAATCAGCAATATCTTGAGATATTTTTTCAAAATCCAAAGCCTGCTTCAGCGCGTTGAGCTGTTCGCGTATGGAAGCTGTTTCAACAATAAAAGTATTGTCCGTGTCCGCTTTGCCTATCAAAAAGCTTTCTTTGAGTTCGTTGATATTCTTCAGCAATTGCTCGTTGAACTTTTGGGCGTCTTGCGAAGCGGACGCGTTTAAAAGCGTTTCTTGAGCCTGCGCGTTTAGAGCAAGCTGTTCTTTTATAGCGTTAAGCTCGTTTAAGATATCCTTATAAACTTGGTTATCGCCAGAAGCGGCGTTATTAGTTATTAATTCTTTTAATTGGTTAATTTCGTTTATTAAAGTTATTTCGTTTCTTTGAGCCGCGTCTTCAAAATATTGAGCGAGCTGTTCTTTTATGGCGAAAATTTCGTTGGACAAATACTCGTTTTTTTCGCTCTGGTAAATATATTCGTCCTTTAGATTGGTTATTTCGTTTAGCACTTCTATCATGCTGTCGCGGAAAACGTTAACGGCAAATTCGCGCGTATCGTTGTCTTTGACTAGATCGACAAGACTATTCACGCTTTCGATAAGGCCGTCAAGCTTATCTTGAAACTCGGCAAGCTTGGCTTGTCCGCCATCGCCTATAACCGCGGGTATATTGACGGCTTGGATATCCGCTTTAAGCCCTTCTATCTCTTTTAAAAGTTTCTCATGGTCAAAAGACGCTAAGTCGTCCGTCTTTTGAGCAAGCTGTTCGACTTGAGAGCTCAAAACTTCCAAAGCCGAAGTCAAAACCGTTTGATAATCTTGGCTTTCGGCAAGCGCGCTTTGCTCGACCGCGCTTTGAAGCTTATCCAGTTTTTCTAAGACTTCTTGATAAGACTCTTCTTTTTTGGTTTTAGAAAGTAATTCTTTTAGGTTGCGGACTTCCTTTAAAATCTCGGGATCCAACTCGCCTTTTTGGAAATAAAGCTGTTCTTTTAACGCCCGTATTTCTTCCAAAACAGCGTCCGAATTTTCCGTTCCCTGATCGGAATAGTCCGAATATTCGGAATATTCGGACAATAGACTAAACTGTTCTTTTATCTCGTTTACTGCGTTAAGGATTAATTCGTAATTGATGTTTTTTGCCTTGAGCTCTTCCTGCAAATTCAAAATTTGGGTCTTCAAATACTCAAGGTCGGAGCTTATATAGCTTTGGTCTAAGCCTTGTTTTAGGTCATTAAGCTCTTGGATAATTTCGGAATGTCTTTGCTCGCCCAGCGCTGCAATGCTTTCTTTCAGCTCTGTGATTTCTTGCAAGATATTGTTTATCTGGGCAGATTGAGCGTCAGCTTTTTCACCATAGACGGATCTTATTTCGTTTATAACCGCGTCAAGTTTGGCTTGCAAATCTTGAGGCTTAACTGAGTCTTTTTCTTTAATTAACTTTTGAAGCTCGTTGAGCTTTTCGATAATCGACTTGTAATTATATCCCGGTCTGATCTTGCTGTAGTCGTTTAGGGGAACGATATCGCCTATTCTTAAAGTAGAGAAAATCTCTTTGGCTTTTTCCAGTCTTTCTTTAGCCAAAGCGGATTGGTCGTATTGATATTCGTTGTTGGCTTCGATTAACTCGTTAAAGAGATTTTGGTTGTATGTAACGTATTGATTATTTTGCAGTCTATTTCTAAGTTTTAAAAATTTCTCGGCTATTTGGGGCAGCTCGTAAGCGTCCGCTCTGTCAAGCTGGCTTTTTAGCTCGAAGTAATAATAAATATCCCTTTCTTTATCTGCGGAAGCGCTGTTGTATATCAATTCGGCGGCGATTTCGGGTGTCAAAACCGTGCCAAAAACTTTGTTGCGTATTCTATAAAAATCAGCCGCGATTTCTTCGTGAACGCCTACGGGAAGCTCGGCTATTAGTTCGTTAAACTTGCAAATAGCCGAAATCTTGGCGTATAAACTGCCTGTGGCTATTATTTTTTTGAATTCGGAATACTCTTCTTTTAGATCCGAATAGTCTATTTCGCCGTCTTCATTGACATGGGAAATAGCGCTGAGCCCTAAGGCATGCCGTATGCTCTTTATATAGGCTAAAACGTCGTCGCTCTTTAAGGATACGCTTCTTATCTGGTTGACGATATCAAGCAATGAGTCTTCGTCGGCTGCTCTAGAGGCGTCTAGAGTTTTTGAACTCAATTTGGCTTCCAGCCTGTTTATAAGCTCTAAAACTTGGTTTATGTCTTCGCTTTTGCTTTTAGACTCCAATTGCTCTATTTTTTTGTTTAATTTTTGAAGCTCTTCCAAAAGCGCCGCTTGACCGTTTGACGCTTGATTGCCTTGACCGTTTTTGTCCTGTTTGGAAACGTCTTTATCGTTTTTTGTTAACGCAGCAAGCTTCGCGTTTAGTTCTTCCTTAAGAGCGTTTAACTGCCTTTGTATTTCTTGCGAATGCTGCATTCTGTAATTTTCCTCTCTTAATTTTGCCAGCTCGTTTAAAATAACTTCGTTGCCGGCGCTTTGGCTGGGAATAAAAACATAAGGCATCGCGTTAGGAGCGTAAAAAGGCGCGTTGGCGGAGATTTCTTTTTTCTTTTTGCTCTCCAGCCTTTCTAACTTTTCGCTTATGTTTTTCAAAAGCTCGCTGATTTCTTCGGCTTCGTTTTCGCTGATATTGTCCATATCCATAGGCGTTTGCTCTTGATAATCTTCGAATTGTTGATTATCGTCGTAATTATAATCGCCCGCGAAATCTTGGTCTTGCGAAGTTTGTTGGTCTTGAAAATCGTTTATATAATCGTCTTGAAAATTGTCGTCTATATAATTATCATTATAATTATAGTCTTGATAGTTATTATAATCCTGATTTTCCAAATAATCTTCGTTATTTAAATCGCTCAAAAAATCTTTATAATCAAGATCGTTGTCGATTAAATCTTGCGAATCGGGATTATCTTGAGCAAAGTTGGGATCTTCTACGAAGAATTTATCGTTTTTTCCAAAAAACGAACCTTGTTTGTTTTTTGCCATAATTTCCTCGACTAAAAAAGAATGGAAGCGAAAACCGTCAAATAAATACGTAATTTCGTTTTATTATATAGTATTTTGTCAAATTGTTCAACATATAGAGTTATTATCAAGGATATAATTAATTTTTATTATAACACATTAGCATTTAAAAATTAATAGATTATAATTAAAATACAATACGCTACAGCGATTTAAAGCTTTATTAGGCTAATAGTTTGAAAATAAATTAACGAAATATTGCATTTCACTGTTTATTTCTATTGATTTGGATATAGAATTATTGTATAATAATCAATAATATTATATCAAAAAGACTATTACAAATTAGGAGTTAATTATGAGAGTGTTCAACTTTTCTCCCGGTCCCGCAACTCTTCCCGAAGAAGTCTTAAAAATCGCTCAAAGAGATTTGCTTGATTACAACGGCTGCGGTTTTTCCGTAATGGAAATGAGCCATCGCTCAAAACCCTATGAAGAAATCAACCAAAGAGCTCAATCTCTTTTGAGAGAACTAATGAATATTCCTGATAACTATGAAGTTATATTCGTTCAAGGCGGCGCGACTACCCAGTTTGAAGCCGTTCCTCTAAACATCAGCGTAAATAAAAGAGCGGATTACGTGGTAACCGGCAACTTCGCTAAAAAAGCTTATAAAGAAGCTTGCAAATACGGGGATATGGTCGTAGCGGCAAGCAGCGAAGACCAAAACTTTACCTATATTCCTAAGACCTTTAATTTTAGAGACAACATTGACTATGTTCATATTACCACCAACAACACTATTTTCGGAACTAGATTTACAAAAATACCTAAAGCGAACGCTCCCATAGTCGCCGATATGTCTTCTAACATATTGAGCGAAAAGATAAACGTAAACGACTTCGGCGTAATCTATGCGGGGGCTCAAAAGAACCTTGGCCCCGCGGGCGTCACGGTGGTAATCATTAGAAACGACCTTTTGGATAAAGCTCACGAATTATGCCCTACTATGCTGAAATGGTCGGTTCACGTAAAAGACAAGAGCCTGTATAATACCCCTGCTTGCTGGTCCGTATATATAATGATGCTTGTTTTGGAATGGCTCAAAAATATCGGCGGCGTCGAATTTATTCAAAAAGTTAACGAAGAAAAAGCCCAAATCTTGTATGATTTTATAGACAGCTCGGACTTTTATACTAACAAAGTTAACAAAGAAGACCGCTCGATTATGAATGTTCCGTTTACCACTCCTTCGCCCGAATTAGACGAAAAGTTTATAGCGGAAGCCGCTAAAAACGGTCTAAAGCAGCTAAAAGGTCATAGATTGGTAGGCGGAATGAGAGCTTCTATATACAACGCAATGCCCGTAGAAGGCGTAATCAAGCTTGTTGAGTTTATGAAGAAATTTGAGCTAGAAAATAAGTAATCGTTAAGGAGAAAAAAATATGTATACCATCCTTAAACTAAACGAAATATCGCCTTTGGCTAATAAATATTTTGACTCGCGTTTTAACTTTACCAAGGAAGCAAGCGACCCCGAAGGCATCATATTAAGAAGCTATGATTTGCACAGCTACGAACTAAACAAATCGCTTTTGGCCATAGCAAGAGCGGGCGCGGGCGTTAATAACATTCCGATCGACAAATGCACAAAGGCGGGCATAGTGGTATTTAACACGCCCGGAGCAAACGCTAACGCGGTTAAAGAATTGGTTATCTGCTCTTTGTTCTTGGCTTCCAGAAAGATTGTAGAAGGCATAAACTGGGTACAATCCTTAAAAGGCACGGAAAACGTAGCTGCCGCGGTAGAAAAAGGCAAAAAAGCGTTTGTCGGTCCTGAAATTTTCGGCAAAAAACTTGGCGTTATAGGCTTAGGAGCCATAGGCGCTTTGGTCGCTAACGCGGCGGTTGATTTAGGAATGACCGTTATAGGTTACGACCCTTATATCACGGTTGAAAACGCTTGGCATATTTCGTCTCACGTAATTAGAGAAAACGATATTAACAATCTCTTCGCCCAAGCTGATTATATTACTTTGCACGTGCCTTTGAATTCCAGCACAAAATATATGCTGGATGAGGAAGCTTTCTCTAAAATGAAAAAGTCCGTAGCTATAATCAACTGCTCTAGGGGAGAGCTTGTAAACAACGACGCGTTAAAAGACGCTTTAAACAAAGGCATAGTATCCTGCTACGTAACCGACTTCCCTAACGAAGAGCTTTTGGGAATACCCAACGTTATAACAATCCCCCACCTTGGAGCTTCTACGCCCGAAGCTGAAGACAACTGCGCGGTAATGGCGGCAAAGCAGCTGGTGGACTATCTATTAAACGGCAATATAGTCAATTCAGTAAACTTCCCCGACACGACTTTAGCCCGCGCGTCTAAATGCCGTCTTACAGTTATTCACAAAAACGAGCAAAGCTTGCTTTCTCAAATAACCGAATCAATAAGCGCGGCTTCCATAAATATCGCCAATATGGTAAGCAAAAGCCAAGGCGAATACGCTTATACGATATTAGAGCTTGACGACGACCTGCCCGGAGACGTAACAAACAAGCTAAGCAAAATCGAAGGCGTAATAAGATACCGCGTTATAAAATAAAAAAAAGCCCCTAAACAGGGGCTTTTTTTATTCTTCATCGTTTTCCAGCCTTATAAGCGTTACCGTTTTCTTTCTTACCATCGTTCCTGCCGCGGGCACTTGGTTTACGACCTTGCCGCTAGAGCCTACGACTTCAAATTGAAGCCCCAGGCTTTTTAGTTTTGTCGCGGCTTGTGAATACGAAAGCCCTATTAATGCCGGCATTTCTACCAATTCTTCTTCCCGCTCGTCTATAAGCTGTTTATCAGGCTCTACGCCCTTGTAAGCGAATATGCCTTTAAACATAAAACTTGCGTAAGGGGCGGCTACTATGCTGCCGTAATATTGATAACCCGCCGGCTCATCTACTATTACCAAAACGGCGTATTGCGGATTGTCCATGGGCGCAAAGCCCAAAAAGCTGGAAACGTATTTTCCCCTTGCGATTGCGCCGTTTTCGTATTTTTGAGCCGTCCCCGTTTTGCCGCCTATTTTGTATCCCGGAACGGAAGCGTTTTTGCCGCTGCCGTTGTTTACGACGTCTTCTAATATGTCCCGCATTATCGCGCTGGTAGAGCTTGAAATAACTTGGGCGGTTTTTACGGGGTTATTTATGTATATAGTCGTGCCGTCGTGAGCACGGATTTCTTTTACAAAATGCGGTTTCATAAGCTTGCCGCCGTTGACCGTGGCGCAAGCGGCGGAAATAAGCTGCAAAGGCGTTACCGCTACCGCCTGACCAAAGCCTATGCGTGCAAGGTCTACCGTCTTTACGGAATTTTTGTTCATTACTATGCCTTTGGATTCCGCCAAAAAGTCTACGCCAGTAGCCTTGCCGAAGCCGAAATCTTCAATGTATTTATAAAAATTATCCACGCCCAGCCTTAACGCTAAATCCACAAAAGCGGAGTTGCAAGAGTTATTGACTACTTCTTGTAACGACTGCGAACCGTGTCCGCCGCTTTTCCAGCATTTTATTCTCTGCCCGTCCACAAGTCTGTAGCCGGGGTCGTAAAATCTGTCGTTCAGCGACGTTTTGTTTTGGTCTAGAGCCGCCGCAAGCGTAAATATTTTGAAAGTAGAGCCCGGCTCGTAAACGTCGGTAATCAGCCTGTTTTTAGTCATTTCGTTTAAGAGCGATATGTCGTCTCTGGGCGGATTGTTTAGGTCAAACGACGGCGAAGTCGCCATCGCCAATATCGCGCCGGTGTTTACGTCCATTACCAAAACGCTTGCCGATTTGCTGTTAAACTTTTTATAAGCGTCCAACGCCGCCGTTTCGGCAAGTTTTTGGATCTCGTAATCTATAGTCAAGACCAAATCGCAGCCGGGAATAGCGGGTATGTATTTGTCTACGTTGGATTTCAGCTCTATGCCGTGGATATCCGTCTGGGTCAGATTAACGCCGTCTATGCCCCTTAAATATCTGTCGTAATAACTCTCAAGCCCGCTTTGGCCTACGCCGTCTATATTAGTAAACCCAATGACTTGGGTAAGCATATTTCCGTAAGGATAAAACCTGGAATTGTCTTCGCTGACGTAAATGCCGGTATAGCCGCTCGCTCTGATTATGTTAATTTTTTCTTTTTCTACTTTGCGGGCGACTGTAACTTCGGACACGTTTTTTTGCAAAGCCAAATACAACGTCTCTTCGTCCTTGTCTAATAGTTTTGCCAAAAAGCTGGCGACCGCCGCTTTTTCTTTTACAGCGTTAGGACGAACGTAAACTGAATATGTGGTATAGTTAGTCGCAAGGACTAACCCGTTTGCGTCCAAAATTTTGCCGCGCTGGGCTTGAAGGGGCAAGTCTCTGGTCCATTGATCGATGGCTTTGCTTTGCAATTCTTGGCCTTGAATAATCTGAATAAAAAACAGCCGAAACGCGAGCGCCAAAAAAATAAAGGTTATTGACAACGCCGCTGCCAATAACCTCTTTTGCATGCTTACTTGAGAATAATATTTAGTTTTCAAGAGCTACTCCCAAACACCCCGCTTAAAAAATCGCACAAATAATCAAACCAATTGCTGTCGCCTTTAGGCTCAGGCTGATATTTGACAGGTATTAACTCCAAGACATATACGTTTTTGTTTTCGCCCATGCCTTGCTCTTTTGCCTTGGCGTATATGTAATTATCGTCGTTGTATTTTGAAAGTTCCGCGCTGTTTAAGGCTATGTAGTTTTGTGCTTTGTTAATCTCGTTTTCCAACGCGCTTATGTCTTGAGACAAGGAGGATATCATCATGGCGGTGGTCGCTATAAGCACCGCTATCACTACGACGATAGTCACATACAGCGTTATCAAACCTTTTTTGGCGTCTTGAGCAACCGCGGTCTTGTCTTTTTTGACCAGCTGAAAGCTTTTTACCTTTTCGTCAGGCTTCTTTTCCGCGTATTGCATCGTCTTGGCGCTGGGCTTTAAGTCGATTTCTTTATCAGCAAACTGCTTTTTGTAGCGTTCGGCTATCGTAGCCGCATAGCCATAGACGTTGGACGCCGGCCTGTAGGAAGGCGCGCTTGGAGTTATAAATGTGCTTTGATAAGCTTCGTTATCGATTCTGTTTCTATTATATGTATAAGGGCCGCTCTCATATTCGCGGTAATAATCATATTGCGGATAGTAAAAATCTCTATCTTTTAAAGCCGTTCGGGAGTCGTCGGTTTCTTTAAAAGCCCTTGAGCTGTCGAAAGATTGATCAGCCTTGGAGCCGTCTTCCGAATCCAGACGCAGTCTTTGGGGTCTGTCGTCAAGATCCCTGAGCGAAATCTTTCTGCGCTCTTTTGAGTTTTCTTGCTCTTCTTCCATTTTGCGCGCTTGGTTATAACGGTCGGCATACAAAGTGATATGCGCCGCTATTCTCTTTTCGCGTTCAAGGTCGGACTCTTCGCGCGGCAAAAAGGAACGCGGTCTTGTGACGCTTTCTTTTATGTAATCGTCCGTCATATTATAACTATCTCCGTCAACGCGGGCGTTAAAATAACTAAAATCTCTATTGGGCGTAAAATATTCGTCGTCTCTTTGGTCAAAGCTGCGTCTAAATTTAGGAGCAGTTCTGAAATAATCGTCCTTCAGCTCAACATTTCTCATAACGTAACTCCTTAAGGCTTTTTTTAAAAAAACCTTTTTATAGTTTGCAAGCTGCTCTTAATTTGGCGGATGCTGCTCTCGGGTTCTGTTTTATTTCGTCTTCGGTCGGCAAAATAGGCTTTTTGGTCAATAGTTTTATGGAAGCTTTATGATTGCAAGCGCATACGGGCAAACTTTTGTCGCAAATACAGTCGGTCGATTCTGTCTTGAACAATTGCTTGATTATCCGGTCTTCTAGAGAGTGAAAAGTAATTACAGCTATTGTTCCGCCCTTTTTTAATCTGTCTATTACGTCTTTTACGGCTTGTCCTAATCCTTCCAGTTCTTGATTTACTTCGATCCTTATCGCTTGAAAAGTCTTTTTGGCAGGGTGGCCATGCTTGTATTGATGAAGGGGGACGCTTTTTGAAACTATTTCCGCCAGCTCAAGAGTAGTTTTTATAGGAGCTATAGTTCTAGCTTTGACAATGTTTTCGGCAATCTTTTTGGCGTAAGTTTCTTCGCCGTATTTAAAAATAATCTCTGTTAATTTTTCTTTTGAATAAGAATTGACTACATCGTAAGCCGTTAGTCTTTGGGATTGATCCATCCGCATATCAAGTTTTGCGTCTTTCGTGTAGCTAAAGCCCCTGGATGGCTCGTCTATCTGGTGAGACGATATGCCCAAATCAAACACCGCTCCGTCCAGACAGCCTATTCCCAAAGAATCTAAAGCTTTGCACGCGTTTTTAAAGTTTTCGCGCACGGTCAGCACCCTGCTGCCAAAACGACTTAGCCTTTCGGCTGCGTTTTTTAACGCGTCTTCGTCCACGTCCAGCGCTACGACGCGTCCGTCAGGCGATGACATCTTTAGTATCTCGTAAGTATGTCCGCCGCCACCAAGCGTCGCGTCTAGATATATTCCGCCGCTTTTGGGCCGCAAGACATCCATTGTTTCCTTAAGCAATACGGGTATATGATATTCCATTTTTAAAGGTCCGCTTAGGCGTTATTTTTCTTTTTTAGCAGCTCGTTGAAAGTTTTTAGAATCTCGTTAAAGTCTTTGCTGCCTTCGGGCAATTCTTTTATGTAGTCGAAATTGCCGTTTATGCTTTGGTTAAACCTTTCTTCGCTCCAAACTTCTATGACATTGCCCGCGCCTATGGTTACCACGTTTTTTATAATGTTAGCGTATTCTCTTAAAACAGGAGGAAGAACGAATCTGCCCTGATTGTCCTCTTCTATATCGAACATAAACGACGTTACGGCTCTGATAAGTTTCATCGCTTCCACGTCGGTGTAGTCTATGT
>DATCKP010000111.1:0-5891 GCA_036562165.1 Clostridia bacterium
ACATACCATTTAGTTCTTTTTAATACTGTTTTGTAATCCTCGAGCATTCTAAAGCGTATGCAAACTCTGCCTTGTCCTTTAGTTTTTACTTTGCAACTAGGACAACATTTAGTAAACATTTTTTGCTTGCATTGAGGGCAAACATAATACTCATAAACAAAATATGCCATTAGGCTACACCTCTAATTATTCTTTAAAGCCTTTAAAAACAGCAAGTAGAATCTTTCTTTTATCTTCAGGCATATTCTCAATGTCGGCTAGATCAATGCCGACCTTTTGCAATGCATCTATCCACTCCATTACATCTTTTGCATAACTGCTTTTTTGCTCGTCGGTCAATCCTAACAAAAAATCAGTAGTAACGTTAAAATATGTTGCAATCTTCGCCAGTGTCTTATAATCCGGTTCGCGCTGTCCTCGCTCCCAAAGACTAATCGTCACCTTTCCAACATCAAAAGCATTAGATAATTGTTCTTGAGTTAAATCAAACTTTTTTCTTAATTCTTTCAACCTTTCAGGGAATTTCATCATACCCTCCTCAATCTATTCGTTAATATTTTATAACAATCTGTTATAAAATACAACTATTTTAATTAAAAATGTTAACAAATTGTTAATTCACCTCTTGACAAAGTAAACAGTCTGTTATATTATAGACATACAAAGTTAACTATCTGTTTACTCAAGGCGGAAATTATGTTAGGTCTAAAGATACATAGAAAAAAGAAAAAAATGTCTAGGCGCGAACTAGCCGATAAATTAGGTGTTACCGCTACAACTATCTATCTTTGGGAGACAGGCAGAAGGCAACCTAAAGACGATAAAACATTAATAAGATTAGCGGAATTACTAGATTGTCTTGTTGACGACTTGATTAGGTAGGGTGGATATGGAACGAGAAATTTTGACAGTAGATGATATTGTGCAAATGTTCGATGTCTCAAAAAATAAGGCTTATGACTTTATCAATAGTATCAAATCAGCGTCAGACACGTTGGGAATACCAGGCAAGGTTCACAAACAAGACTATGAATATTGGCTAAAAATGCGTCTTGGTAAGCCTGCTGAAAAAATAAAGAAAATTAAAATAAAAGACTAACAGTTGACTATCCGACTATCTAAAAGAGGGAGAAATATGAATATTAGCGTAAATGGTGGTATTGTAACGCTAACTGACTTTGGCAATAAGTATTATACATTAGCAGACACAAAGCTGTTTAGATATAATCCAAACAAACGAGCGCTTGAAGGCAGGCTTAACATACCTACTCTTGAGGCGATTGAGAGAGTTAATAATGGCCTGCCTCAAGAATTAAGGCTGTTAAAACAGCATTTTATAGTCCAACGCGAAGCTGTTAAGGCGGCGCTACAAGAAGCTAACCCTAATTTAATCGTTAAATGTGATATTAATGCAGCATTGCTTAAACACCAAATACGCGGTGTGAACGCGGCTATGCTGCATTTTGATTTTGGCAAGGCGACCGACCGCGGTTTTGCTTACTTTTTTGACATGGGCACTGGCAAAACTTTAACTACTATAGCGCTGATGTCGGCGCTATATAATAAAGACGCCATTAAGCGCGTATTAGTTGTTTGCCCGTCATCGCTTATAGGTTCCTGGGCGCAAGAGATAAACAAATTTGCAGCTTTTGACTATAGCGTCGCGCAATTAATGGGAGACAAAGCCAAGAGAATTACTGCATTAAACGAACTACAATATGGCGCCGGCTTACAAATAGCGATTATAAATTACGAGAGCACATTTCGTGATGGTTTATTCGAAGCGCTAACTAATTTTAAGCCTGATCTAATTGTATGTGACGAAAGTCAGCGCATTAAAAACCATACAGCACAACAATCTAAGACAATGCATAATCTCGGCCGACTAGCAAAATTTCGAGTTATTTTGTCAGGCACTCCTATACAAAACGCAGCGATAGATATATTTAGTCAGTATAAATTTTTAGACCCTTCAATTTTTGGCGGTAGTTTTTACACTTTTAGAAATTGTTACGCAGTTATGGGGGGTTATCAAAATTATCAGATAATCGGTTATCGCAATATGCCTCAAATGACAGAAAAAATATACTCTCCATGGTGGTTCCAAAACCCCAAACTACAATATGTTGTAGTTTTGGGGTTTTTTATATACCAATATAATATATCAGGCATAATTAAGGCGCCAATTTAAATCTTTTTTGATTAAATTTTTAGGGTTAGCTGTTTATTTTATAATTTTGATTTTTATGCCGTTTCTAGATATAAGCAAGTTATTTGTCGTTCATTGCATTAAGGAAGAATATTATAAACGCGATTTAAGACTAAACTAAAAGGTAAAACAACATTTTTTAGTCTTTATCAGCCTATAGGCGAGAAAAGATAAATAACTAAAAACCGTTAATTATTCCAATACCCATAACTTGAAAAGTATAAAAGATTAATATATAATACCATTAATTATGATATTTCTCAAAAATAAAATCGCCCAAAAGCCCGTAATGTCTACTTCGGCAAAATTGATGTATGGGCTTGGAAGCTTGGGCTTTTGCGTGGTATCTCAAACGGCCACATCGCTTTTGATGTATTTTGGAACTGTCGCCCATAAAATGCCCGGAACGTTGATGGGCATAGCCGTGTTTATCGGAACTATTTGGGACGGCGCCAGCGATCCTATATTCGGCTCTCTGTCTGATAGAACTAAGAGCAAAATATTCGGACGGCGGCACGGCTATATGTTTTTTGGAATGTTTGGAGTGGCTCTTGTAAACGTTTTGCTTTGGCAGCTACCGCCGGCGTTTCCGGTATGGCTCAAATTCATTTGGTTTGTAGTATTTATTTTGCTCTTTCAAACGTTTAATACCATTTTCCAAACGCCTTATCAAGCCCTAGGAGTTGAGCTTGCCAGCAGTTACGATGATCGATCGTCCATAGAAGTGTTCAAAACGATTTTCTTTTTGATAGGAATGATTATTCCTATCGTTTTGTTAGCTGTTATCTTTACAGATCAAACAAATGTAGAGCAATATCAAACGATGGCTTATATAGGTTCGTGCGTTATGCTTATCTCAAGCGCTTTGGCGTTTATGGGCACTTACAACCAATTGCCTAGATTGAATATAAAAGCGCGGACCGGAACGATTGAAAAGAAATCCGTAGTAGGCGTATTTTTAGATTTCTTCAAATCTTTTAAGGTAAAAAACTTTAGAGCCTTGGTAGTCGGTTATTCCGTATCTTTAATGAGCGCGGCGTTTTTGACTTCTATAGGTTTGCACTTTTTCCAATATACTTTCGGTTTAGACTTTTTCCAAACAGCTGTCGCGCTTGGAGCGTTGTTTATAATGACTATATTTTCTCAACCTATTTGGATGTTAATATCTCGTAAGATTGATAAAAAAGGCGCGCTTATTTTGGGCGTGTCTATCGCCCTTGCGGCAATATTATACGAATTTTATATCTTCATTTCTTATTATTATCTGCATACTATAGGCGAAAACGGTTTGTTTTTATATTTAGTCGCCGGAATGTTGGTAATAGGCTTGGGCGTAGGCTCAATTTTCTCTATGCCCAACTCTATGATGGGCGACCTTATCGCGGTAGAGCAATACAGAACGGGCATTAATAAAACAGGAACTTATAACGCTTTTATGACGTTTGCGTATAAACTTTCTCAAAGCTTGTCTTCCTTTACAGCCGGCATTATTCTCGATATCATAGGGTTCAAAGCCGGAACGGATATGAGCCAAAAAGTTTTCGCTTCTTTAGGCTGGGCGGTGCTAAGCTGTATTTTCATTGTGCTGTCTATAAGCATAATCTTTTTTGCGCAATACGGCATAACTAAAAAGGACGTTCAAGAAATTACAATTAATGTTTCAACCGAGCAATTGCAATAGATAGAACATACCGCTAAGCATAAAATACTATTAAATCGAAATACTCAATAAATTTAGAAAAATGGTTATTAATAACTAGTTGTTTAAAACGCAGTAAACAAAAAAGCAGCCTTTTTCAAGGCTGCTTTTTTTTCATATAAAAAATCCCGCCGATGCCGTCTGACGCTAATTTAGGTACCCGCTTCTCGCAGGTGGGTGAATCGACGCCGTATCTGCCTTCCTCCGCTGTCTGACTTATTAGGTCAGTGAAATTACTGAGGCCTGACATCAAGCGGCTGTACGCATTCTCCCTTTTCTTATCTGTGGGCATAAATTATACGTCATAACAAACACAGCAGGAGTCAATATAATTTATGTTTTCTGCATTTGTATTATACTACATCACTCAATATTTTATCAAGAGCTAAAAAGCTTTTGACAGAATATAACAGATTGTTTTCGCAGCTTAAGATTATGTCCAATTAATATAATATGGAATATCATACAAATTGTTGACATAGTTTGAGAGTATGATAAAATCAAAACTAATAAAAATATGGATAGAAAAATGCAAGATAACAGCCGATTAAAAACTCCAAGACATCTGAACCGTTCGGTTTATAATATCGCCTTGATAGCCGTTTTTGGAGCGTTTATATTTACGTTTACGGCTTTTGTTCATTTCCCCGTAGGCATGGGATATGTGCATTTGGGCGATATATTTATTTTTCTTGCTTGCGCTTTTTTAGGCGGTTACGCGGTTATTCCCGCCGCGGTCGGCAGCGCTTTGGCGGACATATTTTTAGGTTACGCTTTTTACGCCCCCGCTACGTTAGTTATTAAAGCGCTTATGCCTGTGATTTTTCTTGCTGCAAAAGGCAAAAAAACCCGCTCAAATCTTCGCGTTTTAATAGCAATGATAGCGGCTTCGCTCTTTATGCAGATAGGCTATACTTCATACGAAGTGTTGCTGGTGGCCTTAGGCAGCCCTAACGCCAGCTCTTATGCCGCCGTATTAGCTCCGCTTTTGATATTGTCCAATCTTTCTCAAACATTATTCGGAGTAGCTGGCGGCTGGATACTTATAAAAGTATGCCAAAAGCTTAATCTGTTTGATAAAATAAAATTATTAGTCTCTACGGAAAAGGAACGAGTAGAATGAAATTATATGTTTTAGGCTGTATGGGGCCTTATCCGGAGAAAGATAAGGCATTGAGCGGTTATTTGGTAGAAACAAATAACGCAAAAGTATTGCTTGATTGCGGCAACGGGGTGTTAGCCCGCTTGCAAAAGTATATAGACCTAAACGAATTGGACGCTGTGATTTTGACGCATTTGCATGCGGATCATATGTCGGATATTTTGGTAATGAGATATTATTGCGCTGTCCAAAATCAAAAATTAGACGTATATATGCCGCAAGAAGACAGTTTGGAATATAATTTAATTTCTTCAGAACCTAATTTTAATATTATTAATATTGAACCCGGCAAACAATACCGAATAAAAGATCTAAACTTCGACTTTGTTGAAATGGTTCATCCCAAAAAGTGTTTCGGCGTCAAAATTACGGACGGACAGGGCGTATTGGCTTACACTGGCGATACCATGCTCAACCCTAATTTAGACGTTTTAACTAACGGCGCGGACTTAGTATTAATGGACTGCGCTTTTCCTTCCGTAATTCATAAACCCGAAACCCCGCATATGTCTTTGGCTCAAGCGGCTCAATACGCCAAGAATAAGCCTTTTAAACTCCTTGTAACACACATAATTCCCAAAACCGATATAACTAACGAGCTTAAAAAACTTGGGCTTGAAAGAGTATTTCAAGGCGACATTTATGAAATTTCGGCCCAAGGCTTTAAGCTGTTAGATTGAGGGGGGATTAAAAAGTTAATATAACGCACAAGATGCTTTTTTAAAGCAAAAAAATTAAAGGGCTGTAATTTCTTACAGCCCTTATGTTTTTAGTCTTCAAATTCGTCTTTATATTCTTTAGGAACGTATTTCTTTCTTCTT
>DATCKP010000113.1:0-12614 GCA_036562165.1 Clostridia bacterium
ATTTATGGTTTTATCTTTGCCATTTTATCTATAAGTTTTTATTTTATTATACGTTATAAATTTAATAATTATAATAATCTATTTTCTTATTTATCACTTATTTCAAATAATTATTTTTCAGGTGTTAATATAACTTCTGGAATATTTAATATGCCCAGAAATACTGATTTAAGATGGCATTATTTTATAAGAGATTATTTGGAAGCCATTCCTTTTGGTAATACTTTGTTTGGATATAATTATGATGTAATACAATTATTTTTTAATGATAGTAATGGAGTTTATGGACAGATACCTACAACCATAGCCTGCGGGTATTATTATTTTGGTGTTTTTTTTGCGCCTGTTTATTCAATTATATTGGCATTATTAACTCTCTATGGAGGAACTAAGATTCAAAGCTCTAAACATTTTTTGGATAAAGTTATATGGCTATATTTTACCCTAGTAATGTCATTAGGTATTATAATGTATAATATTTCTATAACTTTAACAACTATTACATATAACTTAATTCCAATTTTCTTAATAAAAATGTCTTTAAAAGGAAAAAAAAATGATACCTAAAATTATTCATTATTGTTGGTTTGGAAAAAAAGAGCTTCCAAAATTAGCAAGAAAATGTATTGCTAGTTGGAAAAAATATATGCCTGAATATGAAATTAAAGAATGGAATGAAGATAATTTTGATGTTAATATTATTCCTTATACGCGTCAGGCTTATGAAAATAAAAAATATGCTTTTGTGGCAGATTATACGAGATTTTATATTTTAAATAAATTTGGCGGTATCTATTTAGATACGGATGTGGAATTAATTAAGTCATTAGATGATTTAATTTCTAATAAAATTGTTATGGGTTTTGAAAGAGTAGGATATGTTAATCCAGGACTTATATTAATTTCGCCATCAAATCAATTATTCCTACAAGAAATGCTTAAATTATATGATAATTTATCATTTACTAACTTTGATAATAGTTTAAATTTAAAAACCATTGTAGAATATACTACTGAGCAATTAATTAAAAAAGGATTGAAAAAGGAAAATATTTATCAAGAATTAGATAATAATATATGTATTTATCCAATTGATTATTTTTGCCCTATAGATATGCAAACTAATAAATTAGTTATTACGAAAAATACATATTCTATACATCATTTTGCTGCGTCTTGGATAAGTTCATGGGGGAAATTTAAAAGAATAATAAGAAAAATTATTGGCTCAAGGGTTTATAATTATTTACATGAATTAAAATCAAAAGTAAAAAGGGCTATTAATCGTGAATAATCAGTCTTCCAATAAAATTATAAAATCAACTTTTATATATTTACTAGGTAATGTATTATCTAAATTAATAGTCTTTTTTTTATTGCCTTTATATACCAAATATATTCCTGATTATGACATGGGTTATTATGATGTTTCTATTAATATCGCTACTTTTTTCTCGTCTGTTTTATTTCTTGATATAGGCAGCGGTATTATGCGTTTTATGATGGAGAAAAAAGAGCCGAATGATAAAAATTTTGCAATATATTCTGGGATTCTAATATTTATAATATCTTTATTTTTATATGTAACCATATCTATTATTATAGGCTTTAGTTTTGGAACTAGCTTACGTTATTATTTATGGATAACATTATATGGTTTTTTTCTTTGCCTTAATACGCTTTATGGTTATATTGCAAGGGGTTGGGGATATAACAATCTTTACGCTTTAGCTGGCGTAATTAATACTATTGTTCAAGTTGCTTCAAATTTATTATTTATTCTTGTTTTTAAATGGGATTTTAAATCTTTATATGTAGCTCATTGTTTGGGCTGGTTGATTAATATAATAATTCTTGAATTTAAGTGCAAATTACTTACTAATTTTTCAAAAAAATATTTTAATCGTGAACTTTTTAATCAACTACTTAAATTTTCTTTACCTTTATGTATAAACTCTATTGCTTTTTGGCTTTTAAACTCTTCTAATAAAGTAATAGTTACTTTGATTTTAGGAGAAGCGCAAAATGGCTATCTTGCTATTGCTAATAAATTTACAAGCATATTATATTTAGTCTCAAGTTGCTTTCAACTTGCTTGGCAAGAACTAGCTTATTCTCAAGAAAATGATATTCATAATCAATCAACTGGCGAGTTTTACTCTAAGGCTTTTGATTTGTACACTAGGATTTTGCTTATTGGAATATTAATCATAATACCGGGAATAAAAGTTATATTTCCAATATTTGTTCATAGTAATTATAATGCTTCAGCTTCCTTAATACCTTTAGCATTAATGGGAACCATAATGTCTATTTTAAGCAGTTTCTTAGGAAGCATTTTTGGCGGAATCAAAAAAACCGGCATAATATTTTTATCTACTTTACTCGGCGCAATTGTTAATCTTGTTGTTATTTTTTCACTTATAAAAATAGTAGGTGTTACTGCAGCTAATATAGCTTTTTTAGCTGGTTTTACAGTTAATGTATTATTTAGGACTATATCATTAAATAAACTAATCAAAATGAAAGTAAATTATTGGTATTATTTATTATTTGTACCGCTTTTTATATTAGTAGTAATAATATATAATTATTTTAATTGGATTGTTAATTTAATTTTATTTGTATTATTTATTTGTATTGCCTTTTTGCTGTTTAATAAGGAAATAAAAATGGTTATCAATGGTTTGTTAAATAGGAGAAAAAATGAAAAAAATTGCGATAAGAACCCTTTATAAAAATAACTACGGTTCGTCTTTACAAGCATATGCATTGATTTCTTTAATTAAAAAACAAGGATTTATACCAATTATTATAGAAGAGAAGAGTAATGGTTTAGAAAAATGTGTCAGAAAAGGGTTTAGGGGTATTAATTTTATTTTGACCGGATTATTTCACAAAGATGTATTTGAACAATATAAAAAAATTAAAACGGCGAACAAAACTCTTCCACAAAAAACTTTAAAATTATTCAATGATTTTTATGTTTCAAATTTTAAAATAGAAAACATGACATATAGTCAATTAAAAAAAATTGCTAAATCAGATGAATACTATGCTTTTGTTTGTGGAAGTGATCAAATATGGGGTGTGTCAGGTCCTTATATATCACCTATTAATTTTTTGCAATTTGCTCCAAAGTACAAAAGAATAACATATGCGCCAAGCTTTGGAGTATCGAATATACCTAAATATAGGCAAAAGACGATTAAAAGATATCTTAAAGATTTTAATAATATTTCTATAAGAGAATATGAAGGCGCGAGAATTATAAAAGAATTAACAGGCAAAGACGCTTTTGTAGCATTAGATCCAACTTTATTAATGGAAAAAAATTTTTGGCTTAAAGTTGCTGAAAAAAATAATATTAATAAGCCATATATTTTATGTTATTTTCTCAACGAACCATCTTCAAAAGCTATTGAATATGTTAAAATGGTAAAAAATGAATTACAATTTGATGTGCTATTTTTGCCTTATTCTTATTCTCAATTACAAGATTTAGGGGAACAAATTGAAGTTTCGCCTTTTGGATTTTTAGATTTAATAAATCACGCAGCATTTATGCTTACAGATTCATTTCATGGTATGGCGTTCGCAATTAATTTTAATGTTCCTTTTTTTATTTTCGAAAGGCAATATGGACATAATTTCAATCAATCATCTAGGATATTTTCGTTATTAAAAATTACTAAGTTGCAAGATAGATGGATAGATGAAAACAGAGTTTTTAATAAAGATATGTTAAATATGGATTTTTCAGAAGCAAACTATTTGCTTCAAATTGAAAGACAAAAATCTTATGATTATTTGATGAATTCAATAAAATCAATAGGTGCTCAAAAATGAATTATTTTGAAACTCAAGACAAATCATTATGTTGCGGTTGCACGGCCTGCGCCAGCATTTGTCCTAAGTCTTGTATAACGATGACGCCAGATCAAGATGGTTTTGATTATCCTGTTATTGATAAAGCAAGATGTATTAATTGCGAGCTTTGCAAAAAAGTTTGCCCGTTTGCTAATAGCGATAGACTCAAAAATAAAGCTCAAGATGAATGCTATGCGCTAGCAATTAATGACCAAGAGATTTTATATAAAAGCGCCTCTGGAGGAGCATTTACAGCGATAGTAAATGCTTTTTGTGACAATAATTACAGAATCTTTGGTTCAATAATGGATTCAAATTTAAAAGTGAGACATGCATATAGCGATTCTATTTATGATGTTTCTAAATTTAGAAAATCTAAATACGTGAAATCAGATATTAATAATACATATTATCTTGCAAAAAAAGCTTTAAATGAAGGTAAAAAAGTATTATTTACAGGCACTGGATGTCAAATTGCTGGACTTAAAGGTTATTTACAAAATGATTATGATAATCTTTTGACTGTTGATTTAATTTGTCATGGTGTTCCTAGTCAAAAATTATTTGATAATTATATTGAATATTTAAAACGAAAACATAAACAAGACATTAAAAATTTTATTTTTAGATATAAAAAAAGCGATAGTTCAAACTACATTTATTACGAATTAGAGAATGGTAAGGTTAATGTAAAAAAAGGACAATTAGATTATTATATGCGAGCTTTTTTGGTTAATTTAATGTCTATGCCCGCTTGTTATAATTGTCACTTTGCTTGTAGAGAACGCACAGGGGATATCACAATCGCAGATTTTTGGGGTATAGAGCATTATAATCAAAATTTTAACACTGGCCAAGGTGCTTCCTTGGTAATATTCAATACTGAAAAGGGTCGCAAGCTTATTAATCAATTACAAAATGTCAAATTATTTAAGACAGATATTAATAATGCGATAAAATTTAATGAAAATTTATCTCGTCCGTCTCAATTAAATAAAAACCGCGATAAATTTCTAGAATTAGCCCGAGTAAATTTTAAAAAAGCTGCGAAGAAATACTGTAAGCCTAGTTTAAAGATAAGAATTACAGCAATTATGCCAAATTGGATGAAAAAGATAATTAAAGCATTATTAAAAAAACTCAGAATTAAAATTTAATTTTATGCTATTAAACGCTAAAAAAATGCCAAAAATTTTTAAAAAATATGCTACAGAAGTTTTATTTTTTCTCTTGACTTTTCTTTTAAACTATTGTATATTTTTAGAGTCGGTTCTCCAAGAGAACGACGAAATAAAAAAACGAGCTAATGCATATGGGCCTTTAGCTCAGTTGGTTAGAGCGCTCGGCTCATAACCGATCGGTCCGGGGTTCAAGTCCCTGAAGGCCCACCAAAATGGCCCGGTAGTTCAGCTGGTTAGAACGCTAGCCTGTCACGCTAGAGGTCGAGGGTTCGAGCCCCTTCCGGGTCGCCAATAAAAGCGGCTGCCAAGATCAAAATCTTTGGCATAAATTTTTTAAAAGCGGACATTTTAAACTTGATAGAGACGCCAGAGCTTGCCTCGGTAGCTCAGTTGGTAGAGCAGAGGACTGAAAATCCTCGTGTCGGTGGTTCGATTCCGCCCCGAGGCACCACTTGCTGGCGTAGCTCAACTGGCAGAGCAGCTGACTTGTAATCAGCAGGTTGATGGTTCAATTCCATTCGCCAGCTCCAGAAAATTATGGGTAGGTTCCCGAGCGGTCAAAGGGAGCAGACTGTAAATCTGCCGCCTCTGGCTTCGGTGGTTCGAATCCACCCCTGCCCACCAAATTTATAAAGCGCGATTTATTTAAGATCGCGCTTTTTTGTTTTTAGAATGATTTTTTTATAAATAAAAGCATTTGCCTGTTAAACTCTTTAATAAGCCCTTAAAAGAACAACGAAACGCAAACAATGCGGGCGTTAACTAAAAAATAAATAAGCCTGCCGACACGACCGTCTAAACAAGGTTTATTGAATAAGTTAGCGAAGAATATTTATGCTTCAAAGCTAATAAATAAATGAAATCTTTTTCCCCCATCTCCCAAAAACCTTCAAAAACGCCATATTATTAGTCATATCCTTGCGACGCGCGTTCATATAATTAATTATACCAAAATATGCGAGGAGTATAGTATGGAGAATTTTGACCTTTATCAAGATATAGCTACCCGAACTAACGGCGACATATATATAGGCGTAGTCGGACCCGTTAGAGCAGGCAAATCGACGTTCATAACCAAATTCATGGAAGCTTTGGTAATTCCTAACATAACCAACAAAAACGTCCGCGAACGCGCGATCGACGAGCTTCCGCAAGCGGCGGCGGGCAAAACCATAATGACCACCCAGCCCAAATTCGTTCCCAACGAAGCCGCCAAAATCAAAATAAGGGATAATATCGAAATCAAAGTCCGCTTGGTAGACTGCGTAGGTTATTTGGTAGAAGGCGTCCAAGGCCATACCGAAAATTCCAAACCACGCTTGGTAAAAACCCCTTGGAGCGACGCCGAAATGCCTTTTGAAGAAGCGGCAGAACTCGGCACCCGCAAGGTAATCGCCGAGCATTCTACCATAGGTATTCTCATTACCAGCGACGGCACGATAGGCACGGAAATTCCTAGAAGCGCCTACGTAAAAGCCGAAGAAAAGGTGGTAGCCGAGCTTAAAGCCGCCGGCAAACCTTTCTTGATTATTCTCAATACCACCAATCCTCTTGCCAGCGAAACCATCAAATTAAAAAACGCCTTAGCGGAAAAATATAATACCGCCGTTTTAGCTATCGACGTTCTTAATCTTAAGATGGAAGAAATCAACCTTATTCTAGAGACCATCTTGCTGGAATTCCCTATAAGAAAGCTGGAAGTCGAAATACCCAATTGGCTGCAAACTTTGTCGCCCGACAATTCGGTTATAAAAGACATTCTAAAATACGCTCAAGAGCTGGCTAGCAAGATCAATAAAATGCGCGATTACGCTATAGGCGAGCTTATCAATCTTAACAACGACAATCTAGAAAAGCCTATCGTAAGCAACGTCAACCTTGGCGAAGGCAAAGTAGTCTACAGCATAAAAGCCAAAGACAACTTATTCTATGCGGTATTAAGCGAAGAATGCGGCTGCGAAATCGACAGCGACTTTAAGCTGATGTCTTACATAAAACAAGTAGCGGAATCCCGCAACCTATATGAAAAACTTAAAACCGCCTTAAAAGACGTCGAAGAAAAGGGCTACGGCATAGTAAGCCCGTCGCTTGAAGAGATGACTTTGGAAGAGCCCGAAATCGTCCGCCAAGGCTCTAAATTCGGCGTCAGACTCAAAGCCAGCGCTCCTTCGCTGCATATAATGAAAGTCGATTTAGAGACCGAAGTAAGCCCTATAGTAGGCACAGAACAGCAAAGCGAAGATTTGGTAAGGTATTTGTTATCCGAATTTGAAAACGACCCCAAGGGCATTTGGGAAACCGAAATGTTCGGCAAATCCTTGCACAAATTAGTCAAGGAAGGCCTTACCAACAAGCTCAACGCCATGCCCGAAGAAGCTCAGAAAAAGATGCGGAAAACTCTCTCTCGTATCGTAAACGAAGGCCGTGGCGGAGTAATCTGCATATTGTTATAAGAACTTTAAAAAGACTTAAAACAAGCAGGCTTATTAATAAGCCTGCTTGTTTTATTTTACGCGTTAGCGTTTTGGGGTTTGGGTTTATTTTTAATCTTAAACGGTTTTTCTTCTATTTCTTTTGCGCCCTTTAGAGCAAGTTTAGTAATAACAGGGCCGATCAATTCATATATAACGGTCGCGCACAACACGACGGTTTGAATTTGCACTCCAAATTGAGGCAATTGATTAAGCGCCACCGCGGACAGACCAATTGCTACGCCCGCTTGGGGCACAAGAGCGAAGCCTAAATATTTTGCCACCGCGGGTTGAGCTTTGGATATTTTCGCTCCCGCCAGCGCGCCTAAATATTTGCCTATAACCCTTACGATTATGTAAATCACGCCTACTACGCCTACGCTGGGCAGAACGCCAAGTTTTAGCGTAGCGCCCGAGATTACGAAGAACATAGTAAATATAGGCGGCGTCATTCTGTCCACAAGCTCAAACACTTTGTCGTATTCTTTGGACAGATTGACGTAAAAACAGCTCATCGTCATGCAGCAAAGCAGGGTAGAAAATCCAGCCCAAACCGATATGCCAAGGCATAGCAAAATCATGCATATTGCGCACGTAAGCCTGTTGCCGCGCCCTGTAAACCACTTTGTAAGCCCCGCCAATATTACGCCCGCCAAAGCCCCTAGCGCGACCGCCCCGAAAATTTCTTTCATAGGGTCTAAAATCATCTTAATCTCAAATCCGCCGCCGCCCGCGCTTAAGACCTTAGCTACGGCCATAGAAAGACCAAAGCCTATTATCGCCACTGCGTCGTCTATAGCGACTACGGACAGCAAAGCGTCGGTAACAGGGCCTTTGGCTTTATATTGACGCACTACCATCAAAGTCGCAGCCGGCGCTGTAGCCGAAGCGATAGCGCCCAGCGCCAATGCAAAAGAAATATCGTATCTTAGCAATATCAATACCGCGTCTAACAAAATCATCGCCCCGAAACCTTCAAAAAACGCGATGACGATAGGGGACGGGCCGATTTTTTTTAGATAAGACAGCTTAAATTCCGCGCCTATCGAAAACGCTATAAACCCTAAAGCGATTTCGGGAACAATAGATAAAGAATCCAACATTGTCGGCGAAAGCAATTTAAGACAATACGGGCCTATGAGAATGCCTGAGATAAGGTAGCCTGTCACGTTAGGCAGTCTTATCAGCTTCATTAATTTGCTGCTCAGCAAGCCGACCGCCAAAATCAAGCCTAAACTAAGATACAAATTCAAGTCCATTTTTAGTTCTTATAACCCTCTACTTCTTCGATATTTATTACAAACATAATGCCGGTGTTGGGTTCGTTAAGATCCCCGGTTACTTCTTTTATTATTTTTTTTGCTTCGGGAAGCTGATAATCTTCCAACACAAGCATAATAACTTTGCTTTCCGCGTTCATATTGCCCAAAGCGATATGTCTTAATCCGCCGAAAATAGGCACGTCTTCTCCTAAATGCGCCAAGGTATTGGCCATTCCTTTTCCGTCTACGACCGTGCCGCCTTTGAAACCGGCTTGAGCCAGCTTTAAGAAAATTTTATCTTGAAGCTCGGCTTTTTTTAGGATTAAAGTTAATAACTTCATATTTTTCTCCAAATTTTTTTTACGTATCAATAAGCAATACTATTCCTTTTGACAATTATTGTCAAGGTTATGAACATTATATTTTGTTTTTGATATTATGTTTTGCGGTCGTAAAAGTAAATATTTTGATATTTTTTGATGTTTTAATAATCAAGCTATTACAAATTTAGGTTGAAATGTTTCCTAATTAAATAAAAATTGCCTTGAAAATACCATTTAAATATATTAAAATAAAAACAGCGATATATATAATAAGGGGAGGAAAATATGAGAGAGGCTGCTTCTATACGCAACGTGGCCCTTATCGGTCATAGCGGAGAAGGCAAGACTACTACGGCCGAAGCGATGCTTTTTTGCGCCAAGGCGATAGACCGTATGGGCAAGATAACCGACGGAAACACAGTAATGGATTTTGACGCCGAAGAAATAGCAAGGCATATATCCATAAGCTTGGCGACAGCGAACTTTGAATGGAACGGATTTAAAATCAACATAATCGACGTGCCCGGCTTTTTTGATTTTGAAGGGGAAATGATACAAGCGCTTCAGGTAGCCGACGCCGCGGTAATAGTAACCAGCGCTAGCGGCGAAGTAAGCGTAGGCACCGAAAAAGCAGTGGAATATTGCTTAAAAAACCGTATCCCTGCGATGATATTTATAAACCAAATGGACAAAGAAAACGCCGACTACGTGGGCACCGTAGAAGCGCTTAAAGCGAAATATCTAAACAAAATCGCGCCTATCCAGATACCTATTATGGAAGGCAATAAGATGCAAGGCTACATAAGCTTGATTTCCGAAAAAGCTTACGAATTTAAGGAAACAGGCAGGGAAGAAATACCTATTCCTGAGCGTCTAAAAGCGGATTTTGACAGCTTAAAAGAAAACCTAAAAGAAGTAGCCGCTTCAAACGACGACGATTTGATGGTAAAATATTTTGACGGCGACGAGCTGACCAAAGAAGAAATTGCTATGGGCCTTGCCAAAGGAATAGAAGCAGCCGACGCTATACCCGTTTTAGCAGGCAGCGCGTATACCAACAAGGGCATAATAAACTTGCTCAACCAGATAATAAGACTGTTCCCCGGCCCTGCTTCCAAGAAGTTTAAGGCAAAAAAGGACGGTCAAGAAATAGAGCTGACGGCGGATTCTAACAACGGGCTTGTATGCCAAGTCTTTAAGACGATATCCGACCCGTTCGTAGGAAAACTTACATTATTTAGGGTTATATGCGGAACATTAAAAACGGGCGCTAACTTATACAACGTTAACGCCGACAAAGCCGAAAAATGCGGAGCGTTATTTACGCTGAAGGGCAAAAAACAAGAGCCCGTCGACGCTTTAGGCCCGGGCGATATCGGGGCGTTTGCAAAGCTCCAATATACCCGCACGGGCGACACGATTACGGACGGCGCTAAAATAGTATTAGACCCTGTGAAACTGCCCGAGCCTGTGTTTACCATGGCGGTTAACTGCGTAAAACAGGGCGAAGAAGAAAAAGTCTTCAGCGGTCTGTCCAAGCTGATAGAAGAAGACTCTACCGTTCAGGTAATACGAAACTCCGAGACCTCCGAAACCTTAATAAGCGGCTTGGGCGAAACTCAGGTAGACGTATTGGTAAAGAAACTCAAAAACAAATTCGGCGTAGAAGCCAAGTTATCCGATCCTAGAGTGCCTTACCGCGAAACGATTAAAAAGACAGCCGTAGCCGAAGGCAAGCATAAGAAGCAATCGGGCGGTCACGGTCAATACGGACACTGCATAATCAAGTTTGAGCCGTATTACGAAGGCGACTTCTTCTTTACCGAAACCATCGTAGGCGGCAGCGTTCCTAAACAATACATACCCGCGGTAGAAAAAGGCTTGCAGGAAAGCCGAACAAGAGGCGTGCTTGCAGGCTATCCTGTAGTAAACATCAAATGCACGCTTCAAGACGGAAGCTATCACGAAGTAGACTCTTCCGAAATGGCGTTTAAGATCGCGGCGTCGCTCGCGTTTAAGAAAGGAATGTCCGAAGCGTCGCCTACCATACTTGAGCCGATATACAGCTACAAAATAACCGTTCCCGAAAGCTATCTAGGCGACATCTTGGGCGATATGAACAGAAGACGCGGCAGGATTTTGGGTATGACTTTGGAAGACGGCAAGCAGATTATCAACGCCGAAGCGCCTTTGGCGGAGATGTTCAAATACGCTACTGATTTGCGCAGTATGACTCAAGGCAGGGGCAGCTTTACCAGCAAGTTTGAGCGTTACGAAGAAGTTCCTGCCAACTTGATACCCGGAATAATAGCCGCTTCGCCGTATAAGAAGAGCGCCGAAGAAGAATAATGCAGTTTACGCTTGGTTTTTGCGCGGGCAAAATCACCGCGCAAAAACCAAGCTTGAAAATAAATATAAAGGACTAAAATGATCTTAACAGTTTGTGCTAACGTTTGCATCGACGAATATGTCCGCACCGATAACACCCTTGTTCTGCCAGCAGGAAAGGGTGTTAATGTTGCTATCAGTTTAAAAAACATAGGGCTTGACGCGCAATGCCTTATGTTTATGCCCGAAGAATCCAAAGACGTTTTCGAGACCTATCTTAACAAGCACGGAGTAAAAGGGCATTACGTATTGACAAAAGGCAAAGCCAGAATAAACAAAAAAGTAATAGACGCTTACGGCAATATTACAGAATACAGCGGCTCTTACGAGCCTGTAAACAAGCAATTAGAAGATATTTTTATACAAAAGTTTGAGTCCTTGGCAAAAGATGCCGAGTATATTGTAATAAGCGGTTCGTTGCCGCAAGGAGCATCCAGCGACGTTTATAAAAAGCTTATTAATATCGCCGGCGGGGATAAATGCGTTTTGGATTCCAGCCGCGAAGCCCTAAAGGAAGGAATCGCGGCGAAACCTTTGATGATAAAGCCTAATATCTTTGAGTTTAACGCTTTGACCGGCAAACATTATCAATCAGAAAACGAAATCGTAAGCGAGTGCGTAAATTTAATAAACCAATACGGCGTTAAATACATATTATTATCAATGGGCGGAGACGGCGCGTTGATTACGGACGGCAAAAGAGCATACAGCGCCCGAATGAGCCATGATAACATAATAAACACCACGGGAGCGGGCGATTCGATGGTAGCCGCGTCGCTTGAACGGTTAAAAAATGGCGATGACATACAAGAAATTTTAAAATGCGCTGTCGCCGCGGCGAATTACAAAATAGGCTATTTAGAACCTTATATAAAAGACACAAAATACCTAGAGGACGCTAAAACTTTGCAATTAAAGGAACTGCTATGATAAAAATTAAAGTGCCGGCCACCAGCGCGAATTTAGGGGCGGGTTTTGACTGTATGGGGCTGGCTTTGGACATTTACAACGAGATTTACGTAGAACCTGCTGAAAAACTAATTATCCAAACGGACGACGACTTGCCTAAGGACAAAACTAATCTGGTCGTAAGCTCAATGATAAAAACTTACGAGCATT
>DATCKP010000114.1:0-2325 GCA_036562165.1 Clostridia bacterium
CTTTATGGTCGTCCTTTTTGACTTTTTGGGTTTCGATTTTGTTTTGATACGCGTTATAAGATAATTTAGCGCTGTTGTCTTTGGTTTCTTGGCTGTTTTCATATTGTCTGAATGGACTAAAGCCTTCAGCCAGCGGCTTAGATTGAACCTTATCCAAAGCCCAAATATCTTCTTCCGTTTTTTCTTCTAGTTCTTCGTCATCTATAAAGTCTTCTTCATCTAAATAGTCTTCTTCGTCTTCGTCTTCATATACAATGTCTTCGCCTTGCGCTAATTTTTTTAAGCCTTCGTCTATTCGCTCCAAGTATATCGGCCTTAACTTAAAAGGCATTGAATATGTCTGCGTTTTTGATTGAGTATCTTGTTTGAATTGACCAAACACATTTTTTTTGGAATCTTGGTTGGGAAAATATTTGGTTATTATAAAAACCACAACTGCCAAAGTAACGAACATCCCAACAAGGACTATTACAATTCCCTCAATCGGAACGTCGGTCGATAAAAACATCTTAATCATGATTTTCCTTTTTCTTGGAATCTTTGTCTGCTCCGCCTAAGCTGTTGCGCATATTAGTGTCGGCAATAATGTTTTGCAGATTATAATAATCAAATACGCCAAGATTGCCTTTTCTAAACGCTTCTGCCAAAGCTTTAGGAACTTCGGCTTCTGCAGCAAGCACGTTAGCGCGCATTTCTTGAGTCTTAGCCTTCATTTCTTGCTCAAGCGCGATAGCCATAGCTCTTCTTTCTTCCGCTTTAGCTTGCGCAATGCGTTTGTCGGCTTCTGCTTGGTCTATTTGCAATTGCGCTCCTATGTTTCTTCCTACGTCCACGTCCGCTATGTCTATAGACAAAATTTCAAACGCCGTTCCGGAATCCAAACCTTTGTTTAATACTGTTTTGCTGATAAGGTCGGGATTTTCCAAAACGTCCTTGTGCGAATTAGAAGAGCCTACGGTAGTGACTATGCCTTCGCCTACGCGCGCGATAATAGTCTCTTCGCCCGCGCCGCCTATGAGTCTTCCGATGTTAGCTCTCACGGTTATGCGTGTTTTAACTTTAACTTCGATGCCGTCTCTCGCCACCGCCGAAATCATAGGCGTTTCGATAACTTTAGGGTTAACGCTCATTTTTACGGCATTAAACACGTCTCTGCCCGCAAGGTCGATCGCGCGCGCCGCGTCAAACGTCAATTTTATATTCGCGCTGTGAGCGCTTATCAACGCGTCCACGACTCTTATAACGTTGCCACCCGCCATATAATGCGTTTCCAAATCTTCGATATCAATATTTAGACCAGCTTTTCTGGCTCTGATGAAAGCGTCTACTATGGTCTTATATTTGATTCTCCTTAATTTCATTCCTATGAGCTTGCCTACGGATACATAAGCCCCGGAAATAGCAGCGGTAAACCAAGTGCCCATAGGGAAAATTGCGGTGATAAAAACTAATAATAACGCGACTACGCTGATAACAATCCAAGCCCAAGGTTGCATTTTTTTGTTACACTCCTTAAAATTTTTTGATTTTTATAAAACAATAGCAATCCTATTGTTTGCCAAAATTAATAAAAACTTGTGAAAAGCGCGCAAGAAACAAGCCCTATCAAAAACGCTTCTTTAAAATAACAACAAATTAATTTTCTTCTTTTGCTCTGACAACTATACGAACGCCTTCAACTTCTACGACTTTAATTTCTACGCCTTTTTCGATAAACGCCCCTTGGGCGACAACGTCGTATTCTTTATCGTCAATAACCGCTTTTCCGCTGGGTCTTAAGGGCGTAGTAGTCTTTCCGGTCTTTGATAATAGATAGCTGTAATCGTCGGTTGCGTCCGAGCGGACTGGATTAACCGCGGTGCCGGATTGAATTAGTTCCGTGCGGGAAAGCCAACCGTATTTCATAGAGCGAACCATTATCATAAACGCGGTCATAAGAATTATTATGATAATAAATATCATTATAAACAGCATTAATAACGTGCCGCCTTGGAGCATTCTTATGACCAAGCCCGCTATTATCAAAATTGTTCCCAATGCGCCAAAAATGCCGAATCCGGGCTGAAAAATCTCAATTATGCAAAGAATCAAGCCAAGGACAAGACATATGCCGGCCGCCACTCCCATGCCAGCAAATAGTTCTACAAATTGTTCCCAAAAGGTGGAAGCGAATAAAGCGGTTAAATTCATCGCCCGAATCTCCTATAGATGTATTTTCCATAAAAAATTATACCATAAGGATAAAAAATCTCCGATTAAAACAAAATTAAAATTTTGTTAAAATTTTTTTAATTTTTGTAACAATATAAGATATATATTTTTTTG
>DATCKP010000115.1:0-4912 GCA_036562165.1 Clostridia bacterium
AATCAAACGCGATAAAATATTGTATAATATCATACCATATAAGAAAAAAGTTTGTATATATAAAAGAATATTTTTATGCAAAACGCGATGTAAAAAAATAACAAAACCTAATTCATTAAGCGTCTTTAAGCTGAATATCTATGCGATTATCTGGTTAATATAATTAATCACATCATCAGAATAAAAATAATCTTCGTGGGCGAGATTCTCAAATATTTTTGTTTGCGAATTTTTAAAACAGCGCGAAAGCTTTTCCTGCAAAGACGCATTTAACACTTTGTCGGCTGTAGAGCCGATAATATAAACCGGGCATTTTACGTTTTTTGCGTAATCTGCGGCGCGGATGTTATTTGAAATAAACACCTTAAACGGTCCCCAGAAAATAGGAATAATTTTATTGTATAAATCCGAAACATCTCTATATCCCGCGGCAATAACCAAGCAGCGGCATTCCCTAACGCTTGCTAAATACGCTGCAATCCCCGCCCCATAGCTATGACCAATTATTATAATTTCGCTAGCGGGATAACGCCCTTTTGTCCATTCATATAAATCTTCCGCTGTTGCTTCATTGATTTTATATTCATATTGCCTTTGCTGCCCTGCGTTCCATAATAATCTGCGGAAATAAACGGGCAATTAAATTTTGAGGAAAATTTGCCGACAGAATTGTATGCGATATAATTTGAGCCGCCAAAAAACAATACTACCTTATTGCTATCTACCAAATCAAGGTTGTTGTCATAACCGGTTAATGAATCATTAAATTGAATAAATTGCGGAGCCGAAATAATATCTTTCATCTTTTTCGCGTTCTTATAAAAGGAATAGCTTATCGTTTGCAATATAAGATTACACCCAAAACCCGCTATTAAAAGCCACATTACGACTTTTAATATAATTCTAATAATATCCATAGTTTTCTCCGTTTGATATCTCATATCGGGAAGACCTATAAAATCAATAATCTTGAAGACCTGTATTTATGGAGCAATTTTATGTTAACAAAAATTGTTGATAATTTAAAGCGTTTTAACTTCTTAAACTTTAAAAATTAAAAAAGCGGGATGGGTTTTCTTAAATAATCTATTCGGTGTCCTAATCGGTTTTAAACCCAAGATGTTTTTAAAGATTTAAAACATTTTTTCTATATCTTCAATAAAAAGAATCGTTTAAATATTAGCGTTCATAAAATTTTCCTGCCTTTATTTAATTAATTTTCTATCCAAATCCTTCCAATCCCCCGTTTTTCCCAAGGCTGAATAATTAAGCGTATAATACTCACCCTCGCCTACCCATATTACAGGCGCTGCTAAGCGCAACCTTTCTTCTACGCTTATGGAGTTATCCTTAAGTTCTTTGGCAACTAAAGTGTTGCGGATTTTACAGATAAAGATTTCGGCGTCATGCAGCTGCACGGAATGCTTGACTTCAAGCTCAAAGACCCACGAACTGTTTTTTAATACGGGAACGTTTAATACCGCGCCGCGTTCGACTTCAATCGGTATGTCCATTTTTTCCTTTTTATATCCTTCCGTATTGCCTAAATAATCAGCAAGAGGAAGCATGGATTCGGTGACAAGGTTAGCGGAAAATACTTTGTTTGCGCGAATACGATCTTTAGTCATTTTTTCGCCTGCAATGCAAGCCATAACCCCCAATTCGCCGTCCCAACAATAGCTAAACCAGCAGAACAAACCGAAGTTTGGCGTTCCGTCCTCTTTATAAGTGCCATAAATAAACAATGTTTGCGGACACAATCTGTTTTCAGGTCCTATAGAAATTTTTTCCATTATTCATACTCCTTCTTTTTCAAGATTTTTAATGATTCTTCTAAGTTGGTTTTCAAAAGCGATTATCTCATCGTTTGTGAAACCTTCATAAAATATTTCGCTCATCTTATTGGACACTAGCTCGTATTTTTCACGATAACTTTTTGCTTTTTCTGTCACCGATACCAAAATCTGCCTACGGTTTTTGGGGTCCGGTATTCTTTCTATTAAACCGTTTGCTTCCATTCTGTCGAGCATGCTAGTTAGTGTCGTTTTAGCCAGCGAAGTCAACTGCCCAATCTCAGTAATCGTTAACTGCCCCCGCTCCCACAGAACATAAAGTATGCGGCCTTGCGCGCCATTAAAAATATCGACGCCGCTATCTTTTAACAGCTTCTCAAACACTCGTCCGCTAAGATTCCGAATTTGGGATAAAAGAAAACCTCCGTAAGTTTTCGTTTTAATTACCTCCTAAAAAATAATAAATAGTTCTATATAGAACTATACTATATAGAACTTTATATGTCAATACAATATTATGTTTTTTATCATTTTTTTTATTAAATCAAAGTAAATGAATATCAGCTTTAAAAACAATATGGACGAATTGTTTAATTAAAGCATTATAAACGCTTTAAAAAATATAGGCTTCTAACTCGTCATTAGTGCAGTCGTTTTCACGGATTAGTGTAAAAACTCCATATCTTTTACGCTATCTCAATTTTATATTCTCTCATCCAGATATCAACTTGAATTAAATACGCCATCAACTGCGCGCCGGTCATCAGCTGACCATACCAAGGCGTTGAAATAGACTTTCCATCGGAATCGATAATTTCCTGCGCCTTTTGCTTGTTGATCAACCGCGCCAAGGGAGAATCCGAATCATTTAGAATTTTTTGCAGACTTGTCTTAACAGCGTTTAAATATTTAGGATTGTGCGTTTTGGGATACGGGCTTTTTTTGCGCCATATTATTTCGTCCGGCAAAATGGCCCTCATTGCTTCCCTTACAATTCCTTTTTCTCTGCCGTTATAGAACTTAAAATCCCAAGGCATATTATAGGCGTATTCTACCAATCGATGGTCGCAATACGGCACTCTTACCTCTAGCCCGCTATACATACTCATTCGGTCTTTTCTGTCCAACAATGTCTGCATAAACCAATTCAAATTCAACATAAACATTTGCCTCATACGGGTTTCAAATTCTCCTTCGCTAGGCAAGGTGTCAGTATTGTTAATGGTATCGCTGAATTGCTGTTTGACATATTCTTCCCCGTCTTTAAGCAAGCCCTGTTTTAAAATGCTTTGCCTTAAATCCAAAGCTTGAGACCAAGGGAAGGTGTCTTTATATAAAATATCCTTATTGTAATACCACGGATAACCGCCGAAAATTTCGTCAGCGCATTCTCCCGAAAGCGCGACCGTAAATTCCTTTTTTATCTCTTTGCAAAATAAAAGCAATGAAGAATCCACATCCGCCATTCCAGGCAAATCGCGGGCAATCACCGCGTCTCTTAAATGCTTTTCCAAGTCTTCGTTTTCAAGCAATATTTCGTGGTGCCGAGAACCTATCTCATTTACCATCATTTGGATATATTCTTCATCTGAATTAGGTTGAAAAATGCTTTTTACAAAGAATTGTTTATTGTCAACATAATTGACCGAATAAGTATGAAACGTTCCTTTATTTTCAGATAAATAACTATCGGAAGCTATTTTTGAAATAACGCTGGAATCAAGCCCGCCGGACAAAAAGCAGCATAACGGCACATCGGATACAAGTTGACGCTTAACCGCGTCGGTAATTAAAAAACGAGTCTTCTCAATGGTGGTTTTGATATCGTCGGTATGTTCATTTGCCCTTAAACTCCAATATTTACGGATTTTACATCCCATATTTTTGTTAAAGACCAAAAATTCTCCGGGTTTTAGCTCGCCGACGCCCTTTATAACTCCATTGCCGCTTGTTCTGCCAGGCCCTAAAAGGAAAATTTCCTTAAGACCGTCATTATCAATTACAGGCTTGACTAATGGATTGGCTAGTAAAGTTTTTAACTCTGAACCAAAAATAATGCCGTCAGGATAGGAATATATAAACAGCGGCTTAACCCCCATTCTGTCGCGGGCTAAAAACAAAGTATTAGTTTTGTCGTTCCAAATTCCAAAAGCATAGATTCCGTTCAGCTTTTCTAGACACGATTCGCCCCAATGTATAAACGCAGTCAGCAAAACCTCGGTATCTGAATGCCCTCTGAATTGGTACTTAAAAGCTAAAAGCTCGTCGCGAAGCTCATTTGTGTTATATAGCTCTCCGTTGTAAACAATCGTATAACTGGTATCGCCCTTTTTTATTGTCATTGGCTGTATGCCGTTTTCAGGGTCAATAACGATGAGCCTTCGATGCATTAAGCACGCGTTTTCTTTCAAAAATATGCCTTGCGCGTCAGGCCCTCTGCGAGCCAAGGTAATTGTCATTTTGTCTATAACGTCTTTGTTATTTTTTAAATTGCGATTAAAATCAATCCAACCTGCAATCCCGCACATAAATACCTTCCTAAAAAAGCGCCATTATTATGACGCTTTGTAATTGATATTACATACTATGCAGCGCTTTAAAGATGTTTTCTTTTGCGCCCCGCTATTTTTTTGCTTTTCTAGCAATTTTTTAACGACCGTTATTTTTCTTTCAGTGTATTTTAATATAAAAAAAGACGCTGTAGACAAAAGTCCACAGCGCGCCATTAAACCTTACATTTATTTATCTTTTTTTACCCATATTCTGTTTTTCGCGGGCTTACCGTGACCGAAATGAATAATTCGTTCTCCAAGCGCGGTTATTTTTTTGGCGCTGTCTAGAGCGGCCGTTTTATCGTTGTGACGCACTCAACATGCAACGAGCGGGGTGGATTGATGTCTTTTACATTGTCGGTAGTCGGAAACACGTCATCGGCACTTTTTGCACTATCGGTAGGCGGGAACATATCGACTTCATCTCTTATGATGAGAATAATATGTTCTCTGACTTTTCTAAGATAATGAGTCCCTTGTGCAATTTACTCTAAGTGGGACATGATTTTATTTATTAACGGTTTGAATACTAAATACAGTAAGTATCCCAAAAGACCTCCTATGGTA
>DATCKP010000119.1:0-8015 GCA_036562165.1 Clostridia bacterium
TATTATCGTCGAGCGGAAATATATCATCGGCAAAAATTCGCCCGAAAACTTCGAGGGCAGGCTTGTTTCTATGAGCGACATACTAGCCAAGACCAACGCCTTTGCCGTAGAGAGCGTAAAAGGCAGGTTAAGACAGCTAAAATGAAAAACTCAAAATACGAGTTTTTGACGCCCAAAGAAATTTTTTGGCGGGTAAGACGCGACAAATTAATCAATTTCTACAAAGGGGTATATAATGGCAATAGACTTTCAAAAACTTCTAAAGAACCTATCCGACAAAATAAGTCCGACGGACAACCAACCTAAAATCACGCCGATTTATTCCATAAAGACCACGTCGGACAACGACAAAGCCCTGAAAGAAGAGCTTGACAAAATCGATCGTCAATTTACGCTTTCACCAACCCACGATATTAAGCTGCCTGAGCTTGAGCTGGAAAGGATGGAATACAGGCCTTTGAGCGACCAAGAGATAGAAGAGCTTGCTAAAAGCTCTTTAGCCGAGTATTACAACAAATCGTCCAAAGCCATAGAGCAGGACGCGATTAACCAGCAAAAAAATCTAGAAGACTACAAAAAACAGCTTTACGACGCGCTTGTCCAAAAAGAGCAAAACATAACACAAAGCTATGACCAAGCCAAAAAAGACGTGGCTGCTCAAGCCCTAAAGCGCGGGCTTGCCCGCTCTTCCATAGCGGTTTTGATGGAAAAGGAATTGGACGCTCAAAAAGCTAAGGAAATCGCCCAAGCGCGAAACTCTTATATAGAGCAAGCGGCGGAGATAGATTATAAGATCGCCGATTTGGAAGCAAAAAAACAAGCGGCGATGAACGATTTGGATATCACATACGCTGCTAAGCTTGCCATAGAAATCAACGAGCTTAAGCAAGAACGCGAGCAAAAGATTAAGGAAGTCCAAAAATACAACAACGAGCTTGCGAAATTACAAGCCCAATACAACATCGACAAACTAAAGGCCGAGCAAGACTTGACTTTGGGACAATACAAAATTCTAAAAAACAAGACGGCCGGGCTTGCCGAGATAGAGCAAGAAATAGAAAAACAAAAGCAGCAAAAGAAGTTTGAATACCTTTTGGATTATTTAAGCGGTATCCCCAAAAAAGAAGCCATAAAATTTGCCGAAACCAATCCTGTAGTTAAAGAATCCTTGGATACTTATTATTACCGCAAACTCCTAAACGCTTTGGAAGCAAGAAGCGACTAAAAGTTTTAATCTAAAACGGAGCGGACAAAATATGTGGGAAGAGCTTATCAAGATGGCCGCCGCTAACGGATTATGGGCGGTTTTGTTTTGCGTGCTTTTGGTCTACCAGCTCAAAGAGAGCAAGGCGCGCGAAGCCAAGTATCAATCCGCCATAAAATCGCTTAGCGAAAATTTAGGAATCGTCCGCCAAATTAAAGACGACGTGGCGGAGATAAAACAAAAACTTAATAAACCCGTAAAAAATCTTCTAAAAGAAGGGGTAAAAGATGAGCCAAAAGAATAACAGTGTTTATCGCACTTACGGTTTTTGGATGAGCTTAAGCGCGGCGATATTGCTGGTCGTCCAAACCATTCTATCCAGAATGGGCATACAGATAGACGCGCCTTTTGTGCAGGAAGTAATAAGCGGAATTTTGGCGGTTTTAGTTATTTTGGGCGTAATAGTCAAGCCCAAGGTAGACCAAGACAGCGGGCTGGAAGAATTGGACTTGACCGAAGGCTCTAAAGAAAGCCAAACTCCAGACTTGCACAACCCTGACCAATCCCAAAAAGAGCAATAAAACCGAATATTTTTAAAACCTAAAAATCAAAAAAAGCCCCGATGTTCTTAAAGGGGCTTTTTTATTTTGACGGGCTTTTTATTCGGTTAAACTAATTATTGTGTTATAATAACTATTATGGATAAATTAGAATTTACCGAAAAATTAGTGTTAATAGACGGCAACAGCCTGCTCAACAGGGCGTTTTACGCTCTCCCGCCTTTGACGGACGACCAAGGCAGCTACACCCACGCGGTTTACGGCTTTACCACTATGCTTCTAAAAGCCATAACCCAATATAAGCCAAGATATATGGCGGTGTGTTTTGACTTGGCTCATCCGACTTTCAGGCATCTTATGTATACCGAGTATAAAGCCACGCGTAAAAAAATGCCCGCCGAGCTTGCTTCGCAATTGCCCTTAGTTAAAGAATTGCTTCAATGCATGGGCATAAAGATAGTCGAAAAAAAAGGCTATGAGGCGGACGACTTAATAGGGACTATTTCAAAAAAAGCGGGCTGCGAATGCGTTATATTGACGGGCGACCGAGACACCTTGCAGCTTATCAACGACCGCGTCAAAGTGTTCTTGACCAAAAAAGGCATTTCGGAAGTTATCGAGATAGACGAAACCGAGCTAAAAAATTTATACGGCATAACGCCTAATCAAGTCGTGGATTTTAAAGCGCTTTGCGGGGATCAATCGGACAATATCCCGGGCATCAGCGGAATAGGCGAGAAGACGGCGTTAAGGCTGATAATGGACTACGGCTCTTTAGACGAGCTTTACGCTAATATAGACCAAATTACAGGAAAATTAAGAGAAAAGCTTGAAGCCGGCAAGCAATCGGCATATCTTTCTTATGAGCTTGCCAAAATCAACGACCAAGCGCCGTATGACTTTGAATTATCGGATTTTGAGTATCCTTTTCCGTTCAGCGCGCGCGTCAAAGAGCAGTTTGAAAAGCTCAAATTTAAAAGCCTGTTAAAAAAAGACATCTTCCTGCCAGAAGTCAAAGAAGCTATAATCAACCAAATTCCAGCCGACCAGAGCGTAAACTTAATCGTGATAAGAACGCTTGAAGAGCTTAAAAAACTAAATTTAAGCCAAGGCTTTAGTATCGTCTGGGAAAACGACATAAGCGTGGCTGTTGACGATAAAACCGAATATAAAATAATCTTGGCGGATACATTGCTGGGGGAAAGCGTGTCTTTCGAGACGGCGTCAAGTTACTTAAAGCCGTATTTGGAAGACCCTGATATAGAAAAAATAGTCTATGATTACAAAAACTTAAGGCATTATTTGGACAAAAAAGGCGTCCAAATAAAAGGCGTGTTTGACGTAGGGCTTGCGTGCTATATAGTCGAAGGGGGCGCGGGCGTTTCGTCCTTAAAGAAGCTTTTGTCTAACTACAATTGCGACGAAAAGTTTCCTGCCGCGAGTTTGTATCGCATCAAGCAAAACATTATGCCCGATCTAGAGAAATTTAAGCCGCTGTATTACGACATAGAACTGCCTTTGAGCGACGTTTTGTTTGATATGGAAAAGGCGGGCTTTAAGCTTGATTTAAAAATTCTAGACGAGCTCAACCAAAAATACAACGACGCATTAAAAGATATAACGGAAAAGATATACGAGCTAGCGGGAGAAAGGTTTAACGTCAATTCGCCCAAACAGCTTGGCGAGATATTATACAACAAACTCAAATTAAGCCCCGCCAAAACCACCAAGACCAAAGCTTTTTCCACCGACGCGGAAGCTTTGGAAAAGCTCAAAGGCGAGCACCCGATAATAGAATATATTCTAAAATATCGCGCCATATCCAAGCTCAACAGCACTTACGTAGAAGGGCTGAAAAAGGTAGCCGATCTTGACGGCGTAGTGCATACCGAGTTCAGACAAACCGTAACGGCTACGGGAAGGCTGTCCAGCATAGAGCCCAACCTGCAAAACATACCCGTAAGAGACGAAGAAGGCAAAGAAATAAGGCGGGCGTTTGTGGCGCGGCCCGGTTACAAATTGGTAACGGCGGACTATTCGCAAATAGAATTGAGACTGCTTGCCCATTTTTCAGGCGAGCCTAAGCTGATAGAAGCGTATAAAAACAACCAAGACATTCATACCCGCACGGCGTCCGAAGTTTTCGGAGTCCCGCCGGAGCTTGTTACGCCGGTAATGCGCAGGCAAGCAAAAGCGGTAAACTTCGGCATAATTTACGGCATAAGCGATTACGGGCTTGCCAAAAACTTGGACATACCAGTGTCTTTGGCTCATAAATACATTCAAAAATATTTCGAAAACTACCCGCGCGTCAAAGAGTTTATGCGTCAAAGCGTGGAAACCGCCAAAAAAAGCGGCGAAGTTACCTTGGCAAGCGGACGCAAACGCAGGATCCCCGAGCTTAACTCTCCCAACAGGGCTTTAAGAGCGTTCGGCGAGCGGGCGGCTATGAATATGCCTATGCAGGGCGCGGCGGCGGATTTGATAAAGATAGCGATGATAGACGTTTGGCGCGAATTCAAAAAACAAAACCTAAAAAGCCGCCTTATTTTGCAAGTGCACGACGAATTAATAGTCGAAGCCAAGGAAGAAGAAGTTTCTAAAGTAATAGAAATCCTAAAAGACAAGATGGAAAACGCTATGCGTCTAAATGTTCCTTTGAAGGTGGACATAGGCGTAGGCGACAACTGGTATGAGATTTAGGTCGGAGATATGTTAAAGATAGCTATAACGGGCGGCATAGCCGCGGGAAAAACGCTGGCATCCAAAACTTTGGAATCTTTAGGGGCGTATATCATAGACGCCGACATTGTGTCTCGGGAAGTTACGGCGTCGACCGAAGGCAAAAAAAGGATAATGCAAGCTTTCGGTGAAGAGTTTTTTGACGCAAACGGCGAGCTGGACCGCCGCAAGTTTAGGGAATACGTTTTTGCGGACAAAGAAAGGGTAAAGCTTCTTAATTCTTTAATCCATCCCTTAATCAAGCAAAGCATTATAGACAAGCTCAATTCGCTCCAAGACTTGCCCGTGGTGTTTGTGGTCATACCCTTGCTCATAGAAATAGGCATGGTCGAAGTTTTCGATCGGATATGGACTATTTCGAGCGAACCCGAAACAAGAATAAAAAGGCTGATTAGGCGCGATAATATAAGCGAACAGCAAGCATATAATATTTTAAGCAACCAAGCCAGCGAAAAAGAGCGAGAAAAGATCGCCGACGTAATAATACGCAACGACGGCGGCGAACAAGAGTTTGTAGAGCAAATAAAAACTCATTACCGCAATCTATTGCGAGAATTGGGACTGACTTGAAAAAGTATTTTAGTCTTTATAAGTTGTATATAATATTGTTTTTGGCGGCGGTGTTTTTCGGGCTTGCTGCCGCGAATTTTTATGTGGCTTTTTCTTATCCCTTAAAGTATCAAGACTACGTCGGGAAATATTCTAACGAATTCGGCGTGGACAAAGCCATGATTTATTCTATTATGCGGGCCGAAAGCTCTTTCGACCCAAAAGCCGTTTCCCGCTCAGGCGCGATAGGGCTTATGCAGCTTATGCCTTCTACCGCGCTTATGCTGGCTTACGAGTTAGGAATACAAGACTTTACCACCGAAATGCTCTTTGACCCCGAAATCAATATCCGCCTTGGGACGTGCTACTACGGCAAAATGCTCAAAAAATTTGAAAATTACGAGACCGCGCTTGCCGCGTATAACGCCGGTGAAGGCAACGTGTCAAGCTGGCTTTCTAACCCCGAATATTCCAAAGACGGCAAGACGCTGGATTATATACCTTTTAAGGAAACTTCCAACTATATCAAAAAAATCAACAAAAACTACAAGATTTACAAGATAAGAATAAAATAACCTTTATTTTCAAAAAATTGGGAAATAATCTTATTTGAAGTTTATTTTACCAAAGAAGATATTTTAGAATGCTTCAAAAAATCAAAAATAGGATTAACGCTTTTTCTCAAGAATACCCTAAAGCTTGGGAGATTATAAAGTTTTTGGCGGCGGGCGGAATTGCCGCATTAGTCGATATGTCGGCAATGGCGCTCGTTATTTTTTCGCTAAACAAAGAAGTTTTTTCTTATAACCTTCTAAACGTGTTTTTGCAAAGCGGCCTAAAAAAAGACCGGATAGCAAGATATTCGTCTGTTTTAGGGACAAGCTTAGGTTTTTTAGCGGGCGTAATAGTTAATTATATTTTGAGCGTAAATTTCGTGTTCCAAGAAAAAGGCTTCGCCAAGACCGCGGGCGGCGCGGCGTTGTTTTTCGTTTTGTCGGCAATAGGTTTTTTTACGCACACGCTGGGCATGTGGGCGTTTTTTGAAAAGCTTAAAATAAACTATTGGATAGTCAAAACAGCTATAACGCTGTTTGTTTTGGTTTTTAACTACTTTACCCGCAAAATTTTTATTTTCGGCGGGGACAAAAAATATATAGGGCAAAATAACGCGTCTCAAGCGTCTTGCCCGAAAGTTAAGGATTAGCGATGCGGACTAAAACGCAAAAAACGGTTTCAAAAGTTTTAACGCCGTTAAAGAAAATTTTCTCAAGCTATATCTTTTGGGGCGTTTTTTTGGTTTTTTTATACATTTTGCCTAATTTGATTTTAGGCAAGGAAAGCTATATCTTTATGTTCGACACATGGGACAGCGAGATATTTTTTTATAAGCTGTCCGGAAAATATCTATTCAGTTTAGACGGCAATATCCCCGAAGTTATGAACGGGCTTCCTGTAGGCTCTGTAAATGTGTTTTCCCCTATACAAGTTTTCGTTTATATGATTCTTGATCCGTTTTGGGCTTTTTTCTTTAACGATTTTTGGGTAAGAGCAGTCGGTTTTTTGGGAATATACTTGCTTTTTAACAAAATCTTTCAAGGGCGGCGCCCTTATATATCCTTTTTGTGCGGGGTTATTTTGGCTTATCTGCCCGCTTTTTCGGTTTATGGAACAAGTTTGTCGGGGCAGGCTTTGCTTGCTTATTCCGTTTGGAATTTAATAGAACGAAAACACGTCGGGGCGTCTTACGCTTTGGCAGCCTTCTTCGCGCTTTCGTCGTCCTTGATTTTGACGGGATATTATATTTTAGCCTTTCTTTTAATACTCGCGGTAATTTTGCATATCAAAAGCGGCTTTAAAACAGCCAAGGGCGCGTATTGCTCGTTTTTGCTTATCTTGGGGATATATTTTATAACCAACTTTAAAATGATATACAATCTTTTGTTCCAAAACTTTGTATCAATGCGTTCGGAACGCGTTATAAGAGAGCGTAAGTTTTGGGACGCGTTGACGCTGTTTTTTGGCGGGCATTACCACGCCGTCGCCGTTCAGCAATACGCTTTAATAGCGGTTTTGGCGGTTTTAGTTTGTATTATAATTAAACAAAAAAATAAAACTTTATCGCCCCAAGACAAAAAATATCTTAATATCGTCTGGATTTTACTAGGCTATAACTTTTTTGCCGCGCTTGTTAATAGCTTTTATTTTTCCAAGCCGGGCATTTGGCTTTCGACGCGTTTGGGATTTTTGGAAGGCTTTCAATACCGCAGGCTGTTTTTCAGCTACCCGGTAACTTGGAACATAATATTCGGCGTGTGCGTGTTTTTGCTCGCCGAATGGGGAGTTTTTGATTATTTATTAAGCCGTTTTGAAAAAATAAAAAAGCCTTTGCAAAGCGCTGTAAGTTTGGCTTTAGCGTTTTTGCTGGCGTTCGGCATTACAACGGCTTACGAAGCCGTAACAAACAACGCGTATCAATACGTATATCTAGAAAACGTCAAAAGATTGTTTTTTAGGCAAACCGTCAAAGAGCGTTATATAACATACAACCAATACATCGATAGAGAATTGTTCGGAGCGATAAAAGAGCATATAGGCAAAGACCCCGAAGAATATAGAGTAATAAGCGTGGGAATGTATCCAGTTATAGCCGGCATGAACGGGTTTTTTACGCTGGACGGGTATTTCCAATTATATCCGCTTGATTACAAGCATGAGTTTAGGGAAATAATCGCTGGAGAGCTGGAAAAAGACGAAGGCTTAAGGATTTATTTTGACGAATGGGGCAATAAGTGTTACGTATTCAGCGCCGAACTGGGCAGACGCTGCGATTATTCTAAGCTTAACTCTAAGGCGATAGAGCTGAACATAAACGTTTCTAAATTCAAAGAAATGGGCGGAGAATACATTTTGAGCGCGGTAGAAATAAAAAACTATCAAGAGCTTAACTTAAACTTTGAAGG
>DATCKP010000120.1:0-10591 GCA_036562165.1 Clostridia bacterium
AAACCAAAGAAGGAATTTTAAGGTTTTTGGCAAGCGGGCTTATCCACGGCGTAGGCGAAGTTACGGCAGCGCGCATAGTGGACGCCTTCGGCTTAAAGACTTTTGACGTTATCGAAAACAATCCCGAACAATTAGCCCGGATAAAAGGCATTTCTTTGAACAAGGCTCAAAAAATCGCGCAGTCTTACTCCGCAGTTCAACAAATGCGCGAAGCCGTTATGTTTTTGCAAAATTTTGGGATTTCACCGTCGCTTGCCATCAAAATTTATAGCGAATACGGCAATTCGGTAAAAGACGTAATTTTAAAAAACCCCTATAAGCTGGTAGAAGATATAGACGGCATAGGGTTTTTGACCGCAGACAAGATCGCGCAAAAAGCGGGGATAAAGCCCGACAGCGATTTTAGGCTGAGAGCGGGCATTATTTATATTTTAAAAACCGCGGCGGAAAAAAACGGACATACCTATCTGCCTATAGACGAATTAAGCACTGAAGTTAGAGAAATACTTAATATCTCAAAGACTGACGAAGAGTTATACGCTTTTTACGAGCAGATGGCAATAGACGGCAAGCTTAAGTTTTACAAAAAGCCCGAGCACAAATGCGTTTCGCTAGCTAATTTATTTAATATAGAAAAAAACATAGCCCAAAGGCTGCTTGCCTTAATTGAAAGCGCGGACGACTTAAAAGCGGATTATTCCAAAGAAATCCAAGAATACGAAAACATAAAAGGCTACAAATTTGACTCTATCCAAAAACAAGCAATAACTTCTTGCCTAAACGACGGCGTATTGATTATTACTGGCGGTCCGGGCACGGGCAAAACCACCATTATTTCTTGCGCGCTTTATATTATGAGACTCAAAGGCGGGCGGTTTTTGCTTCTTGCCCCTACAGGAAGAGCGGCAAAGAGATTGCAGGAAGCGACCGGCGAAGAAGCCATGACTATTCATAGGGCGCTGCAGCCGGACTTTCAAGGCAGGGGATTTATTTATAACGAAAACAATCCTTTGGATTACGAATACATAATAGTGGACGAAATCTCCATGGTCGACGCCTATCTTATGAACGGGCTTTTGAAAGCGATACGACCGGGAACTCACCTTATTTTAGTAGGCGACAAAGACCAGCTCCCAAGCGTAGGGGCGGGCAACGTTTTTGCTGATATTTTGGCCAGCAATAAGCTGCCTGTGACCCATCTTACCCAAATCTACCGCCAAAGCGAAAACTCTAACATTGTCACCAACGCTCACTTAATAAACAACGGCAAAATGCCGATAATAGACAATTCCGCCTCCAGCGACTTTTTCTTTTTAAACGCAAACACTCCGGAAAAAATATTAAACGCGGTTATAGAAATGGTAACCGAAAGGCTTCCGGCGTTTACGGGATTGTCCCCGTTTAAAATCCAAGTGCTCGCTCCTATGAAAAACGGAGTGGCAGGCGTGATAAACCTAAACCGCGAGCTCCAAAACCGCCTAAACCCGCCTTCGCCTGATAAGCCCGAAATTGTTTACGGCAGCCAAGTCTTCAGGACAGGCGATAAGGTAATGCACCTAGCCAATAATTACGAATTGGAATGGACAAAACAATCCGAAAACGGCGTAATAACCCAAGGCTCAGGCGTTTTTAACGGGGATATGGGAATAGTGGTATCGGTTTTTTCGGCCGCAGGCGAGCTTACCGTAGAGTTTGAAGACGGACGCCAAGCTACTTACAACGCTGAAACTTTGGAAGAGCTTATGCTCGCATACGCCATAACCGTGCACAAAAGCCAAGGCTGCGAGTTCGAAGCGGCCGTTTTGGCTTTGACAGGCGGAAGCTATATGATCAACACCCGCAACCTTTTATATACCGCGGTTACAAGGGCGAAAAAATACGCGGTTTTGATAGGGCAAAAAGAGACGATATATAAAATGGTAAAAAACACGTATACGCAATCGCGGTATACTATGCTAAAAGAGCTGTTAGACGAATTTGGAGAAAAGTTGGAGATTTTTTCGTAAAAGATGAGACTGTTTATAGCCGTAAACTTCGACCCTGATACAAAATCAAAGATCGCCCAAGTCGCAAAACGCCTGCAAGATATGGGCGTTTTAGGCAACTACTCAAAAGAGCAAAACTACCATATCACTCTTTTATTTTTGGGCGAAAGCGACGAACGACAATTATTTTTAGCAAAAAACGCGATCAGGGAAATCAAGCTGGAACCTTTTGACATAACAATTCAAAATCTTTCAAACTTCGCAAAAAACATAGTTCATCTAAAAGTCCAGCCCAATGAAAACCTAAATTATATCCATAACTATTTATACGAACGGCTGAAAAACTATTTTACGCTGGATAATTCCGCTTTTTCGCCGCATATTACCTTGATAAGAAAGCCTAATAAGATACCGTTTGAAAAAAACGGCGAATTTAGGGATATTTTGCCTTTTTCTTACCGCACTGACAACGTTTCTTTAATGCTGTCGTCCAGACAAAACGGCGAATTGGTATATACGCCGCTATTTGAGCATAAGCTTGGTTAATTTTTAACATTTTTGTAATAAAAAAAGGCTGTTAAAAAATAAACTTGACTTAAACGAATTAATAATAATATAATGAATTCATGGCTGCCAATCCCAAAAAAATAAAAAACACGCCGTCCAAAGGCGTTATTAACGTCATAAGGCTCATTATTGTGCCTTTGGCTTTTATTTGCGGTTCGCTTATTTCCAGAGAAGTTCTGGCTATTCAGATAAATGGAAAACTCTTGGTTGATTTGGCCGATTGGCTTAAGGTTTGCATTTACATCGTTTGCGGTTTGTTTTTAGGTTTTTTGGCTTTTATCGCCGCGCCCGCGTTTATGAAGGGCATTTATAATATTTCCGCCTTTATAGAAAACGCTCTTTCCAAATACAGCGCCAAGGAAGTGGTAATGGGCATTGTTGGAATGCTCATGGGCGTGCTTTTGGGGCTGGTGTTTTGGTTTATGCTCAACAGCATACCCAACCTTAACGAGTCGTTTACCATTACGATAACCATAATAGTAATGATTATCCTTGGCTCTATAGGAATGCGGCTCGGGGCGAAACTTATGGTGGAAATATTGCCCGCGACCAACCTAAAAGAAAAATCGTCTTTAGAACTTTACGAAGCCCCTAATATTGTTTTATTGGACGCGTCCAGCTTGATAGACGGCAGGGTTTTGGACATTGTAAGAACGGGCTTTATCTCGGGCGAAGTGCTTATACCCAGCTTTGTTTTGACTGAGCTTAACAAAATAGCCGACGACGAAGACGTTTTGAAGAAAAACCGCGGCAGACGCGGGTTGGACATAGCCGCGGCTTTGCAAAAGGAAAAAGGCATTTCGGTCAAAATCACCGACGATATCAATGAAAAGGATATCGACATAAAACTAATCAAGACCGCGCAGTTTTATAAGGCAAAGATTATAACCGTCGATTATAACCTTAACAAGCTTGCCACCGCTAACAACATCATTGCGCTTAATATCAACGATTTGTCCAACGCTATTAAGCCTATAGCTTTGCCGGGCGAAAAAATGACGGTCAGGATCGTAAAAGAAGGCAAAGAGCGCGGCCAAGGCATAGCCTATCTGCCAGATGGGACTATGATTGTGGTAGAGAACGGCGCGGATTATATAGGAACAGAGCAGGAAGTCACAATTACGACAGCTTTGCAAACTTCGGCGGGCAGAATAATTTTCTCAAGAATAATGTAGGCTGTTTTGCAGTATAATTTAATATTGGAAGCGGTCAAAACGAGCTTTGAAAATATATTAAATATACGACTATTGTTTAAATTTAGAGAAAAAATCTAAAATTTGGAAAAACTTTTTCTTTAAAACTATTGACAAAACGCTGGAATAGATACTATAATGTTTATGCTGATTTTCCTCAGTAGCTCAGCGGTAGTAGCATTCGGCTGTTAACCGAAGGGTCGTAGGTTCAAATCCTACCTGAGGAGCCATTGTAAAAGCCCTATATCGCAAGATATAGGGCTTTTTGGTTTTTATTTACATAACCCTAAAAATATGTATCAATTATATAAACTAAATGTTGTCTTTATTGTACAAAATTTAAATAAAAAATACTTAATTTAACACTTCAACTCTCCTTAGCATATTCTGGTAATAGCCTATAAAACAAAATAAGGAGAGTTTTTACATAATGTCTTATTCCAACAGCTTTTTTGGGCGGGAGCCTAATAAACCAGGCTCTGAAACAAGGCCTGAAGCAAGTTCTTCCCAACAAATAAAAGATTACGGGCCTTATCCTTTGGTCGCCAATATGGAAAAGGCGGCAATGATGAATTCTAACTTTAGAACTGCTCTTTGGACGGGCAAGTATATGCAAGTAACCTTAATGTCCTTGCGTCCAGGAGAAGACATCGGCCTAGAGCTTCACCCTGATACCGACCAATACCTTATGGTAATGAGCGGCAAAGCCAAGGTGATGATGGGCAAAACCAAAGAAAACCTTAATTTCAGTGCGGAAGCGTATACCGATTACGCTATAATCGTTCCTGCTAATACTTGGCATAATATCGTTAACATCGGCAACACGCCGTTGAAATTATTCTCCATTTACGCTCCGCCCGAACATCCTTTTGGCACAGTTCATCGCACAAAAGCTGAAGCCGAAGAAGCCGAAAAAAATAAACACGCTCAACCCGCTTCGGCGTTTATCTACAGCGCAGAAGAATGAAATACTAATGACTAAGACTCTATGTAGAAATTAAGAGTTGAGGGTTAAAAAGCCCCGCTTTAATCACGGGGCTTTTTTTGTTAAACTTTGCTTAAAACAAATTAAGCGGGTTTTATAAGAGCCTAGACAGCTTTTTAAGCCGGAAAAGTTTATAGCAAAATCTTTTTGATTATATTCCGCGGCATAAAAACAGCATTATTGAAGACATTAATTACTATGAACGATATCTTAAAAGTAGTAATCTCCGCTTCAATAGCTTTTTTGTATTTATTGATAATCTCCAAGCTTTTGGGCAAAAAACAAATCGCCGAATTGGATTTTATAACATACGTTACCGGAATATCCATAGGCTCTATAGCGGCGGAAATGTCCACCAACGCCGCAAATCTGCCTATGTATTTATATCTTATAAGCATGACCGTTTTTTTCCTATTCGACTTAATAATCGGTCTTTTAGTCCGCAAAGGCTTATGGATAGAAAAACTGCTTGTAGGCTCTCCCATTATAATTATCGAAAACGGCAAATTAAACTACAAAGCCCTTAAAAAAAGCAAGCTTACGGTCAACGAAATAATGGCGTTTTGCCGCGAACAAGGCTATTTTTCTATAAACGATATAGCTTTCGCAATTTTTGAATCCGACGGCAAATTCTCCATTTTGCCCGCCGAAAACAAAAGCCCGGTAACAGCCGAAGATCTAAAGATAAAAAAAGAAAAACCCTGCCTGCCTTTGAGCGTTATAGTCGACGGCAAAATATCTAAAACCGCTTTAGAAAAACTAGGCAAAGACAAAGCTTGGGTTTATAAAAAGCTTAGTCTAAACAAGCAAAAACTAAAGAAAATTTTATTAGCCGAATACGACCAAAACTCTAAAGAGTTTTATATCCACTATAAAATTTAGTTTTTTAGATTTTTATATTTTATTTTTTGACTATTGTTTTTTTGTTGCTTGCGTTAAGATTTTAAGGGTATAATTACTTCTTGAAACTTATTTTTTTAAGGATTTCATAAATGACCCAGAACGCGATCAACGAATACGAACAAGATTATCATTACGACGTCGTGGTAATAGGCGGGGGACACGCCGCGTCCGAGGCCGCATTGGCGTGCGCGCGGACAGGGCTTAAGACCTGCATGCTTATTCTAAACCTTGACTCAATAGCGTTTTTGGCGTGCAACCCTTCTATAGGCGGAACTTCCAAAGGCCATTTGGTAAGAGAAATCGACGCGTTGGGCGGACAGATGGGCATGGAAGCGGATAAGTCCTTAATACAGCTTAGAATGCTCAACCAAAGCAAAGGCGCGGCCGTTCAGTCTTTAAGAGCCCAGATCGACAAACATAAATATCACATCAATATGAAATCCACGCTTGAGCATACGCCCAACCTTAGACTCCGCCAAGCCGAAGCCGTAGAAATTTTGACCGAAAACAAAAAGGTCGTCGGCGTAAAAACGCTTTTCGGGCAGATATATTACGCCAAGGCTGTAATTGTCGCCACCGGCGTTTATCTAAAATCGCATATAATTATAGGCAATATCGTCCAAAAACAAGGCCCTTCGGGCTTTGCTAGAGCGGAGTATCTATCCGACAGCATAAGCAAGCTGGGACATACGTTAAGAAGGTTCAAAACGGGCACGCCCCCGCGTCTAAACGGAAAGACTATTGACTATTCTAAATTCGAAATCCAGCGCGGCGAGCCTTGGTATACTTTTTCGGCGATGTCCGAATTAGTCAACTACGACCTTGCCCCTTGTTATCTAGGATACACTAACGAACGCACTCACCAAATTATAAGAGAAAACATACATCTTGCTCCTATGTATAGCGGGCTTATAAAAGGCACGGGAGCAAGGTATTGCCCTTCGATAGAAGACAAGGTAATGCGTTTTGCGGACAAAGACCGCCATCAATTTTTCTTAGAGCCCGAAGGCTTGGACACGGTAGAAATTTACCTGCAGGGCATAAGCACTTCTATGCCTTTGGAAGTCCAAGAAAAAATCGTAAGAAGCATTGAAGGCTTGGAAAACGCCGAGATTATGCGGGACGCTTACGCAATTGAATACGACTGCATAGACCCGCTCACGCTAAAGCCTACCTTAGAGAGCAAATTTATAGACGGGCTGTATTTTGCCGGTCAAATCAACGGCACTAGCGGCTACGAAGAAGCGGCCGCCCAAGGCTTGATGGCGGGAATAAACGCGTCGCTTAAACTTCGCGGCAAAGAGCCGCTTGTTTTAAGAAGAGATCAAGCTTATATAGGCGTGCTTATAGACGACCTTACCACCAAAGGCACAAACGAGCCTTACAGGATGATGACTTCAAGGGCAGAATTCAGACTGCACCTGCGCCAAGACAACGCGGATTTGAGACTTACCCAAATAGGCTACGATGTAGGCCTTGCCACCAAAGAACGCTACGAAAAATATCTAAACAAATTAGAACAAATAGAAAAACTTAAATCTATTTTGGACAAGTCTATAAGCCCTAAAGTTATCAATCCAAAACTCAATTTGTCCTTAAAATCGGGCGTTACTTTAAGAGAGCTTTTTAAAAGAAGCGACATACCGCTGGAAAATCTTGCCAAACTAGACGAGCTTCAAGAGTTTTCTTTTGACGTCATAAACCAAGTATGCCTTGACGCCCGTTACGAAGGATATATAGTCCGAATGCAAAAAAGCATAGAAGAAGCAAAAAGATTGGAAGAGCTTAAACTGCCCGAAGATTTAGACTATAATCAGCTTAAAGGTTTAAGAATAGAAGCAAGACAAAAGCTTCAGCAAATACGCCCTTTGACTTTGGGGCAGGCGTCCAGAATAAGCGGCGTAAACCCTGCGGATATTAACGTATTATTGTTGTATTTAAAAACCAAAAAATAATTATGAATATTGAAATCTTAAAGCAAAAAATAAGTCAAGATATAAGGTTTGAGATTTTTTACAAAGAGTTAATCGACTATAACCAAAAAGTCAATCTCACCGCTATTACCCAAATAGACGAAGTCTATCTAAAACACTTTTTGGACAGCTCCGCCGCTTGCGATTTTTTGGAGTTTGGCTCAAGCGTATTGGACATAGGCTGCGGCGCGGGCTTTCCGTCCATTCCGCTTAAACTGTTAAGACCCGATTTGAAATTTTTGCTTATAGACTCTTCCGCAAAAAAAATCGCGTTTGTTAACCATATTATCAAAACCTTAAATCTATCCGATATTTCCGCCGAGCATTGCCGTATTGAAGACCTAAAGACTAAAGATTTTGACTACGCTGTGGCAAGAGCGGTAGCTCCGCTCAACGTCTTGTGCGAATACGCCCTGCCTTTTTTGAAACCAGGCGGCCAAGCCGTTTTTTATAAATCCGATATTTCGGAAGAACTGCCCGCGGCTCAAAACGCTATTAATATTTTAGGCGGAAAGGTAAAAGACGTTATCGAGTTTAAGTTAGAAGATCTCTCTAGAACATTAGTTATAATTCAAAAAATTAACAAAACCCCTTCAGGTTATCCCCGCCCCTTAAACAAGCCCAGAAAAAACCCGCTTTAGATTATTGTAAAATATTTTGGTATTTTGTCGATTTGATGTTGTCCATTAATTTTTGTATTTGTATTTTTATGTATATTTATGCTATAATTAATTGGACAACAAGGAGTTTTTTTCAGCTATGGGAAAGATAATTGCCTTTGCTAATCAAAAAGGCGGAGTGGGCAAGACTACGACATGCATTAATATGTCCGCTTATCTTACCGCCATGGGTAAAAAAGCTTTGGCAGTGGATATGGATCCCCAAGGCAATACTACAAGCGGCTTAGGCATTGAAAAAAGCAAGCTGACAAAATCGATATACAACGCGCTTATGGGCGATTGCCCTATCGACGACGTAATCGCTCCTACCGGCGTGGATAATCTTGATATAATACCTTCCAATATAGACCTTGCCGGCGCCGAAGTCGAAATGGTCTATATGGAGCAAAGAGAACGCCTTCTTCAAGGAATTCTAAACAAGCTTAAAAACACTTACGATTATATCTGCATCGACTGTCCCCCTTCTTTAGGTTTGCTTACTATAAACGCGCTGACCGCTTGCGACTCGGTAATAATTCCTATCCAAAGCGAGTTTTTCGCGTTGGAAGGCTTAAGCCAGTTGATGAACACGATAAAACTTGTCAAAAAACATCTTAACCCTACAATAGAAATAGACGGCGTGCTGCTTACTATGTTTGACGGCCGGTCCAATCTAGTCAACAGCGTAGCCGACGAAATTTATAAATACTTTGGCAACAAAGTCTTTAACGTAAAAATCCCGCGCAACGTTCGTCTAGGCGAAGCTCCCAGCTACGGTCTGCCTATAATGCAATACGACCCCAAAAGCTCGGGCGCGCTTTCTTATCAAGCCTTTACGGAAGAATATCTATTGCGCAATAACGACACCTACACCAAAATCGAAGACCCCGCTTTGTTAAAGAAGAAATATTAATCTAAAACATTTGTTTTGGATATATAAAACAAAAACGCCGATTTTAATATCGGCGTTATTTTTATATTTTTTAAACTTAAAATTTTATGCCGCGCCTGCAAGCCCTCCCAAAAGTTTTTCTGTGTTAAAGAAGTAGCTTACTATCGCGAACACAATCTTGCTTAATTCTTTAGCGATGTAAGTTTGCTCAAAGGCGGCTTTAACGGGCGCCATAAACGAGAAGTTAAGCAATAGGCCGAATACTACAAGCAATACAGAGACAATTACCATTCCTTTAACAAATCCAACTATAAGTCCGAAGAACTTGTCTACATCGTTTATGGTTTTTTGGGTTTTGATTTTGTCGATAAGTTTTTCTAACGCTCTTATGATAATTCTCAAAACAATATAGATCAAAAAAGTCAACGCCACGTAAAATATCGCTTGGGCAAAAAACCTAGACAAAGCGTAATTAATCGTACATCCATGATAAACGCCCCCAGACATCTTGTCGATAACGCTGGTAAGCATAGGAACTATAACGCTCCACAAACCGCCGATTGCCAGCTTAATTTCTTCTGTCGTAGCTCCTACGGTAATTCCGTTAAAATCGGGCAGTTTTGAAGCAAAGAAAGAAGCTAAGCTTCCGTTATCCCCCGCGAAAAGTTTGTTTATAAAAGGTATTTCATATGCTTCGTTTCCAATCATTATTACAACAAATATCGCGAATGCCAACGATATAGCGCTTCCAAACAACGAGGTTATCGACTTCAACGCGCCTTTGCTCGACCCAATAAAAGTGCAGACAACCAGTATGCCTATTACTATGCCGTCGATTATGTGCGCCATATAATCCTCCTTTGTGCCTTAAAAAACGTATTTTTTCAAGATATTTGGGAATAATTCCCAATATCAAAACAAGTTATACCTGCCATGAAGACCATTAGTTTTTCGTCAAGTTCTAGCAATTACTTAGCGGACGCGTTGCTTAAAAAACTGCGCGCTTTTAGAAGTTTGCCCGTTATCTTGTGCATAGGAAGCGATAGAGTAACCGGCGACTGCCTAGGGCCTTTATGCGGGCATTTGTTAGTCAATGTTTATAACGCCCCCTGCTACGTCTACGGCACGCTGGATTTGCCCGTTACGGCTAAAAATCTAGAAAATACTCTAGATTTTATAAAAGCGCGCCATCCCGGACAAAAAATCTGGGCCGTAGACGCCTGCGTCGGAGAACCAAAAGACGTAGGCGTAATTAAAATAGGCTCTGGATTATATCCGGGTTCTTTTTTGGGACATAACTTGCCGCGTTCAGGCCACTTGGGAATTACCGCTTGCGTCGCGTCCAATAAAGATAACGATTTTCAAACTGCTAGATTGGGTAACGTCTTCAAACTTGCCGACATAATTGCGCAAGCCATAGACAAAAGCTTGCGC
>DATCKP010000122.1:0-4617 GCA_036562165.1 Clostridia bacterium
TTGTTATCCAGCGCGCCCCTTCTATGCAAAGCTCCCGTCCAAGCGAATATGGTCGCTACGGAGTTTGTGGACGTTTCTTCGCCTTGTTGGTATTTGTAATAGTGTCTGGTAACCGTGCCGTGAGCGGCTTCGTATTCGTATTTTCCGTCCGGGCTTACCAAAACCGAAGTCATCATAGCCAAGCTTCCGAAAGCGGTGGCTATCATATCGCTCATTACGTCGCCGTCGTAGTTTTTGAGCGCCCAGATAAATCCGCCTTCGCTTCTTACCACGCGGCTTATAGAGTCGTCTATGAGCGTGTATTCGTATTTTAAGCCCAGCTCGTCGAATTTTTGCTTATATTCGTTTTCGTAGATATTATTGAATATTTCTTTAAATTTGCCGTCGTAAATTTTGGAAATTGTGTCTTTTGAAGCAAACCATAAATCTTGGCGGGTGTCTACTGCGTAATTAAAGCACGCGCGGGCGAAGCTTTCTATGGATTTTTGGGTATTATGCATCGCGCACAAAATGCCTTCGCCGCCCGCAAAATCGTAAACAGGCAGCGATTTTTGCGTTCCGTCAGGCTCGGTTATTACCAATTCGGCTTTAGAGCCTTTCGCCGCCAAATATTCCACGCCTTTATAAATGTCGCCGTAAGCGTGACGAGCTATGGTTATAGGCTTTTTCCAAGAAGGTATGTAAGGTTGAATTCCGTCTGCTAAAATAGGAGCTCTAAAGACCGTGCCGTCCAAAATCGCTCTTATGGTCGCGTTAGGGCTGGGCCACATCTTTTTGAGTTTGTATTCTTCCATGCGCTGATGGTTGGGAGTAATGGTAGCGCACTTTACGCCCACGCCCAATCTCTTGATGGCGTTAGCGGCGTCTACGGTAACTTGGTCGTTTGTTTCGTCTCTTGAGACCAATCCCAAATCGTAAAACTCGGTGTTCAGGTCTATGTAAGGATCTAATAAAATTTCTTTAATCCAATCCCATAAAATACGCGTCATTTCGTCGCCTTGGATTTCGACCAAGGGAGTAGTCATTTTTATCTTCATAAAAGCCTCCTTGTTCTTTGGTATTATATCATACAACCGCTTTATTCCAAAATGTTTGATAATACAAAAACAAACAGCCTTAAAAAAGTTTTTAAGGCTGTTTTTCTTTCTAAAAATTATTTTATTTAAAAAATCACATCTTGCCGCCGCCGGCGCAGTTTAGAACGTTTGAGATATAAGCGTATTTTAGATAACGCTTTTGCTCGGCGGCGTATAAAGCGTATTCTACCAATTTGTCGATAAGGTCGAAAAAGTCTATACCGCTGTAATCCCATAAATAGTAACTTAAAGACCCCGGAATTGTGTTGATTTCGTTGATATAAACGGTATTGTCCTTTTTGTCCACGATATAGTCTATTCTTATGACGCCTTTGCAGTTAAGCGCCGAAAAAACCTGCTTGGATTGCTCTTGAATGCTTGACACCATCTCGTCCGGAATATCCGCCGGCATTTTGCGTTTTAGATTATCCATGCCGCCGATTTTAGCGCCCTTAGACAAATATTTCTCTTCAAAGGTCAAAAACGCTTGCCAGCTGAGCGGCCGCTCGCAAACAGAAGCTTTAAACTCCGCGGAGCTGCCCAAAACCGAACAGTTGATTTCTATAAAATCCGTCAAAGCCTTCTCGACAACTACCCTGTTGTCAAATTTAAACGCTATGTCCATAGCTGCCTGCAGGCTTTCTAAATCGCTTGCTCTTGTTATGCCTATGCTGCTGCCTAGGTTGGACGGCTTGACGATAAGGGGAAATCCCAGGCTTTTGGCACGTTCCAAAAAGTTTGGACGCCCGGTAATACGATAGTATTCTTCTTTGTACGTCCAAACAAAAGGCAGGACGTTAAGCCCTAAACCCTTAAAGAACATTTTCATAGCTATTTTGTCCATTCCTACGGCGCTGCCCAAAACAGAGCTTGAAGTATATGGAATATCAGACATTTCCAGCAAGCCTTGAAGAGTGCCGTCTTCGCCGTTTAGACCGTGCATGCAAAGCAAAGCAGCGTCCGCTTTGCACAGGATTTTGCCTTTTTTGTAATAAACGTTTTGATCGGCAGGCTTAAAATAAACTTTTTGGAGTTTGCGATAATCTATGTTTTTGCAGAACTCAAAATTCTTAAGCTCTTCGCCGTATAAAAACAGGCCGTTGATATCTATATAAATCGGATAAACATTATATTTTGACTCGTCTATAAAATCCATGGCTTGATGAGCAGTAATAATAGAAATATCGTGCTCGCAGGACTTTCCGCCGAAGAATACTAATAAATTAGTTTTCATATAAACCTTCCTTTTAATAATTATCTGGCAAATCGTTTTGGAATAAGACGACTTTATTGCCTGAAATGGTATTCAGGATGTTTACGGCTTGGTTTAGATTTTCGCAGATACGAACGTTCTTTATGCTGAAGTTTTCTTTCATTAACCCGTCATATATATATGATGAGTTAGGCCCGGTTATTATGCACCAATCCGCCGATTTGGCTATGTATCTGCCCAGCTCTTCGTTGGAGTCTTTTTGGCGTTTGCCCATATCCACCAATCCGGCGGTTATTACTACCTTTTTTTGCAAAAAAGATTTTAAAACGTCCAAAGCGGCTTTCGCCCCTTCTAAATTCGCGTTAAAAGAGTCGTCTATTATTGTCATTCCGTTGGCGGCTTCTATAAGCTGGAGCCTGTGCGGTACGGGCTTGAGCTCTGAGACTTTTTGGGAGATTTCTTCCAAGCTCACGCCCAATTTATACGCCACCGCCGCCGCCAGCGTTATATTGCTTATATTATGAATGCCTAATAAGGCGGTTACGCAGTCCGCTGTATTGCCGTCTATGGTCAGTTTGAACATACTGCCGCGGTTAAACGTTTGCGGTTCGGAGCAATACGCGAAACATTCAGGGTCGTCAGGTCTGCCGACCATTAATTTTTTATGACGGGTTTTCTTATATAAATCCAAAACTATATCGCTAGAGCAGTTAAACACCGCAAGGCCGTCGGGCTTTAGGTTTTCTACGATTTCGTATTTAGCCTTGGCGACGTTATTTATGTTTTTAAACGCGGCAAGGTGCTGTTCGCCTACCGCAGTGATTATGCTTATATCAGGGGCGGCTATCCCGCAGAGTTTGGCTATATCCCCCCGCCTTCTAGCGCCCATCTCGGCTATAAAGATTTGATCGCCGGGCTTTAGGTTTTCGTTTATGCTCCGGCACAGCCCCATAGGCGTGTTGTAGCTGTTAGGGCTTGCGCATACCTTATACCGCCCTTCCAAAAGCTTTTGGAGTATAAATTTTACGCTTGTTTTGCCGTAGCTTCCTGTCACGCCTATGATTTTTAAGCCGGGCATGGAAGCAAGCTTTTTCTTGGCTAGATATATGTATTTGGTTTGTAAAACAAGCTCTACGGGCGCAGCAAGTATCGCCGCTGTTCCGCAAACAACGTAGCTTGCAATAGGCGTCAAGCCTATTATCGAGTAATTTATCGCGGGAACAAAGAAATAAAAGGCGTAAACTATGCCGTACCAAAAGCCGAAGCTTACCAAAAGATAAATTACATAAAACCTTATAATCCTATGGGTAAACTTAAGAGGCGTTTTGTATTTTTTTGCAAACTGGGCAATGCCCAAAGCGGTCAAAAGCGCTGTGTAAGCTGTTATCCCTAAAAGATAATAGTGTCCGTTTATATTGTCCAAAACGCTCATTAAGCTGAATATCAGCAAAAACGAAGCCACGCTTTCCACAGCAAGCGTTAATATAAGCGATTTTTTTATATTCTTAAAATACTCGCGGATATGATACGCGCTTAGTTGATAATGCTGTATTAACTGATAGGACGAAAAAACGGAAAAAACCGCCGCTATTGTGCTTATAGTCAATACTATGTAAACACCGCTCATTCTTTATCCCCCAAAAACCTTTCGCAATGTTTTAAAAACAACAGGCTTTTTTCTTTGTAAGCGAAATGCCCTGTATCCCTGATAATTACCAGCTTGCTGCCTTTTATGAGCTTATTCATATTCTTTGCCATATATAACGGCGTTTCAGTATCGTTTTGACCCCAGACAAGCAAGGTGGGCGCGGTTATGTATTTTAGAAGCTTGGTTTGGTCGTAATTGACAACTTTTACAAAAGTGGCTCTCATAACGCCCTGAGCCGCTTTGTAATCGCTGGAGCCGTATTTTGACAGGTCTTTTTTCAGCTTTTTGGCTATTTTATATTTTAGGACGTTTAAATAATACTTTAGATTTTTACGCTTTTTTATGCCCGCGCTCGAAGTTAAAATAAGTTTGTCGATTAAGTCCGGATAACGATAGGCAATCTCTATAGCCACCCGCCCGCCGAAAGAGTGCGCGATTATATGCGTTTTTTGAATATCTTTCGCTTTTAGAAACTCGCGGACTACTTGGGCGTAATCAGCGACAGAAAAAGGATAGGGCGGCGGCGGGCTTTTTCCGAAACCGCAAAAATCTATCGCCGTCACGGTGTAATCTTTTTTGAAATAATCAAAAACGGCTCGAAAGGACTCCAAACTACCTCCCCAGCCGTGCAGCAATAAGATATTTTTTTCTTTTGGATCGGATTGAATATAATTAATATC
>DATCKP010000123.1:0-15959 GCA_036562165.1 Clostridia bacterium
ATTTAGGATAGGAGGGGTTTTGGTAAATGAATTTTAAACCTGGTCAAAAAGCTCCTTTTTCCGGCGTCGTTGTTGTCGTAGAAAAATATGGCGACAAAACGGATACTCAGCTTACCATCAAAAAAGGCGACATATTCCCGCCCACGCCAAAGCCTGACCAAACCTATGTATATATAAAATATACGGATTAAAAGTTGAGAGTCTTAAGTTTCTATATATTATATAGACTTCGATATAGACTTATAAAATAGGCCAAAAACTTTAAAAGCCGCAATCTATTTTTTGCGGCTTTAATAAAATCAAAAATTAAAAAACGCCTATTAATTATCGGGCTTTTTTTCTTTTTTTAATTATTCTCTCCTAAATTAAGGAGATTTTTAGTTTAATTTCATTTTTTGTAACGTCTTTTTTTGGGGTCAAAAGGCTGTAATTTTTTTGTTTAGTTTTAGCTTCTTGACACTCTGCCCCTTTTTCGCGCGGCGGCCTTAAAAACAGCGTAAAGATTTTGTGTTGGATGCCGTTTAGCCGGTTAAACTTCGTCAGCGTTTTTAGTTTTAACCGCGGCAGATTATTTAAATTTTTGATTAAAGCGTTTTTAAGAGTATTTAAAAAAGACCCAAATATATGTTTCTTGTATCAACTGATTTTGTGTTTTTCTTGTAATATAATGTCGAAAATTGAAAATTAAAAAACGGTTGAAAATATTATGCAAGGGGGACATAATGATTTACAAACGCTTTTTTTGGGTTTTATTTTTTATTTTGTCTTTATTCGTTTTTTCAGGCTGCTCAAATAATTCGGACGTTACGATCTCTCTATATAACCCTTCTGGCGAAATTGTAAAGATAAAAAAAGAAAACATAACTATTCTGCCCCAGCCGCTGCAAGAAGGCTACTTATTCGAAGGCTGGTATTTGGATCAAAAATTTCAAAATCCTTGCACCCAAGAAACTCTAAAAAAATTATCCAAAGACATTATTCTATATCCAAAATGGACGCCTATTAATTACGTCATAAATTTATACGACCAAGACAAATTATTAGTAACCTTGACCGCGCGTTACGGACAAGCTGTGTATTTGCGGGATTATTGCGGCCTTGACGGATATAAATTGGCAGGCTATGTCTCTTATAAAAACGACCAAGAATTTTTATACCATGAAGGCTTTTTGATGCCGGCCTGCGATTTGGATTTGGTCGTAAAAAAAACTCCTATTAAAGTATATTTTGAAACGTCGGGCGGCGGCAAAATAGACGCCTTAAATTATAACGATTTAAAGCAAAACGCCCTTCCCCAGCCCGCAAAAATTGGCTGCAAATTTGACGGCTGGTTTTTGGACGCAGGCTGTCAAAACGCTTTTGACCTGAACAATTTCTATCCCCAAGACGATTTTACGCTGTACGCAAAATGGACGCCCGTATACTATAAAGCGGAATTTATAGACGGCGAAGATGTCCGCTCAATCTACTTCCAAGAAGGAAGCGTTTTAGAACAGCCCGCTCCGCCCCAAAAAAACGGCTATAAATTTTTAGGCTGGTTTGCGGGCGACCAAAAATTTGACTTTTCACAGCCTGTGTTTTCCGATATCGTCCTAAAAGCAAAATATGAGCCTGTTATATATAAAATCAAATATAATCTTGACGGGGGTTTTTCTAAAGACAGCCTGATAGAAAGTTTCTCCGTTGACTCTTCCGACATCGTCTTGCCCGAGCTTTTTAAACCGGGATACAAATTTTTAGGCTGGCAGGACGATCAAGGCAATGTCATAGAAATTATCCCCGCGGATTCTTGCAAAGACTGGGAGCTTTGGGCGCGCTGGCGAGAAAAAAAGCTTGAATATATAGAAATAATCAATTATCCCTATAAATTAGACTATTTTGTAGGGGAAAAGCTGGATTTGGACGGTCTTGCGATAAAAGCTCATTACGACAACGGCGAAACCGAGATTATAGACCATAATAACCCAAATATAACGGTATACGGTCATACAGACTCTTTGGGCAAGCGAAAAATTACAATAAATTACCTTAACGTTTCCGCAGATTTTTATATTAGGGTTTTGGAAATAGCGATAACAAAAATAGAAGCGATCTGCTCAAAAAACGAATACATTGAAGGACAAGCTTTAGATTTTGAGAGCGTAAAAATTAAGGTTTTTTACAATAACGGATTCACGGATATTATAGATCTTAAGCCCCAATATCTAAAAGATTACGATATGACCAAAACGGGCGTTCAAAAGATAACGATCGAGTTTATGGGGTTTGTAACTTATTTTGAAATAACCATAAAAGCGAAAAGCTTAATATCTATTGAAATTGAAGAATTTCAAGCCGAATATCTTTACGGAGAAGAGCTGAATACCAAAATAGTTCTGTCTTTGCTCTACGATAACGGCAAAGTCGAAACCAAAACATTAGAAAACGCCGCGATACAAGGGTATGACAAATTTAAGCCGGGATCGCAAAAATTGACTCTTATATATAAATGGAACGGTCAATCTTTTTCTTGCGGTTTTTACGTAACCGTTTTATGCCCGCCTAAAACGATAAAAGAAATTACGCTTCTTTCTTATCCCAAAACCGAATATATAACAGGCGAAGATTTGGACACGTCGGGTGGTCAAATATTAGTTAAATATCTTTACGACGATTTTTATGAAGACCAAATTATCCCTCTGGAAGCTTATATGGTAAGAGGGTTTGATTCCAGCGTCCCCGCCCAAAACCTTAAGCTTACCGTTATTTACGAAGACGCAAGCTGCGAATATATTATTAACGTTAAAGAAAACTTGGCAGAAGACGATATAGACTTTAGCGAAATATTTATATTTATCGAAACCGAGCTGGGTTATGAAATAATTGGGCTTAAAGACGGCTGCCTTAAAAACAGCGTAATTATCCCGTCCGAATATAATGGAAAGCCTGTTACCAGAATTCAAAGCATGGCTTTTTTAGGGCAGGTTGGCATAAACGAAATAATAATTATGCCTAGAACCTATATTTTGACGGTGGAAACGTCAATTATAGAAATTTCTTACGACCTTACGTTTTACGTTTATTGCGGAGAAGACAAAGTAGTTTTTTTAGACCTTTCTTTAATAGATTTGGGTAAAGTAATTTTTTGAACGCATAAAAAGCGATTTTTTTAATAAAACAAAAGGGACAGATTTTGGTCTGTCCCTTTTTATTTTATTTTGTTATTTCTTATTAATAGTCCATTCCGCCTGCTTGAGGAGCGTTGTTGTTCTTTTCAGGTATATCCGCTACTACGGCTTCTGTTGTCAAGAACGAAGAAGCTACGCTGGCAGCGTGTTGCAAAGCGGAACGAGTAACTTTGGTAGGGTCGATAATGCCCTTAGCTACCATATCGCCAAATTCGCCCTTGAGAGCGTCATAACCAAAGTTAGGATCTTTAGCTTCAAGAACCTTGCTTATGATTATGCCGCCGTCTACGCCCGCGTTTTCGGCGATTTGCTTAATAGGAGCTTGGATAGCCTTAAGGATTATGGTAGCGCCGGTCTTTTCGTCGCCTTCAAGCTTAGCGATGAGTTCGTTCAAAGCGGGTATAGCGTTGAGCAACGCTACGCCGCCGCCGGGAACGATGCCTTCTTCTACAGCCGCTCTGGTAGCCGCCAAAGCGTCTTCGATGCGGAGTTTCTTTTCTTTCATTTCAACTTCGGTAGCCGCGCCTACGTTGATAACAGCCACTCCGCCCGAAAGTTTTGCCAAGCGTTCTTGCAATTTTTCTCTATCGTAATCGCTGGTAGTTTCTTCGATCTGAGCCTTAATAGCCTTGATTCTAGCTTGGATATCTTCTTTCTTGCCGGCGCCTTCTACGATAGTGGTAGAGTCTTTGTCGACCTTAACTTGTCTTGCTCTGCCGAGCATATTGAGTTTAGCGTCCTTAAGGTCAAGACCCAATTTTTCGGTAATAACTTGACCGCCGGTCAAGATAGCGATATCTTGAAGCATAGCTTCGCGTCTGTCGCCGAATCCGGGAGCTTTTACAGCTACCGTGATCAAAGAACCGCGGAGCTTGTTCAAAATCAAGGTTGCCAAAGCTTCGCCTTCGATATCTTCAGCGATAATCAACAATTTCTTGCCGGTTTGAACTACTTGTTCAAGTATAGGCAAGAGCTCTTGAATATTGCTTATCTTCTTGTCGGTAATTAAAATCAACGGATCGTCCAAAACCGCTTCCATCTTTTCGGAGTTGGTTACCATATAAGGTGAAGCGTATCCTCTATCAAATTGCATACCTTCTACTATGGTAAGTTCGGTCTTCATAGTCTTGCTTTCTTCTACGGTGATAACGCCGTCGTTGCCGACCTTTTCCATAGCTTCGGATATGATCTTGCCTACTTCTTCATCGCCTGCGGAAATAGAAGCTACTTGGCTGATAGCGACTTTAGAATTGATGGGCTTGCTTATCTTCTTAAGCTCGTTAACTACCACGTCGGTAGCGGCGAAAATACCCTTTCTTAAAATGATAGGGTTAGCGCCTGCCGCAATATTTTTGAGACCTTCCTTAATGATGACTTGAGCTAAAACAGCCGCAGTGGTAGTTCCGTCGCCCGCTACGTCGTTGGTCTTGGTAGCGACTTCTTTTACAAGCTGAGCGCCCATGTTTTCAAAAGGATCGGGCAGCTCGATTTCCTTGGCAATGGTAACGCCGTCGTTAGTGATTAAAGGCGAACCAAACTTTTTATCTAAAACTACGTTGCGGCCCTTAGGACCAAGCGTAATCTTAACTGTATCAACCAAAGCGTTAACGCCAGCTTCAAGTGCTTGACGCGCTTCAATACCAGTTTTGATTTGTTTTGCCATCTTCCACATCTCCTTTTTTTAGATTTTTTTCTAGTAAGATATTTTAACGAATTATTCTACGATTGCAAGAATATCGCTCTGACGCAAAATAGTAACTTCTTTGCCGTCGATCTTAAATTCGCTTCCGGCATACTTGCTGTATAATACTTTGTCGCCGACTTTAACTTGCATGACTACTTCTTTGCCGTCGACGATTCCGCCAGGGCCTACCGCGATAACTCTTGCAAGCTGGGGTCTTTCTTGAGCTGTGTTAGGCAAAACAATTCCGCTTTTAGTCTTTTCCTCTGCCTCGACAGCTTCAATGACAACTTTGTCAAACAAAGGTTTAATCTTCATTAGATTTAACCTCCTCCTTTATATTGCGATATTTTTTTTGCGTGTTTATGGGAAAAAGATGACCAAAGGCATTTTTTCCAAAAATCAATATTTCGGTATATTCTACCAAAAATCATATGATATTATACAATAACGATTTAAAAAAGGCTAGCATTTAATTTAAACAAATTGGTCAAAATAAGGCAAACTTTAGATGCAAAACGCGCGGTTTTTTGATATACTTCCATTATAATGGATACGAAAATCAATGCGAATCAAAAAAAATGGGATTCTAGGTTTATGCAGGTAGCAAGGCTTGTAAGCACTTGGTCGTCCTGCATAAGACCCAACCGTCAAGTTGGCGCGGTAATAGTCAAAGACAAGCGTATTATCGCCACCGGCTATAACGGCGCGGGAAGCGGCATAGAGTCTTGCGCGACAAGGGGATATTGCCTAAGAGAACAGCGCGGCATTCCGAGCGGTGTAATGCAGGAAGTGTGCTACGCTGTCCACGCCGAGCAAAACGCCATAGTTCAGGCTGCAAGACTGGGCATATCCATAAACGAAGCCACCTTATACTGCACACACCAGCCTTGCGTTATATGCGCAAAGCTAATAATTAACAGCGGTATAAAACGAGTAGTTTACGAGCAAGGCTACCCGGACGAATTCGCTTTGCAGTTATTTAAAGAAGCAAATGTAAGTTTGGAGCAATATCAAGACGACGCAAAGACTGAATAACCATTATTATATAGCCCGATACATATTATAAAAAAATATATAATTTAACAATTTTCCTTACTTATATTTTTGTTTGTCAACAAATTGTGAATATATATTATCTTGCGTAAACAAATTATCTTGCGTAAACAAAAATATTTAGTTATAATTAAAGCATGTTCAAATATGTCAAAATAGCCACGCGTTATATGCTCAAAACTTTTCCTTACTTTTGCTTAGTGGCGCTTATTCCTTCTTGTATCTTAGGCATATTTCATACGCCGTTGTCCAATATTTTGTTTTTGTATGAAAACAACCATACCCCTATAAAATCCATGCCGGTGGGCTTTTTGCAAGTCCTGTCCGATATGTTTGGTTATTTTGACAACAAATGGTTTTTGATAACCCAGTTCGGTCTTTCTTTGATATTTGTTTCGCTGATTATCGGCCTGATGGAAAGGCATCTGCGTTCGGGCCGATTTGGTTATAGACACCCTTTAAGAAGAATCAACGAAAGCTTTCTCGGGGTTTTGCCTATCTTTATAACTTTATTAATTATTCAAATATTATTTTCGCTTATCTCCAGCGGCGCGGTAGTTTTGGCGCATTATATCTTTTCGGATTTCGGCAAAGCTCCTAACGCTCTAAGCTGGTCTATTACTATCGTAATAATAATAGCCCTCCAATTGCTTATAATAGAAATATATTCCATTATGCTGCTTATTCCGCCCGTTTATATGATAACGGGCTATCCTTATACTTCGTCTATAAGCTACGCTACGCAATTAAGGCATAAAGAATCTTTTAAGCTTTTCTTCGCTTGCCTGTGGCCTTTTTTGGTAGTATTCGTTTTAGGGCTTGTGGGAAGATTGATAAAAATATTAATAATACCTTTTAATATATTAAGCTACTTATACCTATATTTGTATTTTTGCTCGCTTTCAATGACGGCGTATTACGAACTGACCGGCACCGAAAGAATGGACTATAGAAGAAAACTTGGCGCGGGAGTATAAAATGAGATTTAAGAATTCGTTTAGGATATTAGTGTCTAAATTCGCTTTGACGTGGCATATATTGTTGTATTATTTCTTTTCCACGGTCATAATCACAAGCATAGGCGCGGCGGTCTTGATACCGTTTTTTGAAACGTTTAAAAAATTAGGGCTTGGTCAAGACTTTAACGCTATTATAGTGTCTTTGCTTCAAAACCGCGCTTTCGAAGAAGTAAGCGTTCAGTTTATGGATTTATACACCCGCATCATAAACGAGTTTTTGGCGGCGCCTAAAGTAGGCTGGAGTTTAAGGATATTTTTATTGGGCATAATCGGCGTTTTGGCAAGACTTTTGTTCGGTTTTTGCGAACTTGCCATTGTAAGCGTTTTGGAAGGTCATATGTCCGCAAACGCCCAATACAGTTTTTCGGGAGCGTATCTTAGCAACCTAGGCAAGTCCTTAAAATATCAATTTTTCAAAATGTTATTTACCTTGCCTTACGACATTTTTATAATTTACGTTTTATATCTAATGACCTTTTTGTTCAAAGTTCCCGCGGTTGCGCTGTTTTTGCCGCTTTTGATAATGGGCATATTGATTTTGCTTATATCCTTCAGGCTCACCGCAATGTCGCATTGGGGAGCGAGCATAGTAGTTGATAACAACGGCGTATTAAAAGGCTTGACCCGCGGCTTAAAATTAGTGTTTAATAAGAAAAACTTTTGGTCTATCTTTTCGTCTTACGTAGTAATGGTTATCTTGGCGATAGCGATGAATGTTTTTGTTACATTCTTTACGCTTGGAGCGGGCTTGTTTTTGACCGTTCCGGTCACTATCCTCTGGTGCAACTGCATTAATATGACTTCGTATTATATGGCGACCGGCAAGAGATTTTATATTGACAGCGACACTATTTACACTTCGCCTATAGCATAGAGACTAAAAATGGAAGAACGAGAAATTTTAGCCGAACGCGTAAACCATATTAAACAAAAAATCGAGCAAGTAAAAGCCGAATGCGGCATAACCGAAGACATTAAGATTGTAGCCGCGACCAAAACAAAGGACGCTCATACTATTAACCAACTTTACGACTGCGGCATTACGATCATCGGCGAAAACCGAGTGCAAGAGTTTTTGCAAAAATATCCCGAATTAAACAAAAACTTCGAGATGCACTTTATAGGACAGCTTCAGTCCAACAAGGTTAAATACATAATAGACAAGGTAAGCCTTATTCATTCTCTGGACAGAATAAGCCTTGCCCAAGAAATTGACAAAAGAGCGGCGAATTCAGGCAAAAAAGCCGAAGTCCTAATAGAAGTAAATTTTGGCGAAGCGTCCAAAGGCGGCGTACCCGTAGACAAGGTTTTGGATTTTTATAAGGAATTCTTAAAGTATCCAAACATAATTGTCCGCGGGCTTATGAGCGTAATGCCCATCAACGCCCCTGACGAGATGTATTTACAAATACGCCAAATATATGATATATTAAAAGCAAGGTCGGACGACATAAAATATCTGTCCGTAGGAATGAGCGACGATTATCTTAAGGCGATACGCTTCGGCGCCAATATGGTAAGATTGGGAAGAGTTTTGTTAGGAGAACGATTATAGTGGAGAATGACAATATGGGTAGATATAACGACTTTTTGTTCAAGGGCCCTGAAAACGAAGACGAGCTTGAATATATAGAAGACGTTATCAGCAGACCCAGAGCTTCCGCGCGCGCTTTTTCTAGAATACCCGTTCAAAAGCGCAGTATGAGCAGCGTGGTCATTCACAGCCCCACTACTCCCGAAGAAGTAGAAAGCTTGATTGATTACCTGCGCAGACGCGAACCCGCTATAGTCAATCTTGACAAACCACCTGCCGCGATCGCTCAAAGGATACTAGATATGTTAAGCGGCGCGATCTACGCTCTCAACGGCAGCATGCACCGCATTCAAGACAATATTTTCTTGCTTACGCCCGAAGGCGTGGAAATAACCGCTCCAAAAGACGACGAATAATGACCTAAGGCGGCTAAATTCTAGACGCCTTTTTTACGCTTTTAAACATCAAAATGCGTTATAAATTTAAGACAAATCGAGCCTATCAGCCGTTTAGACGGCTTTTTTTATGGCGCCTTTTTTTAAAAAGACAATCATAATCTTTAAAAGGCTGACCGACGTCTTTTAAAGACTTAATACGCCTTTTTAAAGACTTGCCCGACGTCTTTAAAAAAACTTAAAAGACTAACCGCGTCCATTAAGGACTAGACCCGTCTTTAAAAGACAAAGCAAAAACCTGTTCCAAAACCGCTAAATTTGGTTTTTAGTTACAGCAAAAAATTATTAAGTTTTTTTGGGTAAAAGATAAAATTTTAGGGTCTTTGACTCTTATAAAGATCGTAAAATTGATAGAAAAGGAAGAAAGCAAAATAAACAGCCAAAAGAATGTAAGAATAAGTGATAAATTGGTCAAAAAACAAAGCCAAAATGATAAAAACAATCATAATAACCGCAGTGGCAGTCGTAACTATGACGAATATCTTTTTTCTTAAATAATTTCTTGGCATTATTTACCCCTTTATAACCTTTTTATACCAAGATTTTTTATAAACCAGCTTTGCGGCATGCGGTCAAAACAAATATATGTTTGGTATATACAGTATAAAGAAATTGAAAAATTATGTCAATATACAACAAAAACGCGGCTTCTATAACGAAACCGCGTTTTGTTTTTAAAAGCTAGGGCTTATCTTAAAGCGTTTGCAGCGTCTTTAACAAATTTCTCCATTTCGTCGTATTGGTTGTTTTCGATAAATTCTACTATTTTAGAGCCTATAATTATTCCGTCAAAATATTTGCTCAGCTCTTTTATATGCTCTATTTTGGATATTCCAAAGCCCACGGCTTTGGGGATTTTGACAGCGTCGTAGATTTTATGTATTTTATGGTCTATGGTATCTCGGACGCCCGTTACCCCGAAAGAGCTTATGCAATAAACAAATCCTGTTGCGTCTTTCGTGATCATCTCGATCCGGTCTTTAGACGCGGGGGAAACAAGCGGTATATAATCTATGCCGTGGCTTTTTGCGTAAGGAGCAAATTCCTCGCTTTCTTCGTAAGGCACGTCAGGAATTATCACGCCGTCGCCGCCCGCCGCTTTTAGTCTGGCGAAAAATCTGTCTATGCCGTAAGTAAAAACGGTATTTGCGTAGCACATTATTACTAAAGGTATTTGGCTTGCTTGGCGTATTTTTTCGATAAGCTTAAAATAATCTTCTATAGCGTAATTGTTTTGAAGCGCCCTTACGCCCGCTCTTACGATAGCGCTGCCGTCCGCGGACGGATCCGAAAAAGGTATGCCCAATTCTATAATTCCCACGCCCAGCTTTTCCAGCTTCAAAACAATGTCGTAAGTTTTGTCAAGGTCAGGGTCGCCGGCCATTATATACGTAATCAAAACTTTGCCTTTTTTGAATGCGTCGTCTATTCTACTCATAAAGCGATTCTCCTTTATATCTTGCTATGTGAGCCACGTCTTTGTCGCCCCTGCCGGAAAGGTTGCAAACTATTATCTGGTCTTTGGACATTTTAGGAGCCTGTTCCAAAACGTAAGCTACAGCGTGCGCGCTTTCGATAGCCGGTATTATGCCTTCGGTTTTGGACAATTTTTCAAAAGCGGCTACGGCTTGGTCGTCCGTTATGGCGTAATATTCTGCTCGTTTTATATCCTTAAGATAGCAATGCTCAGGGCCTACGCCGGGATAGTCCAGTCCGGCGGAGATGGAGTAAACAGGAGCGATATTGCCGTCTTTGCTTTGGACAAAATACGCTTTCATTCCGTGGAAAATGCCCGGGGTGCCCATAGTCAAGGTCGCGGCGTGCTCGCCGGTTTCCAAACCCCTGCCTGCCGCTTCAAGCCCTACAAGCCTTACGGATTTGTCTTCCACAAACTCATAAAACGCTCCTATCGCGTTGCTGCCGCCGCCCACGCATGCGCAAACCATATCGGGCAGTCTTCCTTCGGCTTGCAAGACTTGCTGTTTGATTTCTTGACCGATAACCTTTTGAAAATCCCTAACCATTTTAGGATAAGGATAAGGGCCTACCGCCGAGCCTATGACGTAAAAAGTGTCTTGCACGTTGGCTACCCAATCCTTAAACGCTTCGTTTACGGCGTCCTTCAACGTTTGCGTGCCGCTAGTAACCGGAATGACTTCGGCGCCCAAAAGCTTCATCCTATAAACGTTAAGCGCCTGCCTTATAGTGTCTTCCTTGCCCATAAATATGGCGCATTCCAGACCCATCAAAGCCGCCACTGTCGCGGTCGCCACGCCGTGCTGACCCGCTCCTGTTTCGGCGATTATTCTCTTTTTGCCCATACGCTTCGCCAGCAAAACTTGACCTATAACGTTATTGATCTTGTGCGAGCCGGTATGGTTTAGGTCTTCTCTTTTAAAATAAATCTTCGCCCCGCCTAACTCTTTTGTTAATCTTTCGGCGTAATACAAAAGAGAAGGTCTGCCCGCGTATTTTACTAACAAGTCGTTGTATTCTTTCAAAAAAGCCGGGTCTTGAACGGCCTGTTCGTATTCGCGGGCAAGTTCTTCTAGAGCGGACATAACGGTTTCTCCTACGTAGCGTCCGCCATAAATTCCAAACCTTGTCTTATCCATTTCTTACCGCCTTTATTAATTGTTTTATTTTATCTCTATCTTTTTGACCGTCCGTTTCGCTGCCGCTGGCAATGTCCAAACAATACGGTCTTAATTCCTTAGCTTTATGTATGTTGTCAACGTTTATGCCGCCGGCTAAAAAAGTTCTGTCCAGCTTAAACTTGATTAACTTCCAATCAAACGCCTTGCCGCTGCCGCCTTGAGCGCTGTCTAACAGATAATAATCGCTGTCTAAAAATTCAGGGATATTATCCGTTATTTTATACGCCTTAATAATCGGCAGCCCCAGCTTTTTTACTTCATAGATATAATCTTGGTCTTCTTCGCCGTGCAGCTGTATTAAGTCCAGCGCCCCCGTCATATAGGCTTGTTTTATTTTTTCTATTTCGGCGTTTTGAAAAAGCCCCACCGTTTTTACCCTAGGGTCTAAAGCTTCTTTAAGTCTTACCGCCTGCTCCAAATCTATCGCCCTTTTGGACAAAGGAACAAAGTTAAAGCCTACAAAGTCGGGCAAAAACTCATTGATTATCTCGATGTCTTTGAGCGTTTTGATCCCGCAAATCTTTATTTTGCACATTGTTTAGACCCTTAAACCTTCTATCATTTCGCTTATAGAAGAGCTTTTCGAAAACGCCGTGCCTATCAACGCCGCGTCCGCGCCCAAAGATTTTATATAAAGGGCGTCTTCGCGGGTTTTGATTCCGCTTTCGGCTACCTTGACGACGTTATCGGGCAGGTATTTTATAAGCTTTTCTGTATTGGTTATATCAACTTCAAAGGTTTTTAGGTCGCGGTTGTTTATGCCTATTATTTTTGCACCTAACTCTGCCGCCGCGTCCAGCTCATCTCTATCGTGGACTTCTACCAAAACGTCCAGTCCCAAATCGACCGCTAGATTATACAAGCTTTTTAACCGCTCGTTATCTAAAACAGCGCATATAAGCAGCATACAGTCGGCTTGTAAAACGGCGGTTTTTATAACGTCGTATTCGTCTATAATAAAATCCTTTCTTAAAACCGGCAGAGAGCTTATGCTTTTAAACGCTTCCAAATCGCTCTCATGACCCAAAAAATACTTTCTTTCCGTCAAAACACTTACGGCTTGAGCGGCTTGAGCTTGTTTGGCAAACTCGTCTATTTTTAGGTTTAGATTAAGGACGCCGGCGGAGGGCGAAGCTTTTTTGAACTCGGCTATTATATTGAGCTTGCCTTGCTTTTGAGACACGCTTTTTAAAAACGCTTGACTTGGCTTTTTGCTGCCGAGCCTTTTTTCAAGCTCTTTAAAGCTTATCCACGACTTTTCTTCTTCAAGCTGCCGTCTTTTATTGTCCAATATATCTAAAAGCAAATTATTTATTGGTTTCACGGATAAGTTCCTCTAACTTCTGCATTGCTTTTCCGCTGTCTATGCTTTCTTCCGCCATCTTCACGCACTCTTTTATGGGTTTTGCCAAAACAGTTTTTATAGCAAGAGCGCTGTTTATAATGACCGTGTCTCTGCAAGGGCCTTTTTCGCCTTTTAATACGCGCAGAGCGATTTCTTTGTTAGTCTCAACGTCGCCGCCTATAATATCGTTTATCCCGCAAGGTTCAAAGCCAAAGTCTTTAGGCGTGAGCGTATAGCTTATAATATCGCCGTCCTTAAGCTCGCATATGTAAGTCGTTCCCGCGGGGTTTACTTCGTCCAGCCCGTTTTCGCCGTGCACGACTATTGCCGATTCAAGCCCTAAGTTTGCCAAAGCTTGAATTACGGGCTTTTGCAAAGCGCGGTCGTAAACGCCCAAAAGCGTATACTTGGACGAAGCGGGGTTGCAAAGCGGGCCTAATATATTAAATATAGAGCGGAAACCAAGCTCTTTTCTGACCTTGGCGGCGTATTTCATAGATGTATGATACACAGGCGCGAATAAAAACGCGATGCCTATTTTGTCATATACTTCTTGCATTTTTTCGGGCGGTATGTCGATTTTTACGCCCAACGCTTCAAAAACGTCAGCGCTGCCGCACTTGGACGAAACCGATTTGTTGCCGTGTTTTGCGACTTTAATACCGCATCCTGCCGCTACCAAAGCGCTGATCGACGAAACGTTAAACGTATTATACCCGTCTCCGCCCGTACCTACGATATCCAAAGAATCGCTGCCGTTTAGTTTCAACGCCTTATCGCGCATAGCCATAGCGGAGCCGAAGATTTCGTCGGCGGTCTCGCCTTTTAGTTTGAGCGCGGTCAAATACGACGCCAAAATTACGTCGCTTACTTCGCCGCTCATAATCTTGCTCATCGCTTCGCGCGCTTCTTCGTATGTTAAATTTTCTTTATCGGTAACTTTTCTTAAGATCTCTTGCATAACCTAAACCTCCAAAAAATTTTGCAAAATAGCTTCGCCGCAGTCCGTCAAAATAGAATCGGGACAAAACTGCAAGCCGAATATTTTATAATCCTTGTGCCTAATCGCCATTATCTGACCTTCTTCGTCAAACGCCGCCGCCTTTAAATCTTCGGGCAAGCTCTTTATAACCAAAGAATGATACATACCTGCGTTAATTCGGCTAGGGAGATTTTTAAAAATAGGACAGCCGTCGTCTATGGTAATCCGCGAGCTTTTGCCGTGCATTATGGTCGAAGCCCGCTCTACCTTGCCGCCAAAAGCTACGCCTATAGTCTGATGCCCAAGCCCTATCCCTAAAATCGGGATACGGCCGCCCAATTCTTTTAGTATTTCTTTGATAATTTCCGCGTCTTCGGGTTTGCCGGGCCCCGAACTTATCACAATATGCGAAGGATTAAGATCCTTTATTTTATCCAGCGCGTTTTGGTCGCCCTTTATTATTTTAACATCGCAATCAAATTTGGCTAAGGCTTGATACAAATTATACGAAAATCCGTCTCCGTTATCGATAATAACCGTCATTTTTCTAAACCCCTTGCCTTTTAAAATTTTAACAGCTTTGCTCTATCGCGATCAAAAGAGCTTTGGCTTTGTTAAAACATTCTTGATATTCTTTTTCGGGGTCGCTCTCAAGCACCACTCCCGCTCCGCTTTGTACGTTTATAAGGTCTTTATATTTTATAACCGTTCTTATGGCGATGCAGCAGTCCATATTCCCGTTGTAGCCTAGATAGCAAACAGCCCCGCCGTAAATGCCGCGCCTGTGCGGCTCTAGTTCGCTTATAATCTCCATCGCCCTGACTTTAGGGGCTCCCGACAAAGTGCCTGCGGGCAAAACCGCGCCCAGCGCGTCCAAAAAATGACATTCTTTTTTTAATCTTCCGACGACTTCGCTGGTCAGATGCATAACATGCGAATAACGCTCGACGTTAAGATAGTTTCTAACCTTTACGCTTCCTATTTCCGAAATCTTGCCTAAATCGTTTCGGCTTAAGTCAACCAGCATATTATGCTCGGCAATTTCTTTGGGATCGCTTAACAGGTCTTTTTCCAACTCTTTGTCTTCCTGCTCTGTCTTGCCCCGGGGTCTAGTGCCGGCTATAGGATATGTGATAACTTCGCCGTCCTGAACGTGAATAAGCGTCTCGGGAGAGCATCCGGCGATCTCCAAATCCTCCATCTTGATATAATACAAATAAGGAGAAGGGTTGATAGTCCTTAATTTTCTGTATATCTCAAAAAGACCGCCTTGGTAACGGGCAAAAAACCTTAGGGAAGGTACTATTTGGAAAATGTCGCCCTGCTTGATATACTCTTGGGCTTTTTTTATCTTTTTTATAAACTGCGCTCGGGTGATATTGGAGTCAAAAACAGGTTTTTTGCCCAAGGCGGCCGGCTCATATTCTACGGGAGTCTTTATGATTTTTTCCAAATAATCCAATTCTTTTTGGCATCGCTCATATTCTTGCTCAAAATCTTTTGACGAATCCATATTGACTATAAGATAAAGATATTGCTCGTAATGGTCAAAGACAATTAACTTGTCAATGAACATAAGCTTGATATCGGGCAAATCGTCTATTTTGGGATAAGAAAACTTTATGGATTCGTCAAAATATTGCGCGCTCTCAAAACCAAAATAGCCTACCGCTCCGCCCGTAAACACCGGAAGCCCGGGAATGCGAGGGGAAGTGTAAGTGTCTAATAACTTTTTTAACGCGTCTATGGGATTGTCGAAAACTTGAGTTTGACCGTCTTTTTTAAGGTATAACTTGCCGTCTGTTACTTCGACCTTTAAGGCGGGGTCTAAACCCAAAAAAGAATACCTAGACCACCTTTTCTCTTTGACGCTTTCAAAAAGGTAGTAATCGTTGCTAAAATACGAGATTTTTTTCAATAATAAAACGGGGGTATAAAAATCAGCGTAAATCTTTCTAAAAACGGGAACTTTGCCAAAACCTTGGCATAACTGAAAAATTTCTTCTTTTTGCATACTAATCTAATCTCTCCTATCTCTAAGCTATTACTAAACTATACTAATC
>DATCKP010000124.1:0-47707 GCA_036562165.1 Clostridia bacterium
CCCGTGAATCGCATGAGACAAAAATCTACTGATGAAAAAATCACCAACATTTTTATCTCCGTAGGAATCCCTGCCCATATCAAAGGTTATCATTTCTTAAGAGAAGCTATCAAAATGACCATTGAAAATCCCGAAATTATCAATTCGATAACCAAGAAACTCTATCCTTCTATCGCTAAAAAATTTGACACAAGCTCTTCTAAGGTGGAGAGAGCAATTCGCCATGCTATAGAAGTCGCGTGGAACAGGGGGAAGATAGAAAATATCAACTCGCTTTTTGGCGTCAAAGTTTACAACAGTAACGAAAAGCCCACTAACGGCGAGTTTATAGCTTTAGTCGCCGACAAAATGTTAATCGAAGGGGCTTAGCAAAGAGCGTTTTGAATTTAGTTTAATTGTATTTATTATATTTATTATTAGGTGATTAAAAAACAACGGCATATTTAAAAACAATGGCATAAAAAATGAAAAACTAGGGCTGAAAATAATTGTATTAGATAGATAAAAAACAAAAAGGTAAGCGGGGCAATCCGACGCTTACCTTTAATTTTTATGTTAGGCTTATATTTAATTAAGTATTAATAATCTTCGTCGTCTAAATCGTCGTCTTCGTGTTCGTCTTCATCGTCCAAATCTTCGTCGTCAAGATCCGCGTCGTCAAAGTCTTCGCTTTCTTCTTCGAAGTCGTCGTCAAAGAAATCATCGTCCTTAAACTCGTCTTCTCGTTCGGACTCGACTTCTTCGTCCAGTTCTTGTTCTTCCAGTTCGCCCAAAGGAATCTCAAGCGGCTCGTCTTCAATAGGCTCTTCGTCGTCAAGCTTATCCCAATCAAGTTCGTCAGTTTCGGCAGCTTTGCTGCTGTGCTCTTTGGCGCACATAAAGCACATTTCTTCGTCCGGCGCCATATAGTTTATCTTGCACACAGGGCACAACACTTCCAAATCGCTGTCGTCGTCCTCGGGAATAAGTATGCTGGGATCAGCTTTGTTCATTTCCGCAAGGCAAATAGTGCAGTATTTTTGGTTTTTGCTGGGGATGAAGTAGTTGAGTTCGCATCTAGGGCAGAGAACGTATTCAGGCTTTTTATCCATTAAAGCGGCTCCTAAATTTTGTAAATACCGTTTAGTCGCAAATATTATATTCATAATATTCATAATTGTAAACTGTTTTTAAACACTAAAAGCATATTTTATTATGCGATTTCGCGATATTATTAAACCTTATTTATTATGTAAAATACTGCCTGCTTTAAAAAACCCCGGGCGTTTTACCCGGGGTTTATTTAGAAGCTTTAAGCGTTAATTTGCGTCTCTTTTTGCAAACGTAAAGTAACATATAAGCCCCATTATAGCCACGTAAACCAGCGTAACCGTAAGCGAGAACCAAAGCGTCAAATCGGCTATTGCGGGACCAGCGCTGCTCATGTATTGGAACAGGTTGGTGTTATTGAAGATAACGTATTTATACCAGCTGAAGCTGGATAAAAACGCGTCCAAGATAAAGGAGACAAAGTATACAAGCATAGACGCCGCCGTTGCTCCGCTTCTGGACTTAAACAAAGTGGATATAGTCAAAGCTATTAAAGCAAACACGACGGATTCTAAAAATCCAAACAAGTGCAAGAAGAACACTACTACGGCGGGGTGCAGGATAAGAGCTCTTTTGCTGTTGAAGATGGAAAGCGCCATGCTGGCGCCCTTTAATCCCCAGCCGACGCCGCCTATTAAGAAGGTTATCAAAAAGTTAAGCGTAAAAAACCCAAAAATCACCAAGCATATCGTCAAGAATTTAGCCAGTAACACGTTGCCGCGGGTATGGGGTCTTATCAATAATAATTTCATAGTTCCGTCAGAGTGCTCGCCCGCGATAGTTCCCGAAGCCAAAACTATGCCGAAGATCATAATTATGACGTCTGTCAAGACAAATATAAATTCCATTGCTCCGTAGCCTTTGCCCAAGGACTCGGGCGCGGAATAATTAGTAGACAAATCGTCGTTTTCTATCAAGAACTGCGCTTGGGTTATGTAAGAGTTAAGCATATAGCGCGAAGTAAATACAAAGCCTTGAATCTTTCTAGCTTGGCTGTCGTTGAGCCCGTGGGCTTCGATCGCCGTAAGGAAGTTTGTATTTTTTATCAAAGAATCTAAGGTCTGGCTTCTAGGAGCGAATTCTTTAAAATCTGACTTTAATTCGCCGTAAAATTTAGAAAACTCGGCGAAGATTTCTTTTTGCTTTTCTTCGTATTTTACCTTAATACTTTGGACTATGTATTCAGGCAGCGGCATTCTGTCCGAAATCAATGCCGCTATAGAGTCTGCCGGCAGGTTATAAAATAATATCTCGGCCGAAGAGTATCTGTTAAGCTTTTCGTTTATAGAATCCATCAACGCTTCCAAACGCGTCTTTTCTTTGTCGTCAAAATAAGGCTTAAAGTATTCGTTGTATATGTCTTTAGTTATAATAGTAGAGTAGCTTGAGTTAATGACGATTTCAAAAGGCAGCATAGGGTCTAAGACCAGCTTTTCGTCTTTTACCGAAACGTTGAATTTTTTGATATAAGACTCAAGATCTCTTTGCTCTTGAACTTGCTTGCCGGGGTCTATAGGGGTAAAGGAATTAGTCGTCAGATATTGATACGCCTTGCGTATCATATATTCGTTATATGCGTAGAAAAGATTGCCCGAATTTAAGATATCGGTTTCGGCTATCGCCCTTAATCCTTCCAAAAAGTTTTGATAAGTTTGATACGCTTGCTTTAGAGAATCGTAGTTAGGGTCGCCTTTGTTGGGCTCTGCGGGAACGTCGTATATAATTTGCTTATCCGGAATGTCAATTGGCTGAGCAGGATAAGGCAAATATTCCGCGATTAAATTAAAGATTAAATTAAACAATTGGGCTTTAAAAACGCTTAAGTTAAGCTCGTTGAGCTTTTGCTGTTTTATAATGTTGAGCGCGCTTTTAGCTCTGCGCGTAACCGAATTAAGAGCTCCGCTTAAGACCGAATATTCTTCTGACACGAAGTTTTTTGCGGGCATCAGAAGATAGTTTGTTCCCAAAACGGAAGAACTGGTAAGATAGCTGAAAATGTCAAGCTTTTCGAAGAAATCATCGGTTGCCGCTATCAGCTCGTTATATTTTTGATTAATTTCTTGCTGGGTTCCGTCGTTTTGCACGTCCAAAAACTGCCAGTATAGCCCGTCCTTTTCAAAATACTCGTTTTTCTTTCCAAAGAGATTTTCGTAGCTTTGAAATAGATCTTTCATCGACCTATTGATAATATAATCCACAAAAGAAACGTTATAATTAGATTGTTTTATGTAATTCAAAATGTCTTTGTTAAGATAATATTTAAACTGATAGTCGTAATATAAAGAGCGGAAATAATCGTAATAAAGCGCTTCTTGTACATTGGCAAAAGACAGATAATCTTGGAAAACGTCGTTAGCCCCAGAATTTTGCCCTGAGGGGTCTACGGCAAAGTTTCTCAAAACCGCCGGTTCTACGCCCAAAAGCATAAGCTTAATTTCGGGTTTGTCTTCTAATTGTTTCGCGAAAGATTCTATCTCGTATGTGTCTATCCCGAGATTTTTTAACTCTTCTACTTCGCCGTCTATTATGTCAAAAGAATCTGTCGAAATCGTATTGCCAAGAAGCATCTCCAAAGCGTTGGTGACGTTGCGCTCTTGCTCGGCGTATACCCAAGTCATAAGCAATATAGACGCCAAAAGCAATCCCGTCATCACATACAAGGTATTGCTTTTTATTAGTTTATATAACTCGCCTTTTATCAGTCTGCCTAAGCTTTTCATATTTACATCTATCTCCAAACATTATGAAATTTCGGTTCCGTGCGCGCCGGTAAGCTCTAAGAAAGTCTCTTCCAAAGACTTTTCGCCCAATGCCATTGAAGTAACGCCTATGTTATGCTTAGCTAGCTCCAACGATACCAAGGGCAGTTTGTCTTCGGTAATAGAGAAGACTATAAGATTGCTGTTGGTTTGGACGTCGCATGCGAAGGCGTTTTCCAAAACCTTAACCGCTTTGCTTTTTTGCAAAGGCGAAACGCTGAGCTTTACCTTTAAGATATTGTTTTGCGGACGCGTCCATTCGTCCACGGTCTTTATGGCAATAAGCTTGCCCTTATATATAATCGCGACTCTGTCGCACATAAGCTGCATTTCGGTCAATATATGGCTGGAAATAAACACAGCTATTCCGTATTCGTGAGCAAGCATTTTCAAAAAGTCGCGCATTTCGTGAATGCCCGCAGGGTCTAGACCGTTAGTGGGTTCGTCCAAGATAAGCAGTCTGGGATTGTGAAGCAGGCTTTGGGCTATGCCTATGCGCTGACGCATTCCTAATGAATATCTTTTTACTTTTTCGTGAATGCGGTTTTCCATTTTGACTAATCTTACTACGTTCATTATTTGCTCGTTGCTGATATTGCCGTAAAGCGACGCGTAGTATTTTAAGTTCTCCCAGCCGGTCATATACTTATACATCTCGGGGTTTTCAATAATGCCGCCTATGCAGGAGACAGCTTTTTTAAATTCTTTTTTTATGGAATGTCCGCATATGTAAGCTTCGCCTTCGGTTATGCTTGCAAGCCCGGCGATCATTTTGATAGTAGTGGTTTTTCCCGCACCGTTCGGGCCTAAAAATCCGAACACTTCGCCGCTATATACGTCTAACGAAACGTTATCCACTGACACTCTTTCGCCGTAGCGTTTGGTAAGGTTTCTTAAGCTTAAGACTACTTCGCCTTTTTTGTATTTGGCTAAATTAATATCTTGTTTTCGCTCCTTCGCTTTTTCTTCTTTAGGCTCTAGTTCTTGAAGTTCGTCGTCGGGAACAAAAAAAGGTTTTTGAACGGTCAAAGACATTTTCTCTAAAACTCCCAAAGATAATATCGGTCTAATATTTAATGATTATATCACTTATATTTGACAATATTATCAATTATTATCATTACCTTTTTCAAGCGGGATGTCGAAATAAAACTCTACGCCGTAAGGCACGTTGTTAGCTCCGCATCTGCCTTTATGCAGATCCATAATAGCCTTGACTATGCTGAGGCCTATTCCGTATCTGCCTTCGCTGCGGCTTCTTGCCTTGTCGGCTTTATAAAACGCTATCCAGATTTTTTCAAGGTCGTCTTCTTGAATGCTCTGGCCGCTGTTAAACACCGAAACTCTATAATAATCCTGCGTGTCCAAGGTCTTGCCCAAGATAACCATTTGCTTGTTTTCGTCTATATGGCTTACGGCGTTGTTAAGGTAATTGCTTATTACTTGCTCAATCCTTAACGGATCCGCTTTTACTTGTTTATGCTCTAATATGGTTTCAAGGTGAATCTCTTTTTGGGCAATAATAGTGGAAAATCTATCGGCTGCCCGGCGGACTAACTCGTCTATATAAAATTCCTTGGTCTCTATTGAGAAAGTGCCGCTTGTGTATTGTGAAAGATCCAAAAGGTCGTGCACAAGCTTGGTCATTTTGGCCGTTTCTTCCATTATGACGTCGCAATAATATTCCATTTTTTCGGGCGATTTGGATATAGACGGGGATTTGAGAGCTTCCGCGTAGCCTTGAATGATAGACAACGGCGTTTTAAGCTCGTGGCTTACGTCGGAGACGAATTTTTTACGCATTGCTTCCAAGCTCTTTTCCCGCTCGAGTTCTTTGGTGAGCTGTTCGTTTTTTATTTTGAGCTCTTCCATAGCGACTTTGAGTTTGTCGCTCATTATGTTGATATTTTCAGCTAATTGTCCTAATTCGTCGTATCTGCTTATTTCAAGCTTATGGTCGAAGTTAAGATTAGTAAGCTCGCGGGTTACGTTGTTCATGCTGACTATTGGTCTGGTAAAATGTTTAGAGAACAAAAACGCCCAAATCAAAGACAAGAAAATAGCCGCTATGCTCACAAGCCTTGTAAAATCGTTGGTGACGTCTATGCTTTGGTGAATGGTAGAAAGGTGCGTCCTTATCTCAAGCTTATATATAGAGCGGTCGTAGATGTCGCGCACGTAAGCTAAATAAGAAATATTCTGCTTGTCGCTGCTTTTTATGTAAAAAGTGCCGTGTTCGTCTTTGCCGCTTGATTTGCTGGTCAAAGCGGTAAAGTAATCTTCTTTTTGCGAAAGATAAACGACTTTGTCGCCTTTATAAATATAGATGACGTAGTTTTTGATTTCGTATGATTTTAAGATATCCAAAAGCTTTGGATTGTCAGGATTTAGGTCTTGGCTGGATATATTGTTTTGTTTGATTTTGTAAACTATGTCTTTTGCGGCGTCCGAAAGCAAGTCTTTGGAGCGGTCTATTTGGACGGCGGCAAGAAAAATCTGCTCGGCCAAAGCGACAAACACCCCAAAGAGCACCAAGACGATGCCAAAATGCAAAAACAGCTTTAACCTAAGAGTTTTTATTCTCAACTCTATTACCCTATAAGATTATATTTCAAATTTATAACCGTATCCTCGAACGGTTTTTATATATTTGTCGCCGTATTCGCCCAGCTTAATCCTAAGCCTTCCTATATGCGTATCCACTGTGCGATCGCCGCCGTAATAATCATACCCCCAAACTTGAGTAAGAAGCTTTTCTCTTGTAAACACCTTGCCGTAATTTCGCGCAAGATGCGTCAAAAGCTCGTATTCTATAGGCGTAAGGTCTATTTCTTTGCCGGCTAAAATCACTTTGTGCTGGTCAATGTCTATTTTTAGGTCCCCGTGTTCTATAACGTTGCCCGAAGCGTTGTCAAGCTCAAGCCTTGCTTTGATTCTGGCAAGCAGCACAGAAAGCGAAAAAGGCTTGGGGATATAGTCGTTAGCGCCTTTTTCGAAGCTTTCCAGCTCGTCCATTTCTTCGCTTCTTGCTGTCAACATTATAATAGGGACTTTGGAAGTCTTTCTAATCTCTTGGCAGACTGTCCAGCCGTCTAAATAAGGCATCATTACGTCCAATATTATAAGCTTAATGTCAGGGTCTTTTTTGAATTTATCAAGGGCGGCTTTGCCGTCTTCGGCTTCCACTACTTCGTAGCCGGCGTCGGTAAGCCAGTCTTTTATCAGCGTTCTTAATCTTTCTTCGTCGTCCGCTATCATTATTTTAGTTTTTTTCATGCTCATCTCCCCAAAAAACAATAAAAATTAGATACGCTAGCTTCAAATTATCACAATCGTAATACATTAAGACAACTAAATTATCACAATTATGTCACAATGACTTACGCTAAAAGTGTAACACAATCTGCAAAATAATGTCAAAGCGGCGTATATCGCGCAAGTTATAATACCATAATAAATATCAAGGCTGCGTGAGAAAATTACAAATGTTTTTGAAATTTAACGCCATAAAGCTATTGACAAAATTAGCAATTAATGTATAATAGTGTTAGCAATCAAAGGTTGAGAGTGCCAATCAGGATATACAGGAATATAATAAAAGGGAGGTATTGTGTATGGGATTTCTTCCTTGGGACAAACGCAATAGAAGAGAACTGACTCCTTTTGACTGGTTTGACGATTTCTTTAACGAAGTTAGTCCTTTTAGGTCTTTTGATTCGTTTAGAATGGATGTAAAAGAAACCGACAAAGAGTATTTGGTAGAAGCCGAATTGCCCGGCGTTGAAAAAGAAGACGTAGAAGTTTCTTTAAACGACGGACAATTGACTATAATGGTAAAACAAACCCAACAAAACGAAGAGCAAAACGCTAATTATATAAGAAGAGAAAGACGAGTAGGCGCCATGCAAAGAAGCGTTTATCTTTACAACGCTTCCAACAAAGGCGCTACCGCCAAATTTAAAAACGGTATCTTGACATTGAGAATCCCTAAAGACGATTCTCAAAAGATTTACAAGATCGATATCGAGTAAGCCAATCCTTGCATATATCATAAACTTCCCCCTTTAAAACCCGCGCCTAAACCGCAACCCTACCCTCCTGAAACAAAGGCGCGGTTTTTAAATTATTTTTGTAATTTTTAAAAAGTTTTAAATTTATCCAAAACAATTGACCAAAAGCTTATAAAGGCGTAAACTAATTATAGAACGAGTAATCTTTTTTTCGGGACGGTAAATGATAAAAAATTTAACCGTCCCAAAACAAAGATTACTTTTTTGTTTTTAGGGACTTTATATTGACATAATTAAATTTTTGGAGTAAAAAGAAGGTAAAGATTTTAAAGATCAGGTAAACTAAGAAAATGGCTCAACAAACAAAATTAGAATTAAACTCTTCTAGCTCGGTAAAAAAGGTAATCGCGGTAATCAGCGGCAAAGGCGGAGTGGGAAAATCCATGGTTACTTCGCTTTTGGCTTCCGCGTTTAGAAAAAACGGTCACAGCGTGGCAGTTTTAGACGCGGATATAACCGGGCCGTCCATTCCTAAGGCTTTCGGCTTAAAAGGCCCTATATCTTTTTCCGAAAAGGGCATTTTGCCTAAAGAAACCAATTCGGGCATTAAGGTTATGTCCGTAAACTTTTTGTTAAACCACGAATCCGAACCTATAATTTGGAGAGGACCTTTGATCTCGGGAGCGGTCAAGCAGTTTTGGACAGAAGTCGTCTGGGGCGACGTGGATTATATGTTTATAGATATGCCGCCGGGAACGGGCGACGTTTCGCTTACCGTTTTTCAATCTTTTAAGCTGGACGGAATAGTTATAGTTACTTCCCCGCAAGAGCTGGTGGCTATGATAGTCCAAAAAGCAATTAATATGGCTAAAGATATGAACGTCAAAATATTAGGGCTTATAGAAAATATGTCGTATTTTGTTTGCCCTAACTGCACCAAGAAGCATTATATCTTCGGCAACAGCGGCATAGACGAAACAGCCCAAAAACAAAATCTAAAAGTCTTGGCTAAAATTCCTATCGACCCTGCCATATCACAAGCGTTTGACAGCGGTCAAGCCGAAAACATAGACGCTCAATGGCTGCTTCCGGCAGTATACAGCATAGAAAGCAACGCCTAAAAAACGTTAACCGCCCTAAAAAAATAGGGCGGTTTTTTTATGTGATAAAATACCTTATAGAAATAGTCTATATTTGCCCTTTGGCGCTTATAGGAAGTATAATAAATATAACAAAATGTTAGACTATTCTAACATACGCCAAAATGAATAAAAATCTAAAACGGCATAAATAATAAACATAAATGATTAATTCTGTCCAAATCGAAAAATACAACTATATGCTCTCAAAAATCGCCGCTCCTACTTTAAAGTTTATTAAGCCTGCAAGCTTAATATGTTTACCTAAAGCTCTAAAAATAGACAACATCAGGCTGAAAACGCGCGGGCTTGAGATAACTTTGCTTTATAACGGCGCTCAAAATCAAGCGGTATTGATTTTTAACAGATCAATGCTTCAAGAAATCTTAAAAGACTCAAGGTCTAAAGATTTTTTGGCGAAGTATTATTATCCCATACAAGACGATTTGGACGCAAATTTAGAGTATTTAAAAAGAAGACTTCAAGGATTTTTCCAAGGCAAAAACGAATTCGCTCACGAAATAGGTTTGTTTTTGGGCTATCCTTTGGACGACGTTATGGACTTTATAAAAAAGGATAAGCGGCATTATTTTAGCGGATATTGGAAAGTATATAACGATCCACATCGCGCGATCAGGATTATGAGCGGGTATGAGCTTGCCAAAGCAAAAGTAATAAAAGAATGCCTGCAAGGAAAAAAGTTTTTTGAGATAATCAAAAACTAAAATTTAGGAGGTTTTATGGCGAAAATATTAATAGTGTATTGGTCCGGAACGGGCAATACCGAAAAGATGGCCGAATTGATAGCGCAGGGCGCGTCCCAAGCCGGTGCTCAAGTCGATTTAAAAAACGTGGCATTAGCTTCGCCCGAAATGTTAGACGATTACGAAATTGCGGCCTTAGGTTCGCCCGCCATGGGAGTGGAAGTCATAGAAGAAGAAGAGATGGAGCCTTTCGTGGAAAGCATAAAAGACAGAGTGACAGGCAAAAAGTTAGCCCTGTTCGGCTCTTACGACTGGGGCGACGGAGAATGGCTGGAAAACTGGAAAGAGAGAATGACGGACTACGGAGCCGTTGTCGTGGATACTTTGGCTGTTAACTTGACTCCGGAAGGCGAAAGCGCGCAGCGGTGCGTAGATTTGGGACGCAAGCTTGCTTTGTTATAAAAAGACGTCGGCGCTATTAGTCTTTTAGTTTGTACATAATTGCTATTAAAATTTATTAAAATATAATTAAAAAAGATTTGCAAATAACAAAATTTTTGCAAATTCAGTGCTTTACAACATACGCAACTTATGCTAAAATATGCTTACATAGTGAATGAATTATCAAAGAAATTACAACAAGTTATCAAATTGAACAAAATTTATTAAGGAGAATGAGATATGAAAAAATTTGTCGTTTCGTTGCTGGCGATTTTGACAACTATGGTGTTGTTTGTCGGCGTTTTAGGCTGCGATAAAAAGCCTGAAACCAATTCCGCTACGGCTTTGGATCTTGTATATAAGGATGGTTATCTTGGCGTAGTAGATATTACGGTCAATAAAGACGGAAAGGTTACCGCTATTAAAATCGACGAAATCTTCTTGCCTTCAACTTGGGCTAAGAAAACTAGCGAAGGCGATAACGCTTCGTTCACGAATTATTGGACTGTAAACGATCAACAAACAGATTACGCTAGATACATTAGAATAGACAACAAATACTTTGAAGCCAAAGGCGACAACGCTTCTAAGCCCGTTTGGGAAGAAATCAACGGCTCTATTAAAGACCTAGAAAAAGAGCTTAAAGAAAGCGCTCAAACTAGAGAATGGTATTACAACGCCGTTAAAAACGGCAAAGTAGCCATCGTAAAAGCCGCAGATAACGGATTTGAAGACGAAAAAGACCCCGCTAAAAACACTTACGGCAGCATGTTCAAGTCCACAAGCTCTTATTGGCCTGCAGGCCTTTATGGAAAAAAAGGTTGGAAGGCTAATATCGAAGCTATAGAAAATTACGTAAAAGAATACGGCGTTAACTACGAATTAGGCGACCTTGAACAAAATCCTCAAACTGAGCTTTGGTGGATTGGAGACGTTGAAACAGGCGCTACCCTGACCGAGTTTAAAGACTATATGAAAGTCGTAAAAGACGCTTACGAAAAAGCGATGGAAATTTACAAAAAGAAATAAAAAATGAAATCATTAATAAAAGGCGTTAACTTAAAAAAGTTAACGCCTTTTTTATTATTATCCCTAAAAGTTACTGTTAAGCCTTGCCAAAGGCGAAAACGTCCCGCTCAAAAGCTTTATCTACCCGCAAAAAGCGTAATTAATCAGGGCAAATATTAAAAAGCAATGTTTTTTTTACATTGCTTTTTTTAGGCTTTATTTTTTAGTTATCTTATAACCTTGCGGGGTGTCGATTATTAGATAGCCTTTTTGGTTGATTTGGTTTCTAAGCTCGTCAGCTAACGCGTAATTTTTTGCCTTTTTTGCTTCTAACCTTTGTTCAGCCAAGTTTTTGATATCTTCGGGTATAGCGTCTTCTTCGGCTATAGTTTCCTCGGACTGAGCTTGTTGGGCGGATTGCTCTAGTCTAAGCCCGAGCACTTGGTCGGCGTATATAGCAAAGTCGTAAACCGCCCTTGACTTAGGCTCTTTCAGCGCGGTCCACAAAACGCCCAAAGCAAGCGGTATATTAAGGTCGTCGTTTACCGCTTCGTCGAATTTTTGGTAATATTCTTTTAACGCAGGGTTGCCGGCTGTAGAAGCGTTTTTGTGAGCGATTAACTGCTCAATTAATCTTTTGCGCGCAATTTCTGCTGCGTCTAATCCTTCAAAAGTAAAGTTGAGCTTTTTGCGGTAATGGGTGTTAAGGCAGAAATACCTAAAGTCCATAGGGTCGTATCCGCGGTTTTCCAAATCGCTTATGGTATAGGTATTGCCTAAGGACTTGGACATTTTGCCGTTGTCCACCATCATAAACTCGCTGTGCATCCAAATTTTGACAGCCGGCTTTCCTATAAGCGCTTCGGTTTGCGCGATTTCGTTTTCGTGGTGAATAGGAATATGGTCTACGCCGCCGCTGTGGATATCAAACTCGTCGCCCAAAAACACTCTGCCTAAAGTAGAGCATTCTATGTGCCAGCCGGGATAGCCCATTCCCCAAGGGCTTGGCCATTGCATTATATGTTCTTTGGGAGCTTTTTTCCATAGAGCGAAGTCGTAAGGGTTGCGTTTTTCGGGATTAACTTCTACTCTGGCTCCGGCGATCTGATCTTCTAGGTTGATCTTGCTGAGTTTTCCGTATTCGGGGAATTTGGATATGTCAAAATAAATGCCGTCCGAAGTCTCGTAGCCGTAGCCTTTTTCCACCAACTTTACGACAAAGTCTATCATTTCGTTGATATAGTCGGTCGCTTTAGGCGTGTATTCGGGCTTTTCGATATTGAGCTTTTTTAGGTCTTCAAAAAACGCTTTTGTGTAAAACTCCGCGATCTCGTAAGGAGAGCGGTTTTCTTTTTTTGCGGCGGTTTCCATTTTATCTTCGCCGGTGTCGCTGTCCGACTCAAGATGCCCTACGTCCGTGATATTCATCACGCCTTTTAGACGATAACCGTTGTGCTTTAGGACTCGTCTTAGAATATCCACGAAAATAAAGGTTCGCATATTGCCTATATGGGCAAAGTTATAGACGGTAGGGCCGCACGAATACATGCTGACTTCGCCTTCTTTTATGGGCTTAAATACTTCCTTTTGCCTTGTCAATGTGTTATACAGTTTCAACATCTTTGTCGCTACCTTTTTCCAATAATTCTATGCGTTTGTTTAATTTTTCGATTTCCTTATTAAGTCTGTCAAATTCTTTTTTCAAGGGATCGGGGAAAGTTTGGTCAAGGTCGTCGGGCTTTTTGCCGTGTATGCGGACTACCCTGCCGGGTATTCCTACCACCGTGCAGCCGGGCGGAACGTCCTTTAAAACGACGCTGCCCGCGCCTATTTTGCTGCCTTTTCCGATGGTAATGGGCCCTAGCACTTTAGCCCCCGCGCTGACCATCACGTTGTCTTCCAAAGTAGGATGGCGTTTGCCGGTGTCCTTGCCCGTGCCCCCCAAAGTTACCCCTTGATAGAGCGTGCAGTTTTTGCCTATAATCGTGGTTTCGCCTATAACCACGCCTGAGCCGTGGTCGATGAAAAGACCGCCGTCAATCTCGGCAGCTGGGTGAATTTCTATGCCGGTAAAGAACCGCGTTATCTGGCTTATTATTCTGCCTAATAGTTTTAACCCCAGCCTTTTATATACAAAGTGCGCGATTCTATAACCTAAAACGGCGTGAAAACCCGAATAGGTAAGTATAATTTCAAGCTTATTATGCGCGGCGGGGTCATTTCGCAACGCCGCGTCCAAATCCATTTTTACTTTTTCTATAAACGAGCTCATGAGAATATTTCTTGGATTTTTAAACAAAATTTTTAGTTAATAAATTATATGCCGAAAAGGCGCTTATGTGGCAATACCAAAAAAAACAAAAAAATTCAACATCGATCTAAAACAAGCGCCCGTTTCAAAAGATTATTTTTTTGATGCAAAATCGTCTTTAAATATTCCAAAATTTATGTCCTTTTAAAATATTATCTCTTAGTCTTTATTGTATCCAAAATAATAATATTAATTATCTGTTAATTGAGCGGTATAACCATTATATATTAGTAATATTATAAAGTCAACGCGGCGATAAAACAAGTTAATAGCGATTAATATAATTAAAAAAAGGCTGTCAATATACAAATAAAAATTACAAAAAATTGTTTTCAAAACGTTTACATTTTTTTTTATTATGATATTATATCTATAAATATTTTTTGCAGGCGGCTTCGGGGTTATATTTTTATGAACGCTTTTTTGCAGGCGTGGGGATATTTTAAAAAACACGGATTCGCTTTGGTCTTTTGTTTTATATTGGGCTGTTTTTTTATATTGGTCTCTCAGCTTATACCCCAAGTAACTCAATTGATTTTAGACAAAGTAATATTGCCTGTTTTAGGCATGGTAAACGAAAAAGAGTCGTCCAGCGTATTTTTGCCGCTGCTTAATAAGATTTTGGGCGATCCTTCGGCGGATTTAACCAAAACGTTTATTACGCTCGCGATTTGTTGGTTTTTATTAGTTTTTTTGCGGCACGCGGCGCACTATATTCGATGGAATTTAGGGCATTCCAGGTCGGTAGATTGCGAAAACGACTTAAGAAGCGCTGTGTTCCGCAAGATGATTAACCAAAACTCCGTAGTCTTAAGCCGTTATACGAGCGGGGAGCTTTTGAGCATCGCCCAATCCGACATCGTAATGATCAAAGATATGTTTGTCCATTACATACCGCTGTCTTTGGAAAGCTTTGTGTATGTAATTTTCGCGGTGTTTTTTATAACCCGTATTCATTGGTCGCTGGCTGTTTTTCCGCTTGTTATGGGCGCCGCTATGGCTATAGCGTCCAGGCTTAATATGAAAAAAATGCGAGAAGTGTATAACGATATCCGCAACCGCTCGATAGATCTAAACACCTGCGTTCAGGAAAACATAAACGGCATACGCATAGTAAAAGCATATGTCGCCGAAAACCAAGAAATCAAAAAATTCGACCAAAAAAACTTGGCATATAAAAAAGCGTATTATAAGCACACAAACGTTTTAAGCTCGTTTAACGCGCTGTTTGCGTCTTTTGCTCAAATCGCTTATCTAGGCTCTATTGTCATAGCTGTATTTTTGGGGCTTAAAGGCAAGCTTACCATAGGCGAGTTCGGCTCCTTTGTGTATTATATTGGAGCGATTACCAACCCGCTTACTAACCTGTCTTATCACGTAAGCCAGCTTCAGCAGTCTTTATTATGCGCGGACAGAGTATTTACCTTTCTTAACACGAGCAACGTAATAACCGATATCGAAAACCCCGTCAGAATAACTCAAAAGCCCCATTTAGTAATAGAAAACGCAAGCTTAACTATTGACAACAAGCCTATACTTACCGATATCAGCCTGGACCTGCCTTATGGCAAAAAGCTGGGGATTATGGGCAAAACGGGCTCAGGCAAGTCTTCCCTGCTAAAATTGATGGCAAGGTTTTACGAAGTCACCAAAGGCGCTGTCTTGATAAACGGAACGGACATAAGAAACATTAAGCTCGACGACGTAAGAAGACAGTTTGGCTATGTTATGCAGGATGTGTTCTTGTTTTCCAATACAATAGACTCCAACATTGCGTTTTATAATCCGGACGCGTCCCAAGAAGACGTCAAAAAAGCCGCCCAAGCCGCCCAAGCCCACGACTTTATCACAGCTATGCCCCAAGGCTACGAAACCATAGTAGGCGAAAGGGGCGTAGGCTTGTCGGGCGGACAAAAGCAAAGAGTGTCTATAGCGCGAGCGTTGTTAAAGGACGCGCCTATATTGCTTTTGGACGACGCCACCAGCGCGCTGGATATGCATACCGAAAGGCTCATTATGCGGACTTTGGCGGAAGAATACTCCGACAAGACGCTGGTTATAGTCGCGCACAGGGCTGAGTCTGTGCAATTTTGCGATGAGATAATCTATCTAGAAGACGGCAAGATAGTAGAACGGGGCTCGCACGAAGAATTAATGCGTCTAAACGGCAGATACGCCGACATCTATAAAAAACAGCAGGCGGGCATGCGGGAGATCGCGTAAAAATGGCAAGAAACAGATATTTCGAAGACGAAGCGCTGGAAGCCAAATTTAACGGCAAAATGATTTTGCGTATTTTGTCGTATATAAAGCCGTATAAAAAGCAATTTATAACTATCGCTGTATTTATGACAGTTCTAGGCGCGGTCTCGCTTTTGCCTTCGTTTTTTAACCGCGTAATAATAGACAAAATTTTGGACGCGAGCAACAGAGTTCCTTATTATATAACGCTTGCTGCCGGCATAATAATCGCTTGGGTATTGGTAGCCGTAAGCGATATTTTATTTAACTTTGTAAAAACCAGGGTCTTGACCAAAAACGCCTATAACGCAATAACCGACCTTCGCGGCGAGGTGTTTAGGCATTTGCAAAAACTGTCCTTTGATTATTTTGATTCTAGGCCCGCGGGCAAAATCTTGGTAAGGGTAACAAGCTACGTAGACGAGCTGGCCAACATCTTGTCCGGGGCGGTAGTAGGCTTTATAACCGACTCGGTTAAGACTTTATTAATTTTGATATTCTTGTATATTTTGGATTACAGGTTCGCTCTTATCATTACAGCGGCTATAATTCCGCTAGGGTTTGCGATTACTTTCTTGCGCGCAAAAATCCATTTGAGATGGCGGATTCTAAGAAACAAACACAGCAACCGCACTGCGTATATCGCGGAAAACATAAACGGCATAGCCGTAACCAAGGCGTTTAACCGCGCGGACTTAAACTGCCAAATTTATGACGAACTAAACAAAGAGTCTTACAACAGCTGGGTAAGAGTGGTAAGGCTTAACGAAATATTTTTACCTACTATGGACTTTTTCTGGAACATAGGCCAGTTTGGAATTTACCTGACGGCGTATTTAATCGCTATAAACTTTGGCTCGGCGACTTTGTCTCCCGGCTTATTGGTAAGCTTTATAGGATATCTAGGGCTGTTCGGGCAGCCGCTTAATAATATATCTACCTACGTTCAACAACTCTCCAACGCAAGCTCAAACCTTGAGCGTATTTTCGAGACTATGGACACCCCGCCTTCTATTTACGACCGCGAAGGAGCTTACGACTTGCCGCCTATACAAGGGCATGTTAAGTTTGAAAACGTGTCTTTCGCCTACGAAAAAGACAACTTTGTTTTAGAAAACTTTAATTTGGACGTTCCAGCGAGCAAAACCATCGCTTTGGTAGGACCGACCGGCGCGGGCAAAACCACAATCGTTAACCTGTTGAGCAGATTCTACGAAGTCTCAAGCGGCAGGATCTTGATAGACGGGCACGACATAAATAACGTGACTTTGCATTCTTTAAGAAGCCAAGTATGCGTTATGATGCAGGACTCGTTCGTCTTTAGCGGCACGATTATGGAAAACATAAGATACGCTCGCCCGGACGCTGCGGACGAAGAGTGCATAAAGGCGGCTAAAACGGTTAATCTGCACGAATACGTAATGCAATATCCCGACGGCTATAATCATTATATAGGCGAAAAAGGCGCGGGATTATCCAGCGGCGAAATACAGCTTCTTTCTTTCGCGCGGGCTGTTCTTTGCGACCCTAAGATATTAATTTTGGACGAAGCCACAAGCTCTGTAGACACCCAAACCGAATCCAAAATACAAGAAGCTTTGGAAAAGACTTTAAAAGGCCGCACAAGCTTTATAATAGCCCATAGGTTGTCCACCATAAGAAAAGCGGACTGCATACTTTATATAAGCAACAAAGGCATTTTGGAAGCGGGTTCGCACGAAGAGCTTATGGCAAAAAAGGGCGCGTATTACGAACTTCAGACCAAAAATTAAGCGTTTATGATATAATGTTATTAAAATAAATTAGGAGCTTGTTATGACTCAAAAACAAATTAAAGAATTTGATTGTTTGAGCATAGAATACGATAACAAACCTAGTTTGCTTGCCCGCGTTTATAACAACCCTAGAAACGCGGTTATAATTATGGATATGGTGGCGGGATTTTGCGACCGCGGCGCGCTTGCAAGCCCTAGACTAAAAAGTTTAGCGGACAGAATAGCGGGCGCTTTGGATTATCTGCCTGAGGCAGTTAAGTTTTTCATAAACGACGCTCACACACCGGACTCTTTGGAATTTTCAAGCTATCCTAAGCACTGTCACACGCCCGAGGAAAGACAGATCACGGACGTGTTATCTCGAGTAAAAGGAATAATCATAGAAAAAGACAGCACCAACGGAATCTTCAGCTTCCTAAAATACGCGGACATAAACTTATATGACAATTTCTTGATTATGGGCAATTGCACGGATATTTGCGTGCTGCAGTTTGCGCTGTCTTTAAGAGCGTATTTTAACGAAATCAAAAAGACGGCAAACGTGTTAGTGTTTACCGACTACGTGGACACGTTTGACGGGCCTTTGCACAACGCCGAGCTTATGCAAGTGTTTGCCCTAAAGAATATGGAACAGTCGGGCGTAAAAATATTTAAAAACTTGGTATAAAAAAGCAGCTTGTCAATTAAGCTGCTTTTTTAAATTTTAATTCACGTGTTCGATTTTTAGTATGTTTGTGTTTCCGGACACTCCAACAGGCACGCCGGCGGTTATTACCACAATGTCGCCTTTTTTGACAATGCCCGTCTTTTTTGCGCAGTCGATAGCGTGCTCAAACAATAAGTCGGTGTTTTTTTGAATCGTTCCCAATACAGGCGTGACGCCCCAGCTTAGAGACAGCTTGTGATAAACCTTTTTATTAGTGGTTACCGCAATTATAGGCGGCGAAGGCCTGAAACTGCTTATCATTCTCGCCGTAAGACCGCTTTGGGTTACTACCAAAATGGCGGCGGCGTTTAAATCCATAGCGGCAGCGCACGTAGCGTGCGAAACCGCGTCCGAAATATTTTTGATTTCCATTTCTAAGAAGCTAAAATGTTTTTTGAAATCAATCGTGCTTTCGGCGTAGCTTGCTATAGACGACATAGTTTTTACCGTTTGGATAGGATACTCGCCTATAGCGGTTTCTCCGCTTAACATTATTGCGCTTGTGCCGTCAAAAACGGCGTTGGCGATATCCGAAATCTCGGCTCTTGTGGGCTTGGGAGCGTGAATCATAGACTCAAGCATTTGAGTGGCGGTGATAACCTTTTTGCCCGCGCGGTAGCATTTTTTGATAATCTCTTTTTGGATAGAAGGCAGCTGCTCAAACGGGATTTCCACGCCCATATCGCCGCGCGCTATCATTATTCCGTCGGAGTAGCGTAAGATTTCGTCTAAGTTTTTTACGCCTTCTCTGTTTTCGATTTTGGCGATTATCTCGATTTCTTCTCCGCCGTGACGGTTTAATAGGTTTCGCACTTCTTTGACGTCGTCAGCCGACCTTACAAATGACATCGCGATATAGTCGACGTCTTGCTTTATGCCAAACAGCAAATCTTCTTCGTCTTTTTTGGACAGATACGGCATTTCTATATGGCAGGCGGGGATGTTTATGCTCTTGTTATTGCTAAGCTCCCCGCCTTCCACGACCGTGCATATAATTTCGTTTTTTTCTACGCTGTTGACTTGAAGCTCGATAAGCCCGTCGTTTAACAAAATTGTGGTGCCGGGCTTTATGCATAGCGGAAGCTTTTTGTAAGTAATGCTTACCCTTTCGTTATTGCCTGCTATATCTTCCGTAGTCAATACAAATTTTTGACCTTTTTCCAAAATAACTTTGGAATTTTCAAAGGTTTTTATTCTAATCTCCGGGCCGCGAGTGTCCAGCATAATGGCGATGGGAAGATTGAGCTGGTCTCTTAATTTTTTGACCATGTTAATTCTTCGCTCGTGCGACTCATATGTGTCGTGCGAAAAATTAAGACGAGCCACGTTCATGCCCGCGAGCATTAACTTTTTCAATACGTTCTCATCGTCTGTTTTAGGGCCTAGAGTGCATATGATCTTGGTCTTTCTAACCATAAAAGAAAAACTCCTAAAGTTTAAAAAAATTACCATCATTAACCCATAAGATTATATCACATAGTAAGATAAATACAAAACGGCGTATTGCGTTTAATCGTTATTTTTTTACCCTTGCATTGAATGTTACTAATAGTATTGCTTATGAAGAAAAATATAATAAACGGCTTATATGATTAAATATCTAAAGCCGTTTTTATAATAAAAATCTTAATGCGGACTTATAAAAGAAAAAATCTTAATCGCAAACGCCGTCCGAAACATTTTTTATTCGTTTTTGCTTAAAGCGTTCTCAATATTGTTCAGGGATAAAACTATACCGGGGTTTTGCCCGATATAGTTTTATAAATCGTTTAGCCCAAGGTATTGTTTTATGTTGTAATACGAAATATTTTGAATTAACGCTTTGAGATTATCGGGATTTTGCGGATATTCTCCCGCCAAAACCGCGCGGGCTATGAAATTACACAAAATACGTCGGAAATAATCGTGCCTTACGTAAGAGGTTAAGCTTCTTGAGTCAGTAAGCATTCCTATAAAGTTCCCTAAAACCCCGTATTCCGAGACGGCGGTTAAATGTTCGTATATGCCGCTTTTTGTGTCGTTAAACCACCACGCCGCGCCGCTTTGCATTTTTCCTTTTACAGGCGCGCTCTGGAAACAATTAATTATAGTATTTATCGCTCTGTTGTCGTTGGGATCTAAAGAATAAACAATAGTCTTAGGCAGGCTGTCTTGCGACTCTAGTTTATCTAAAAACTTAGCAAGGCGTTCTATTTTATAAGAGCTGTTTATGCTGTCAAAGCCCGTGTCAATACCTAGCCTATAAAACATTTTGGAGTTGTTGTTTCGCAGGCAGTTATAATGAAGCTGCACAGCCATATCGTATCGCTTGTATAGTTTGGCTAGATACAGCAATAAAAACGTCTTATATTTTTGAGCTTGCTCGCCGATTACTTTTCCGCCCTTTAGGCCTTTTTTGAAGATAGCGGCGGCTTCTTTAGGCGAGCATTCCGAATATATAAATTCTGTAAGACCGTGGTCAGAGACCTTGCAGCCGTTTTGGGCAAAAAACTCTAGACGTTTGCTTAAAGCGTCCAATAAATCGTCTAAAGTTTTAATTTCTATCTTGGAAGCCTCGGCTAAAGCGCTGATATACGCGGCAAAACCGGGCGATTCTATATTTAAGGCTTTGTCAGGTCTAAACGAAGGCAAAACTTTAAAACCTAAACCTTTTGTTTGAGAAAGTTTGTTATGGGCAGCCAAGTCGTCCGACGGGTCGTCCGTTGTGCATAATAATTGGACATTAGACTGCCTTATAATGTTGCGCGCAGAAAAGGAAGGCGAATTTATAATTTTTTTGGTATGCTCGTAGATTTCTAAAGCGGTAGAAGCGTTTATTTCGCCATTATAGCCAAAATATCGCTTTAGCTCCATATGACACCAGACATAAATAGGGTTGTTAACGCACGACGGCAAGATCGAACAAAAGGCTTGAAACTTCTCAAAATTATCGGCGTCCCCGGTAATATATCTTTCGTCTATTCCGCAATTTCGCATAAGCCGCCATTTATAATGGTCGCCGGACAGCCAAAGCTCAGTTATATCCGAAAAAACCTTGTCTTCCAAAATCCAATCAGGATTGATATGGCAATGATAGTCTATTATAGGCAAATCTTTGGCGTAATCTTGATATAACTCTTTTGCCAAACTAGACTCTAACAGCAAATCGTCGTTTAAAAAACTCATATATTTTATCTCCAAAAATTGTAATATCAGAATTATGAAACCGCTTACATATAATATATATTAATACTCAAAAAAATACAAGCCGATTTAATCCTAAAAAGCGTTAAAATGGAATCTCCTTGTATTTTATTATTGTGTAGCATAATTAAAAGCCTTATAAATTATTCAAGTAAAAAACAAAAGAACCTAACCAAGCATTTAGCTCTTTTTAAAAATGCGATCAGCAGTTAACGTTAGAGCAATTTCTTATAAGCTTATTTTCTTAAAAAATAGAATTAATTTAATAAAATATTTATATTTGCTGAAAAAAAAGAAAAAACCGCTATAAAATAGCGGTTTATTTTTTGGAGCTGATGACGGGGCTCGAACCCGTGACCTCCTCCTTACCAAGGAGGTGCTCTACCTGCTGAGCTACATCAGCTTAAAATTATAAAATAAAAGCGTTGTCTTTAAACAATCGTGCCTATAAATTATAATATATCGTTATGCCGTTGGCAAGTATAAATCGCAAAAAGTTGCCTGAAAATAATGGATAATTTTAAATTTATTTATCAATTCTGACGTCTTTGCCTCGAAAATACAAAAATAACGAGTCAGTCTTGTTGTTCAGCCTAGAAAATATTCTTTCGCCGTAGCGTTCGAAAATATCGTCCAAGCTTAAATTAGTCGTAATAAGCGTATGCTTTTTTTCGGATTTGCGTTGGTTGATAACGTTTAGCAAATACTCCTGCGTAACGTTGCGGTATATAGGCTCGGTTCCCAAATCGTCTATCAAAAGAAGATCGCATTCTAAAACCGGCTCTAGATATTGGAGCTTGTCTTCAGGGCCGGCTGTATGGCCCTTTAAAAATAAATTATTAAGTCCGAACGCTGTCGTGAAAAACACGTCAAACCCTAAAGACGCTAATTCGGCGGCTATACAGCTTATAAGATAAGTCTTGCCTGTACCCGTGCCCCCGCTGAATACGATAGAATTAAAATTCGTGTTAGGGAACTTGACGCAATATTCTTTCATTTTTTCATACGTTTGCTTCATCAATTCCTTTTGCTTTGGGTCTTTAAACACGTCGAAGTCGCAGTTTTCAAAACCGCATTTAATATTTTCGGGGATTCCGCACATATCGGCGACCTTTCTTGCGACTTTTCTTTTGACGCACAAGCAAGGCTTGCCGTCTAAAAAGCCTGTGTCTTGGCATCTTTCGCAAGAGAATTTGACGGATATGTCAAGCCCGAGTTTTTTTAAAATCGATTCCCGCTCGTTTTTTATCTTTTCTAATTCTTGTATTAATTCAGGTTCGGGGTTTTTAGCGCACAAATAGTTATATTCCCTGAATTTTTTTTCGATATTATAAAACTCTTGGTGTTCTAAAGCCTTTAGGTAATTATATTCGGCGTATGTTTGAGCAAGCGACCTTTTGTCCGCAAGCTCGTTTAGAACTTCTTTTAATATCATTTTTAGAATTCCACCTTGGTAATATCGTCGATAAGCGCGTTAAGCTCTTGCTGGGTGTAAGTTCTCTGCGTAGAAGGCTTTTGAGTTTTATAATGGTCGTCTTTAGACTGATGGGCGGCGACAAGTTTAGCCTGCTCTACCGTAGTAATCTTTTGCTTATACCATGACGCCAAAACTTTGTTCATATACGCTATAGGCGAAGTCGTTCCCCTGGCTAGTTCGGCGCAGTATAAAATAAGCTCGTCGCTAAGCCCCCAAGAATAAGTCCAAGTCCTGTAGCTGTCTCTGTCCCAGCTTGTAATGTTTCGGTCTATTTGCAGCGTCTCAAAAACGCGCTTAATCTTTTTGTCGGTTTCGCTCAATCTTTCAAGATGCGATATTATGCTGCTTGCGCTGACCAAGCCTTGTTTGTAAAATTTATTGACAAGGTCGTTCATGCCTTCCAGCGTGCGTATGTGCCGCCTAAAGCACACGTCCGCTATCATAATAAGCGCTTCTTCTTCAAAGCCTTTGCTCAGCCAGTCGCTGATATATGTTTCTATTATATAATCAAGCTGTTCATAATAGACGCCTATAGTCCTGTTGATATTCCTTGCCAGAGAGTAAAGTTTGTCGCGGTTGTTCTCAAATTCTTCGATTTCTTTTATGGTCATTAGTTTGTTTTCGTAATACTTGGTCAAAACGCTGTCAAGCTTGGAAAACCCGCCTTTTTTTATTCGCTTTGCCACGGCTGTTATAGTGTCAAGGTCAAATAAAAATTCTTCTTTCCACTTTAAATACATCGAGCGTTCGTCTATGTCCGCTTTCTTTTTGCTGCCCAAAGCCTTCATTACTTGGGCGAGTTCTTCCGAAACCTTGTCGTATTCCAAAATCTTTTGCTCTACCCGCTCGCAAGTGGTAATGCCCGCGTTCGCCCAGTTTCTTGCCACCGCGGATATGTATTTGTAATTGATATTAGGGCCTTTGAGATCTATGCAATATCTTACTATAAGCAAAAACGCTTCGGGCTCTATATGATAAGTTTCTATCAAGCTGTAATATTCGTTAAACTCGTTGGGCAAAATTTCGCGGTCAAACATCGCCTCAAGCTTGAGATTAAATTCCGCGTATTTGGCCGCGCTGTATTTTTTGATGTTAAGCGCGCTTTTGGGCGGCAGGTATTTGACGGAAAAAGGGTTATGGCTTACTATGGACACAAGTCCGAGCTCAGCCCAATAGGTGTAAGCGTCTATAATTTCGGACGGCTCCATAGACAGAGCCCGCGCCATCTTCTCAAGCTCGTTATCCGGAGCGTGCGGCTGCGCGCACAAAAACAGCCCGTAGATATAAACTTTGACGCACATATCGGGCGCTTGCGGAAGGTATTCCGAAATAAACAAATTGTCTACATTGGTGAAGCTGTCCAGCAAGTATTCGCCCGAAAAACTGACAAACATTATCTCTGTATACCTTAAAAATCAAATAATATATGGGACTTCAATAATAGCATTTTTCGGGTCAAACTTCAAGTTATATGTTCACAAGACAACAGCCTATAAAACTATGTTTTTAAAATATTTAATTTTTGATATAAAAATCAATATATTGTTCTTACAGGCGTTATGTGTTAATATAAAAATGGTAAAAAAATATGAAAATATTACATGCTGCTGATCTGCATTTAGGGAAAAAACTGTTTAACGTAGACAGAATAGACGAACAAACGGCGGTAATGCGGCAAATTATAGACATCGCCCGAGAAAACAAGGCGGACTTGGCCGTTATCGCCGGCGACATCTTTGACACAGCGCTGCCTTCCGCCGCGGCTGAGACGCTGTTTTTTGAAAGCATGGCGGAATTAGGGCGTATTTGCGCGGTAGTCGTCATAGCGGGCAATCACGACGACCCTGTTAGATTATCCGCCGCAAAAGAGATGGCCCTTGCTTGCAACATAGTTTTGGCGGGAGACCAAAACATAACCTACGCGTCAAAAAAATTCCAAGCTGGCAACGGCTATATAAAAACCGAAATCAACGGCCAAAAGGTATGCCTAAACATATTGCCTTATCCTTCGGACTCCAGGCTTGGCGAAGCCATAGAAGAAAACACTACTTATCCGGAGCGGGTAAAGAAAAAGCTGTTTGAAGGGGCAAAAGGCTTTGAGCAAGACAGCGTCAATATAACCGTTTCTCATCTATTTTGCGCGGGCGGCGTAAAGGAAGGCGACGAGCGTGAAATTGAGCTGGGCGGGGCAAGGCTTATTCCTTTGGACGCGTTTCCCCCGGCGCATTACACCGCGCTGGGACATGTCCACAAGCCGCAGACTATGTCAAAATCAAGAAACATCTACTACAGCGGCTCTATAATGCCTTACGCTTTTGAAGAAACCGCCCAAAAATCAGTGATTTTGGCGGATATAGACTCTAAAGGCGTTAGAGAAATTCAAAGAGTCCCTTTGACCAAATATAAGCCCGTAGCTAAATTGAAAGCCGAAAACATAATGCACGCCTTAGAGCTTTTGGACGCAAATCAAGACAAATGGGTTTGGCTGGAATTAAACGCACTAGACAGCCTGTCCGACAGCGATACTAAAAGAATCAAAGCTTTTTCTAACTTGGTAAGATTTTCGCTCAACTTGCCCGAAAGAGAAAAAATAATCCTAAAAGACAAACGCCAAAAGTCCGACCGCGAAATCTTTGTGGAGTTTTACAAAAGCCAATACGGCGGAAGCGAGCCCAGCGGGGAGCTTGTTAATTTGTTTTTGGAGATTATGAACGAATTATGAGACCCATAAGTTTAAAGATAAAAGGCATCAAAAATTATCAGACCGAACAATTTATAGATTTTGAAGCCTTGTCAAGCGACGGCGTTTTTGGCATTTGCGGCAAAACAGGCAGCGGAAAATCGGCCATAGTAGAGAGCATTATTATAGCTCTTTTTGGCAATCTCCCTAGCGGCAAAAACGACAACTACAGCGTAGTTAACCTAACCACCAAGCAGGCTTATATAGAATTTGTTTTCAGCCTGAATAAAGACGGGCAGGAAAGAAAATACCTAATCGTCCGCAAACTCAAAACCGAAAACGAAAACAAAATGGAAGCGGAAATCTTCGATATCACCGACAAAAAAATTAGCCTTGCATCCGGGATAAGAGACGTAAAAAACTGCGTAATAGATCTGCTTAAGCTTAACGAAAAAGACTTTACCCAATGCGTAATATTAGAGCAGGGTCAATATGACAAGTTCGTTACGGCGGACGCTTCCGAACGCAAAAAGATGATAGGCAATATCTTTTCTCTCAATAGATACGGCGAAGAGCTCAACAATAAGGTTTTGGAATATAGGCAGGTCTACAAAGCCAAAGTAGAGTCTATAGAGAGCGTTTTAAACAGCATAGGCCCTATAGATAAAAAGCTTGTTGAAGATAAGAAAAAAGATTACATTGATTTACAAAAACAATTAGAAGACGTTTCCAAACAAAAAGAGAGGGCGGCGGCGTATTTGAGCGAGTTAGAAAAATTATACGACCAATACAAAAAGTATCTCGAATTTCAGGAAAAATTAAAGATTGCCCAAGAGCAAAAATCGGCTTTGGAGAAAAAAGTTCAAGAATTGTCGAACGACCACGCTCAAAAAGCCGAGCAGGCAAAGCAAGTTAAGGATTTGACCCTTCAAAAAGAAGAGTTAAAGTCTTATATTGATTCGCTTAATAATAACCGCTCCAGCCAACAAAAACTTAAAGATTTGGACGCGCAAAGAAACGAAAAAGTTCAGGAATATAAGAAAGTAAAAGCAGAGATTAACCTTCTTAAAGACAGTTTGCAAAAATCCCGAAAAACGCAAGAAAAAATCTTGGAAGTTTTAAACGAACGCCTAAACGAATTGGATAAGCTTTTCGATATAAAATTGTCTTTAGACGATAAACTTGCTGTCAACCTTGTGGATAAATTTAAAGAATACGATTCTAATGTTCAAAACTATTTAAAATTGAGCACAGAACTAGAAAAATTAAATAAAGAGATTAACGAAAACGAAAAAGAATTGCAAGGTTTGTATTCTCTTCAAGCCGATATAGTAATAAAATCCAACGAATATAAAAAGATTTTAGACGAATTAAAAAAAGAACGCGAGCGTCTGGCGGAACAAAACGCCAAAGCGATATTGCGGGCTAAAGTCAAAATCGGCGACCCTTGCCCGATTTGCGCCAGCGTAATTAAAGAGCTTCCCGAAGACACGGAGATTGTTAATCTAGAAGATATAAACAACCAAATCAATGATTGGGAAAAGGCGTATTACGATATCAATAAAACCCAAGCGGCGCAAGGCGAAAGAATTTTTAATTTAGAAAAAAGCGTCAAAGAAAAACAACAAAAAGCTGAAAAGCTTCGTCAGGATTTAGCCGACCTTAAGCTTGACGACGATTGCGCGAAAAAAAAAGACAAGCTGACTAAAATAAAAGACGACTGCTTAAATCTAATAGCGCAAAACGACAAAATCCAAAAAGATATCCAAGAGCAATCGGCTAAACTTGAGAAAAACGAAGCGCTTTTGCAAAAGATTGAAGAGCAAGGCAAAAGCATAAACGCCCAAATTGCCGAATTGCAAGACAGCCTTAAGAAAATTTTAGGCGGTTATGACTCCTTTGAACAAGCTTTGAAAGATAGCCGTGAGAAGTATGAAAATCTGCAAGCAAAGATTCAAGATCTTACAGAAGCCGAAAAAGCGGCGTTTCAAGCTTTAAACGACACTAACGCGGAATTAATAAAAACTTTGACCGAAATAGACAGCTATAAAAACAGCTTATCATCATTAAGCTCAAAAGAGATAACCCAAGCCCAGTTAGACCAAGCCCGCGAAGAAAAATCCAAATTGGAAGAGACTCAAAACAATCTCTCCCAAAAACTAGGCGAGCTAAAGAGCGAAATAGAAAGGCTTGAGCAAGACTTGCAAAAAGCCGATCAAGCCCAAAAAGAATTATCAAAAGCTCAAAAAAAGCTTGATTTGATCAATCAGCTTCACAAGCTCACTTCGTCGAATAAGCTTATGGAGTTTATGGCGGAAGAGTATATAGAAGAATTCACTTACGCCGCGAGCGAGCATCTTAACGCGCTGACTATGGGGCAGTTTGAGCTTATATACCAAAACGGTTTTTGGATAAAAGACCATTTTTGCGGCGGACAAATAAGAAAGGTCAATACGGTATCAGGCGGAGAGATGTTTTTGGTGTCTTTGTCTTTGGCGATTTCGATTTCCCGCGCGCTTTCACGAAGAAGCGGGGCGGCGGCTGTGGAGTTTTTGTTTATAGACGAGGGCTTTGGAACGCTGGACTCCGACCTGATAGATACCGTCATGGACGCTTTGGAAAAACTCAAAGACAGTTTTATAATAGGGCTTATTTCGCACAGGGTAGAGCTTCAGCAGCGCCTGCCTAAAAAACTATATATTCAAAAAACTTCCAAAGGCAGCGTCATAAGCTGTTAAAACGCATAATTGACCCGCTTTTTTAAAAAAAATATAATGCCTGACAAAACTTATTAAGCGTAATAGTCTATAACCGCGTTTACGCCCGAAAGTTTTCCCACTATGTCTTGATAGCCGCGGCTTATATAATGATCCCCGCTAATAATCGTCACGCCTTTGGCTTTTAGGGCGGCTCCCACTAACGCCGCGCCGCCTCTAAGATCTGTCGCGGCTACCTTGGAAGGATTTAGGGTCTCCACGCCCTCTATGACGGCGGTATTGCCTTGAATGTTTATTTTCGCGCCCATATGATTGAGCTCTTGGGCTTGCTGGAACCTGTTTTCAAACACGGTTTCGGTAATCGTGCTTACGCCGTCGCATACAGCCATAAGGCTGAGCATAAGCTGCTGCAAGTCCGTAGGGAACTCAGGATGCGGGCCTGTTGTTATGTGCGCGGCTTTGAGCCGTCTGTCTACTGAGATTTTTATGGTGTCTTTGGCGCAGTCGATTTTAGCACCCATCTCTCTTAAAACCGAAATAACCTTTTCCAAATCTTTAGGCCGCGTGTTTCTTAAAGTCAATTCTCCCCCCGCAATACAGCAATAAATCAAAAAAGTTCCCGCTTCTATATGGTCTGGAGAAATCACGTAAGGGCTTGTTTGGGCCAGTCTATCCACGCCGTTAATTTCAAGTTTAGGCGTGCCTATGCCTTTTATGTCCGCTCCCAAAGAAACCAAAAACTTTGCGGCGTCCGCTACATTAGGCTCTGTCGCCGCGTTTTTTATTACCGTCTTGCCTTTTGCGAGCGCCGCGGCTATCATAAGGTTAACCGTCGCCCCTACCGACGGATAGGGCAAGGTTATGTCGCCGCCCGCTATGTCGCCGTAAGCGTTTAGGAATATTTTGTCTTCTACTATCTTGCTCTTTATTCCTAAGATTTCAAATCCGTCTAGATGATAATTTATGGGCCTAGAGCCGATTTTACAGCCGCCGGGCATGCTCACGCAGGCCATTTTGAACCTGCCGGTAAGCGCGCCCATAAAATAACTTGCCGCCCTTATGCTTTTCATCTTGGGATGAACGGCAAAACAGCTGTTTAAAGTATCAGGCTCTATGACCATCTTTCCACGCGCGTCTATATGCGTGCGGCAGCCCATAGAATGCAGGATCTCGCGCATATCGAATATGTCTTCGATCAAAGGCACGTTTTGTAGTTCTACAGGGGTGTCGCAAAGACAAGCCGCCGCTATTATAGCCAGCGCCGCGTTTTTGCTTCCGCTTATTATAACTTCGCCCGAGAGTTTTTGTCCGCCGTTTACCATTATCATATGCCTTTAGTATTTATAGAGCTCAAAATAATTATTCTTTTTTTGGACGCTTTTTGCCCAAAACTTATTAAGACTATATTTTTATGCCGTCGGTATAGACGATTTAGACAAAGGACATAATCCTTATATTAAAACTTTGGGGTCGAAGGGAGAAAACGTATGATAGAAGAGCTCACCGGCAGCATTACGCTCAAAAAGGGCGACGAAGTGTTTTTGGACAACGTAAGCCTAAGGCTCAACCGCGGAGAAGCTATGGCGCTGTATGGCGAAAACGTGTCTTTAAAACGGCTGTTTTTGAAGATTATAGCGTCCCAAAAAAAAGACTTAGTTTTGCTTATAGAAGACGACACGATCTTAGCCGATATAATATCCGCCAACTCCGAAAGGTATATCTTAAGAACGAGCGTATTGTTTGGAGCTTTTGACGTAACAGAATATCTAGAGTATAAATTTTCGCACCTGCAAGCGTCAAGAACGCAAAAATTAAATATAATAAAAGACCGCCTCTCAAGGTTCGGCTTAGAACGCCGAAGCCATACTAAACTAAAAAACCTGTCTTTAGAAGAAGCCGCGCTGCTTAATATCGCCGCGCAGTCTACAACTCAAAAAAAGGTTATAATCATCGACGCGGACAGTTTTTTGGACGCGTCGGTAAAGCCTTTTTTGGAAAGAGCGGTAATCGCCCTAAAAAGCTTGGGATACACCGTTTTGCTAAGCGTGTGCGTAAAAGAGTTAAGCGAATGCGCCGGCGTTGACAGAATAGGGGTAATAGAAAACGGCAAGATAATAGAACTAACGCCGCCTAAAAAGACTTACGCGTCCCAAAAAAGTGTTTTAAATTCGAGTTTAATTGACAAAATAAAGCGTTTTTTCTTAAAATTTATAGGTAGTTCCAAAAAACGCATTGGGGATTAAGCAAATTTTAAAAAAATATTTTAATGCAATTTTAATCTTTTTTTAATATGCCGTTAATGCTTTTTTGACCCCGATATAGTATATTATTATTGAAACTAAAGGCAGGTAAAATCAATGAGATTTATAAAATGGGTATTAAGATCAATATTAGGATTGGCGGCGTTCTTTGGCGTCGCGGTCTCCATGAGCGTGCCGCTTGTTCCTATGACTATATTCGTTATAAAATGGCTTGGTTCTAAAGTCGCCGTTTTCCAAAGTCTGCCTTGGTGGACGCCTTACGCTTTGGCGTTTTTGGGCGGGTTTGCGGTTACGGCGCTTATTAAATCTTTGCCTATAATCCGCAATTTTAGAAAGTTCTTGGCCGAGTTCTTCTTGTTTGGCGGAATATACGCGGGATTGTTTTACGTTTCCCAGACCTATTTCTATTACAATCCCATAGTCAGCCAAAACTTAATAGACTTGGCGTATAATTACACCAAATTCGGATTTATCCCTACGGTGTTCTCTAATAACGTTTATACGATGCTGGCAGGCGCGGGCTTATTGTTTGTATTCTTACTGGTCTTTGTATTAGCAAGAGCTTTAAGAAACCAAAACAAAATTCAAGCAAAGCTGGCTATGAGCGCTTACAAAGGCGCGCGTCCCGCCGCTCCGACCAACGTGGTAAGCTCCGCTGACGGCAGGATTGTGGATTATAAGGCGAAAAGATACGTAAGAGACATTTGGGGCAATTATATAGAAGAAGACGACTATAACGCAAGAATTAACGAAATAAAAAACAGAAGACTATAAAAAACAGAAGAATAAAAATTATACTTTTAAAAGTCCCGCGGTTAATCAGGAGCGGGATTTTTTTTAAGGTTGTATTTATCCTATTGACAAAACCTAGCATATTAATCTATTATATATGAAATAAATTTTTAAAAAAGGGGTTTTTATGCCGGTCAACGTATCTGGAAATCTGCCCGCTGTAAAAGCTTTGGAAAAAGAGAACATATTCGTTATGACCCAAGAGCGCGCGATTACCCAAGACATACGCCCGCTCAGAATAGTCATACTTAACTTGATGCCTATCAAGGAAGTTACCGAATGTCAACTGTTAAGGCTCATTTCCAACACCCCCTTGCAAGTGGACGTGGTGCTTTTGAGAACGGAAAGCTACGAAGGCACGCATACGCCCAAAGAGCATCTAAAAGAGTTTTATAAGACCTTCAGCCAGATAAAAAACGAAAAGTTCGACGGTCTTGTTATCACGGGCGCGCCCGTGGAGACTATGGACTTTTTTAACGTTTTGTATTGGGACGAATTGACCGAAATCATAAAATGGGCTGACACCAACGTATATTCGACGTTGTATATATGCTGGGCGGCTCAAGCCGGGCTGTATTTGCACTACGGCATTCCTAAATACAGACTGCCTAGAAAGATAAGCGGCGTGTTTGAGCACAGGCTGTGCTCTAAACTTAACCCTATAGTAAGGGGATTTGACGACAAATTTTTAGCGCCGCACTCTAGATACACCGAAGTAAGACGCGAAGATATAGAAAAACATCCTTCGCTAGAGATTTTGGCTGAATCCGACGAAGCGGGCATCTATATTGTAGCCACCAAAAACTTGCGTCACGTATATGTTACTGGTCACAGCGAATACGACGCCGACACCTTGCATAAGGAATATGTCCGCGACATCAACAAAGGCTTGGACGTGGATATTCCCAAACATTATTATATAAACGACGAAGTGGGCAAAATCCCGCCTATGACATGGCGCAGCCATTCTATGCTGTTGTTTAACAACTGGCTTAACTACGCGGTATATCAAGAAACTCCTTACGACTTGTCAAAGCTGCCCGTATCCGACCATAAAGAATAAAATTAAAGTCAATAAAATAAAAAACAGTATCTTTAAAAGATACTGTTTTTTTTATTTATCGGGCGATTACGCAGTTACGCAAAAACTCTTTCAGGGGTTTATTTTTGCCGGTGTTGTAGAAATACAAAGATTTTAGGCTATAATCCACCAAGTCTTTGTCTTGTATCAGCATAAGCCCCGCGTCGTTTTTTATAAGTATAAAGTTAGCGGCGATCAGCATAGTGCGTTTTACGCCTTTAGAGAACAGCTGGTTTTTGCAGCCGTAGATAAAGTATTCTATGGCTTTATCTATAGGGTCTTCGATTTTTAGCATATTTTCTAAATCTTGAGCGGTTTGAGCCGGATCGGGCGGCGGCAAGTTCTTTTCGTTTGGTTTTGCTCTCAATTGTCCCGCGTCAGAATCTAGATCGCTTAACACGATAGAGTTAATCTTGCGTAAAAAATCTAAATCGGGCTCAAGGGACAGATTTTCCAAAGCGTATTGCCAAGCTTTTTGAAGGTTTTTGATTGCGGTCTTTTGCTCTTGAGAAATTCTGCAAACGTTGATGTCGTCTAAAATCGCCTGAACTTCATGCAAGGTAACGTTAATATTGGTTAGTTTAGCGCAAGAATACACGCATTTGGTCAGGTATTTTTGGGCAAGCTCCAAGCTGTTTTCTTGCGAAAGAAAACCTTTCGTCATAAATACCTCCTAATAATAAATATATTTTTAGGCGGCTAAAATTAATAATTGTTTTGGAGCCTTAAGGTGTTTTCTTCCACGCTGACCAAAATCAAGCCGTTTGAAGTTTTTCGATAATATTCCAGCCGATCTGGATACTCCGCTATAAACAAGGAAGGGTCTTTGCGGGTGCGGTATAGTTTTGCGGGCTCTTCAAAAGACACGTCGTAATTATTGCTGCAGGATTTTAGGTTGTCTGTATAAGATTTTAGGTCGGGTATATCAGGAGCCTTAACGCGAATATCTTTTTCGGGGATAACTTCGTATGCGACGTTAAACCACTCGGCGCTTCGTCTTTGCAAAAGCGATTTTTTTATATCGTTAGGGCCTACGTATTGCTCGCGATAGTCGTAAGGCTCGGGCTGATTCCATTGTTCTTGATAAAAATCAGCTTGCCTAGGTCTAGGCATAGATTCTACAGGTTCTTTAAATTGGCTTTGCGTTATGGGGTTTTTCGCGTAATTTTTCTCTTTAGATTTAAGCCATTTTTTTTGGCTTGAAGGCAAGATATTGACGTTTTTGTCGGTTTCTTGCGGATTATCTTTAGCTTTTTGCGGTTTTTTGGGCGCGACAAGCTTTCTTACAAACAATAGCATGCTCAAAACCGTTCCGCCCGCTACCAAAACTATAAAATGCGGAAGATATTCCAAAAATGAAAACGGAACGGCAGCCGACGCGAACGCGAAAATCACCGCGAAACTTATGGGAATCCATAGATAAAGCTTAACAATCAAAAATCCAAGGATTTTTGACGCTGTTTTAACCAAAAACTTAATAAACTTCCACAAAAGCTTTATCATAATTAAATTATAACATCTAAAAACCCTTGGTTCAATAGGGATAAATTAATAAAAATGATTAGGTAAGATTTTAATTTGTTAAAATGTTTATTTAAAACTTTTACTATTATTAAAGCATAGAAAAGATTTTATATGCTTTTATATCACGTCAAAATGCGTATGGTTTTATTAAAAATGGCCTATAAATAAAAGCCGTTTTTACTAACTATGCTAGTAAAAACGGCTATCTTTTGGAGCTGATGAAGGGACTCGAACCCTTGACCTATTGATTACGAATCAATTGCTCTACCGGCTGAGCTACATCAGCTTAAGAAAACGCAGATATATTATACAATTAGATATAAAAAAACTCAACTAAAATTTTTTGCTTATTTTTTTAAAAATCACCAAATAAGCCCTTTTTTATAAACTATATCAACTGATAAAATTTTTTAATTGCTATAACTAAGATATCATAATATAATAATAGTAATATGACTGAACAAGAAAAAGATTACGCAATCGAGCAAAATCCCCCGCAAAAAAAATTCGGGCCTTATCAAATTGTGAGCATAATCGTTTTGGCTTTGGTTTTGGCTTTGACCATAGCTGCGGGAGTTGTTTTAATCAAAGAACTAGGCTGGAAAAACATCTTTAACGCTGAAAGCGGACGAAAAAAGATACAATCGTATATAGAGCAATTTGGTTCTTGGTCTAAATGCGTTTACGTGGCTATAGTTTTTGTTTCGATAATTTTAGCGGTTATCCCTAACAACGTGGTCGCCATAGCGGGCGGATATTTATACGGCATCTGGCCTAGCATCGGGCTTACCCTTTTAGGCGCGATATTTGGAAGCCTTGCGGTCTTTGGGCTGTCTAGATTGTTTGGACGGCCTTTGATCTACCAAATTATAAAACCTGAAACTTTGCATAAAATCGAAAATAAGCTGGAAGGCAAAAATTCTTTGCTCTTTGTCTTATTTATGCTCATACCTTTTATTCCCGGCGACGCCGTATGCTACGCGGCGGGGCTTACCAAAATGAAATTTACCCATTACGCCGTATTAATGAGCTTAACAAGAGTGCCCGGCACGGTGGTTTCGGCATATATGGGCGGCGGCGATATCGCTTGGTGGATTTGGGTATTGTTTTTTGTAGGTTTGTTTTTTATAGTGGCTTTGGCGGCTATATTCGGTAGAAAAGTGGGCGCGATTTTGAGAAAAAGAAAAGGCATGGAAGCTCTTGCCGAATCTTTTGAGAGCTTAAACGATTTGATTGCCTTTAAGGTTATTCCCCAAAAAGACAAAAACGGCGTCGCGAAAACCAAAAAGGAAATATCAAACGATAATCTAACGAAATAAATTTAAAGTTTATGTCGTTTTTTATTTAAAGAAACAATCGGCTTTAGCAGTGATTTGACAAGGTGTTGATGCGGCAGGGCAATATAGACATTTAAAGGCGTTTAATAAAGCATTCTCTTAAGTTTATCTGTTGAAAAGCTCAAAAAAAGTTTTATTTTAATTTTTTACGACAGCCCGGCCTAAAAAGAATGCCTACAAGTCGTCAAATTCAAAGGCGTGGTCTTAAATACGCCATAGTTGTTTTAATGAATAATTATCAATAGGGCATTATCTTATTTTTAAATCTGTAAATTATAATAAAAACAAATCATATAAAAAACAGCTTACGCCTTTAGACGCAAGCTGTTATTTTTATTTTTAGACTATAATTATTCTTCTTCCTTATTCCAGCTGTACATCTTTCTGAGCTCTTTGCCGACTTTTTCGAGCATATGCTCTTTTTCAAGTCTTCTGCAAGCGTTAAAGTGCGCTCTGTTATTGGCGTTGTTTTCGGCGATCCACTTTGCTGCAAAAGTGCCGTCTTGGATTTCTCTTAATATCTTCTTCATTTCCTTTTTGGTTTCTTCGGTGATTATTCTCTTGCCGGTTTCGTAATCGCCGAATTCAGCGGTGTCCGAAATGGACTGACGCATCATCGAAAAACCACCTTTATAAATAAGGTCTACTATAAGCTTCATTTCGTGAACGCATTCAAAATAAGCGTTTTCAGGCGCGTATCCGGCTTCTACCAATGTCTCAAATCCGGCTTTCATCAAAGCGGTAACGCCGCCGCAAAGCACCGCTTGTTCGCCAAACAAGTCTGTTTCGGTTTCGTCTTTAAACGTAGTTTCCAGCACGCCCGCGCGCGCTCCGCCTATTCCTGCGGCGTATGCTAGAGCGATATCCCAAGCTTTGCCGGTAGCGTCTTGATGTACAGCTACCAAGCAAGGCACGCCCTTGCCTTCGACGTATTCGCTTCTTACGGTGTGGCCGGGGCCTTTGGGCGCTACCATAAACACGTCCACGTCCGCGGGCGGAATGATTTGGTTAAAATGTATATTAAAACCGTGAGCAAAAGCCAAAGCTTTGCCGCTTTTTAGGTTGGGTAAGATGCTTTCTTTGTAGAGTTTAGCTTGCAATTCGTCGTTGACCAAAATCATAATGACGTCCGCTGCTTTGGACGCTTCTTCGGTCGTCATAACTTTAAGCCCTTGTTCTTCTGCTTTTTTCCAGGACTTAGAACCTTCGTAAAGACCCACCACGACGTTGAGACCGCTGTCGCGCAGGTTTAGCGCGTGAGCGTGTCCTTGAGAGCCGTATCCGATAACCGCGATAGTCTTATTTTTCAAAACGTTGATATCGCAGTCGGCTGCGTAATAAATCTTGGCCATTATGATAACTCCTTATAAATATTTTAAAAAACTTATAATTATTAAAACTAATTATATACCCGCGTTTTTTAATAGTCAAATTAATTCTTTCAAAAAAATAGATTGGTATTTAGAAAGCTTTTAAAACAAAATTCATATAAAACGCAAGAATTATCGGGTTTTATTTGCCTAAAGCTTTCTCTGGGCGGATTGAGATATAAAATGTTTTTAAAAAAATTTTGCTGATTTTAAGCTAAAAAGTCCTTGCTTTATAACCCAAATTGTAGTATTTTGTCTTTTGGATTTTTTTATAAAAAGGATTTGATGATTTAAATAAATAAAAAACGGCAAAACTAAATTGGGGAAATCTTCCAAAAAATTCAAAAATTTTCAAAAAAATATTAAAATATATTAAAAAAGGGCGCGTTAATTGTTGACAGCCCTTGACTTGCTATGATAACATAATAGAATGCATTATTATCTCATTTTGCGTCTAAAGGCGTTTTTTGACGTTCTAAAAACGACTACGGCGCTAAGGACGAGTGAAAAAATGGCAATTTACCAATCAAGTAGTTAGATAATATCCACATTATATTATAAATATTACAAAATATCAATACTTTTTCGAAAATTTATTTTTCCCAAAAGAACGCAAAAGTTTGTTACATATAAAGGAGATAGTTGATGTCAGAGCAAGTTAAAATTCCTGTGAAGAAAGTCAAATACGGCTACAGGGAGCGTTATAGCTTTTCTAAAATCAAAGAAGTGCTTGAATTGCCGTATTTGATTGAGGTTCAAAAAAACTCGTATAAGAATTTTCTAGAACACGGGATTAGAGAAGTTTTGGATGACTATTCTCCCATAACGGATTTTACTGGCAAGATCGAGTTATATTTCTTAGATTATTCCTTGGAAGGCGAACCTAAATATTCCATTAAGGAATGCAAAGACCGCGACGCGACTTACGCGTGTCCTTTGAAGGTTAAAGTCCGCCTTGTAAACAAGGAAATCGGAGAGATAATCGACCAGGAAGTTTTTATGGGAGATTTCCCTATAATGACTCCTTCCGGTTCGTTTATTATAAATGGCGCCGAAAGAGTAGTCGTAAGCCAGCTTGTTCGCAGCCCGGGCGTATATTTTGACAGCAGCAAAGACAAAGCCGGCCACGACATATTTAACGCCACCATTATTCCTTCTAGGGGCGCTTGGCTTGAGTTTGAAGAAGACAGCAACGGCGTATTATGGGTGCATGTCGACCGCACCAGAAAAGTGCCCGCTACCGTGCTGTTAAAATCTTTAAGCATTACTCAAGCGCAATTGTATGATTTATACGAAAAGGTAGGCCCTAAAGACTTCTTTAGGGGAGTCAACGACCAGCAATATTTAGAAAAGTTATTCCTAAACAGCGGTCATAGATATTTCTTTAACGGCATAGGCACTTCCGAGCAAATCATAGACGCGTTCCACAACGAGCCTTTGATCAAAAACACTTGCGAAAAAGACTCTTCAAAAAAGGATACCAGCATCTTAACCAGCGACGAAGCTTTGATAGAGCTCAATAAGAGATTGCGCCAAGGCGACAACGTAATAGCCGAAAGCGTAAGAATTTATTTGTTTAACTTGCTGTATGACTCCAAGCGCTATGATTTGGCTAGAGTAGGAAGATATAAGTTTAACAAAAAGCTGGATTTGTTCCAAAGAATCAAAGACCGCGTAGCCGCGGCCGACGTAGTGTCTCCTAAAGGCGAGACCTTAGTAGTCGCAGGCGAAGTTATAGACGAAGCTACGGCTAAAAAGATTCAAAATTCGGGCGTAAACGAAGTCAGCGTATTGGTAGAAGATAACAAAGTATTTACCGTAATGGGCAACTACTTTATCGACCTGGACACTTATATCGATTGCAATCCAAAAGAGCTCGGCGTTTTGGAAAAAGTCCACTATCCGACCTTAGTGGCTTTGACCAAAGACTTAAAGACCAAGGAAGAAAAGCTCGAAGTTATCAAAGCAAACGCCGACAGACTCAGCCCCAAACACATTCTTTTGGACGATATTATCGCTACTATCAACTATATCATGGGCTTGCATCACGGCATCGGCTCTATCGATAATATCGACCACTTGGGCAATCGCCGCGTGCGTTCGGTAGGCGAATTGCTCCAAAACCAATTCCGTATCGGTATCGCAAGACTAGAAAGAGTAATCCGCGAAAGAATGCAGACGCAGGACACCAAAGAGATTACTCCGCAGTCTTTGATTAATATAAGACCCGTAAGCAGCGCGATAAAAGAATTCTTCGGCTCGTCTCAACTATCTCAATTTATGGATCAATCCAACCCTATCGCCGAGCTTACGCATAAGAGAAAGCTTTCGGCTTTGGGTCCCGGCGGTCTTAACAGAGAAAGAGCAAGCTTTGACGTTCGCGACGTTCACTATTCGCACTACGGCCGTTTGTGCCCTATAGAAACGCCCGAAGGTCAAAACATCGGTCTTATAAGCTCTTTAAGCACTTACGCGAGAATCAACGAATACGGCTTTATCGAAACTCCTTACAGACGCGTCGACCAAGTCAACAAAAAAGTTACCGACGAAATTTATTATCTAGCCGCGGACGACGAAGACAATTATATTATCGCTCAAGCTAACGAGCCTTTGGACGAAAACCAATGGTTCGTCCGTTCTCGCGTTATGGCAAGATATAAGGACGAAATAGCCGAAATCGACCGCAACAAGATACAATATATGGACGTATCCCCCAGCCAGTTGGTATCCGTCGCTACGTCGCTTATTCCTTTCTTGGAAAACGACGATACCAACCGCGCTTTGATGGGCTCTAACATGCAAAGACAAGCCGTTCCGCTTTTGAGAACCGAAGCGCCTTTGATCGGCACGGGCATGGAATATAAAGTCGCTTACGACAGCGGCGTTATGGTAATAGCAAAAAGAGACGGCGTGGTAGATTACGTTTCGGCGGACGAAATTATCGTCAAAACGCCCGACGGACAAAAGGACGTATATAAACTCCTTAAGTTCCAAAGATCCAACCAAGGCACCTGCATTAACCAAAAGCCCATAGTCTACAAAGGCGACAAGGTTAAAGCGGGCGACGTTTTGGCTGACGGCCCTTCAACCGATCGCGGCGAATTGGCGCTGGGCAGAAACGTAAGAGTAGCCTTTATGTCTTGGGGCGGTTATAACTACGAAGACGCTATATTGATAAGCGAAGAATTAGTCCAAGACGATATATTTACGTCTATTCATATAGAAGAATACGAACTTGAAGCGCGCGATACCAAACTAGGCCCCGAAGAAATCACCCGCGACATTCCTAACGTGAGCGAAGATATGCTCAAGGACTTGGACGAAAACGGAATTATCCGTATCGGCGCCGAAGTCAGAGCGGGAGATATCTTGGTAGGCAAGGTAACGCCTAAAGGCGAGACCGATCCTACGCCTGAAGAAAGGCTATTGAGAGCTATATTCGGCGAAAAGGCGCGCGACGTGCGCGACACTTCTTTGAGAGTGCCGCACGGCGAAGGCGGTATCGTAGTAGACGTAAAAGTGTTTACTCGCGCTAACAAAGACGAACTCAATCCCGGCGTTCATAAGCTTGTAAGAGTTTATGTCGCTCAAAAGAGAAAGATTTCGGTAGGCGACAAGATGGCGGGCCGCCACGGCAACAAGGGCGTTATTTCCAGAATATTGCCCAAAGAAGATATGCCGTTTATGGCGGACGGAACGCCTATTCAAATCGTGCTAAACCCCTTGGGCGTTCCCAGCCGTATGAACATCGGTCAGGTGCTCGAAGTGCATCTGGGCTTAGTGGCAAAATACCTTGGCTGGCATATCGCGTCGCCCGTATTTGACGGCGCTACCGAAAAAGACATCGAAGCGCTTTTGAGAGAAAACAATATCGTCGCGCCCGACGGCTCTGTAGACGGCAAGATAGAGTTATTTGACGGACGCACGGGCGAGCCTTTTGAAAACCGCGTAACCGTGGGCTACATGTATATGCTCAAGCTCGTCCACTTAGTAGACGATAAGATTCACGCAAGAAGCACCGGTCCTTATTCGCTTGTTACTCAACAGCCTTTGGGCGGCAAAGCGCAATTTGGCGGACAGAGATTTGGAGAAATGGAAGTTTGGGCGCTGTACGCTTACGGCGCAGCCAACATACTCCAAGAAATAATGACTATTAAGTCCGACGACGTAGTCGGTCGTGTAAAAGCGTATGAAGCTATAGTAAAAGGCAATCCGATCCCCGAACCCGGAGTGCCCGAGTCTTTCAAAGTCTTGATCAAAGAATTGCAGTCTTTGGCTTTGGACGTAAAAGTCTTGACCGAAGACAAAGAAGAGATCGGCATCAAAGAAATTATCGAAGACGACAGAGACTTGATCGATATGGACTTAGACAACTTCAAGACTTACGAAGACATGAGCTTAAGCTTGGACGAAGGCGATCTCGGATTGTCTTTAGACGAACTAGCCGAAACAGAAGAAAAAGCCGAAGAAGAGCAGGATATCAGCGCGTTGTTTGAAGAAGACGACGACTTTGATTTCCTAAACGCTCCCGAAGAAATGCAGGATGAAGACGACGACGGGCTAGATTTTCTTGACGAAGACGACGAGTTAGATATGTATGACGAAGACGCTTTAGACTACGACCAAGACGACGATAAAGAGGGTGATGAATAATGTTTGAGCTGAATAACTTTGATTCCATACAGATAAGCCTTGCCGGACCTGAAAAGATAAGAGAATGGTCTTACGGCGAAGTAACCAAACCCGAGACTATCAACTACAGGACGCAAAAACCCGAAAGAGACGGATTGTTCTGCGAAAAGATTTTCGGACCCGTCAAGGACTGGGAATGCCATTGCGGCAAATATAAACGCATCAAATACAAGGGCGTTATCTGCGACAAGTGCGGCGTAGAAGTAACGCGTTCTAAGGTTAGACGCGAACGCATGGGTCATATAGAATTGGCCGCTCCAGTATCGCATATATGGTATTTCAGGGGCGTGCCTTCCAGAATGGGTCTTTTGCTTGATATGTCGCCTAAGGCGTTAGAGCAGGTATTGTATTTTGTAAGCTATGTAGTAATCGACCCCGGCGAAACTAACCTTGTTTATAAGCAAATATTGTCCGAAAAAGAAAAGAACGACGCGGCCGAATTGTTCGGGCCTAAGTCGTTTAGAGTAGGCATGGGCGCCGAAGCTATAAAAGAGCTTTTGGCTAAAATCGATTTGGAAAAAGAGCTTGCCGAAATCAAGGAAACCATAAAAAACGCTCCCGGTCAAAAGAAAAAGAGAGCGATCAGACGTTTGGAAATCGTTAACGCATTTATAAAGAGCGGCAGCAACCCTACTTGGATGATTTTGGACGTTCTGCCCGTTATTCCGCCCGAGCTTCGTCCTATGGTGCAATTGGACGGCGGAAGATTTGCTACAAGCGACCTAAACGATTTGTATCGCAGGGTTATTAACCGCAACAATAGATTAAAGAAACTAAAAGAGCTTGGAGCTCCCGAAATAATTATCCGCAACGAAAAGCGTATGCTTCAAGAAGCGGTAGACGCGCTGATAGACAACGGCAGACGCGGCAAGGCTGTAACAGGCCCGGGCAACCGCGATCTGAAATCTTTAAGCAGCATGCTCCGCGGCAAGCAAGGCAGATTTAGACAAAACTTGCTTGGAAAACGCGTAGACTACAGCGGCCGTTCGGTTATCGTCGTAGGCCCCGAGCTTAAGATTTATCAATGCGGTCTGCCTAAAGAAATGGCGCTTGAGTTGTTCAAGCCGTTTGTAATGAAAAAACTAGTCGACAAACATTCTAACTATAACATAAAGACGGCAAAACGCATGGTAGAGCGCGCAAAAAGCGAAGTTTGGGACGTTTTGGAAGAAGTAATCAAAGACCACCCAGTATTGCTAAACCGCGCTCCTACCCTTCACAGATTGGGTATTCAGGCGTTCGAGCCTGTGTTGGTAGAAGGACGCGCTATCAAGCTTCATCCTTTGGTGTGCACGGCGTTTAACGCAGACTTCGACGGCGACCAGATGGCTGTTCACGTTCCGTTGTCGCTGGAAGCTCAAGCCGAAGCTAGATTCTTGATGCTTTCGACCAACAACATACTTAAGCTTTCTGACGGCAAGCCCGTTATGACGCCTACTCAAGATATGGTCATAGGCTGCTACTATTTGACCATTGTCAAGAAAGGGGCGAAAGGCGAAGGCCGTTACTTTATGGACCCTGACGAAGCCGTAATGGCTTACGAGACCAAAGAAATCGAATTGCAGGCGTTAATACACGTAAGAATCCATAAAGAAATCGACGGCAAAAAGATGTCGCGCATTATTGACACTACGGTAGGACGCATTATCTTTAACAGCGCGATACCTCAAGATTTGGGTTTTGTAAAGAGAGACAGCATTGACAGCTTGTTTGAACTAGAAGTCAACTTCTTGGTAACCAAGAAAGACTTGCAAGAAATCGTTTACCGCACCTTTAAGAAAAAAGGAGCTACCGAAACTTCCAAAGTTTTGGATAAGATAAAGGATTTAGGCTTCAAGTATTCCACCATAAGCGGCGTTACTGCAAGCATATTTGATATGCATATACCCGCAAAGAAACAAGAAATTATCGAGCAAGCCGAGCAGGCGGTCATCAAGAGAGAAAGAGAATACGAACGCGGCATAATCACTTCTCAAGAAAAGTCCAAGCACGTAATAGATATTTGGAACAAGGCGACAGCCCAAGTTACCGACGAATTGATGAAGGCCTTGGACGAATTCAACCCTATATTTATGATGGCTAACTCCGGCGCGCGCGGCAACAAAAACCAGATCAGACAGCTTTGCGGTATGAGAGGTTTGATGACCAACCCTAACGGCAAGATTATCGAAACGCCGGTAAGAAGCAGCTTTAGAGAAGGCTTGACAGTTTTGGAATACTTCATTTCGTCTCACGGCGGACGAAAAGGTTTGGCGGACACCGCGCTCAAGACCGCGGACTCCGGTTATCTGACCAGAAGATTGGTCGACGTCTCCCAAGACGTTATAGTAAGAGAAGAAGACTGCTTTGCCGCTTTGGGCGAAAAGCCTAAGGGAATGGTGGTAAGAGAAATAGAAGGCATAGAAACTCTCAAAGACAGAATTTTGGGCAGATTTACCATCGATCCTATTGTTAACCCTAAAGACGGCAAGGTAATAATCGGCGCTGACGAAATGATTACCGAAGAAGCAGCCGACGAAATCGTAAAAGCCGGAATAAAAGAAGTATATATAAGAACCGTATTGACTTGCCGTTCCAGACAAGGCGTATGCGCTAAATGCTACGGCAGAGATATGGCGGGCATGGAAAAGGTCAAGATCGGCGAAGCCGTAGGCATTATAGCCGCTCAAAGTATAGGCGAGCCCGGAACGCAGCTTACCATGAGAACGTTCCACACCGGCGGCGTTGCTGCTGCGGATGACATAACTCAAGGTTTGCCTAGAGTAGAAGAGTTGTTCGAAGCGCGCATTCCTAAAGGCGCTGCCATTATGTCCGAAATCGGCGGCAAGATATCCATAGTTAAGACCGCGAACAAGACCGAAGTCGTTGTCAAGTCCCCTGACGGCGAACAAGCGGTTTACGAGATACCTTACGACGCGAAATTAAGACAAGAGATTGTGGAATTGGCGGAACAAGGCGGTTCTATACAGCCCGGCGACGCTTTGACCGAAGGACCTATCAACCCGAGCACTTTATTAAGAACAAAGGGCGTAAGGGGCGTTCAAGAATACCTGCTTAGCGAAGTTCAATCCGTTTATAGAATGCAGGGCGTTGAAATCAACGACAAGCACATTGAAATAATCATAAGACAGATGCTAAAGAAAGTCCGCATAGAAACTTCGGGAAGCACCGAGTTTATCCCGGGCGAGCTTGTGGATATCTTTACGTTTGAGGACACCAACAAGAAAGCCCTTATGGAAGGCGGCGAGCCCGCGAGCGCCAAGAGAATATTGCTGGGCGTAACCAAGGCCGCGCTTGCTACCGATTCGTTCTTGTCGGCAGCATCCTTCCAAGAAACAGCGAGAGTCTTGACCGACGCGGCTATCAAGAAGAAGGTAGACCCGTTGATCGGCTTGAAAGAAAACGTAATTATCGGCAAGCTCATACCTGCCGGAACGGGAATGAAGATATACAGAAATATCGCTCCCGAAGAAACATCGCCTAAAAACTAAAAGTCAAAAAATAATAAAAACAAACAAGCTTTAAAGCCACAAGGTTTTAAAGCTTGTTTTATTTTGGTAACTAAAACTAAAAACCTTTAATACTATGTAATATGAAACCTAAAGCGAAGTTTTTGATTTTGACAGAAGACGACAGATTCATAGCCCAAGCTCAATGTTTTTGCGGCGAAGTGTTCGTTATAGAAGGCTTGCCGATAGGAAGGTATAAATTAATACAATATTCAGCGCCTTGCGGTTATGTATGCGGCCCGCCTGTTTATTTCGAACTTGACCGGCTGGGCTGCACAAGAATTTTGGACGTTCCCATAGGGATACCCGACGATTCTTGCTTTGAAGTCGATAAAGAAATCGATTATGCCACCTGCGCGAACGTGGCTATAAGAATTAACTGCAAAAAAGGCGGCTATTAGCCGCCGTTTTATTTTATTTTGCAAGATTAATCATCGCGTCTTTATAGATTTCTATCAGCTTATAGAAATTGTCTATAGAAATAGATTCGTCGGTGTTGTGTATACGCGTGTTTTCGCCTTCAAACGCAGGGCCGAACGCAACGCCCACAGGCAAATATCTTGCGTAAGTTCCGCCGCCCGTTATTATGCCCTTTGAATTTGTTTTGCCTGTGACTTTTTCGTAAGAAGCAAGCAAAGTCTTGACCAAAAAGCTTTCGGGGTCGGCGTAAAGATAAGGCATATGATTCATTACTTCGATTTTCGCCCCCGGGAATAGATCGGACAAGCGGTTAATGATATTTTGTATCTTTTGCGGGATTGGGCATCTGAAGTCTAAAGTAAGCTCTAGGGTATTATTTTCTTTATTATATTCAGCCGTGCCTACGTTGAGCGTTTGAACTCCGCTTCTTTCTCCGTCGTCTATATACACGCCCATATTTTTGCAGGCGTTTTCGTTAAGCAGGTAATGCTTTACAGACTTTGTGACGCCCCAAGCCCCTATGTCCTGCAAGAATCCGAATACTTTCCAAACGGCGTTATCGCCTTCATGCGGCGTGCTGCCGTGGGCGGACACGCCGAAGAAATTTACGGCAACCGTTTCGTCGTTTTCTTCGGCTTGGGCGTTGTATTTTTGGACAATTTCTTGCCAGTATTTAGGAAGAGCGGATTTTTTAAGCTTGATTTGGGCTTTTGCGGGCACCATATTAGGTCTAAGACCGCCCGTTAGTTCTAACACGTTGTTTTCCCAAAAAGCGTCCATTGGCAAAGTAGCTTTTAGCAGCAAAATGGTCTTTTCGCATATGATAAGCGGGAAATCCGCATCCGGCGAAAAGCCTGTTTTGGGCATTCTGCCTAGTTTTATGTAGTGTTTCATGCATTTGCAGCCGCTTTCTTCGTCGCAGCCTACGATAAGTCTTAAGGTTTTGTTAAGTTTTATGCCTTCGTCTTTGATTTGCTTTAAAGCGTATAACACGGCGACTATAGGGCCTTTGTCGTCTACAACTCCGCGGCCGTATACGCGGTTTTCGTAAATTTCGCCTTGAGCGCGCGTCCAGCCTTCGCCCAAAGGCACTACGTCCGCGTGGGCTAAAATGCCTATTACTTCGTCGCCCGCGCCGTATTCGATTTCGCCCGCATAGCCGTCAAAGTCGCGCGTCGTAAGCCCAAAAGACTTGGCTTTATCCAGTATAAAATCAAGCGCTTGCCTGATTTTTATGCCGAAAGGGGCGTTTTCGGCGGGTTCGCCTTTTACGCTCTCAATCTTAACAAAATCAATTAGTGTTTTTAATGCGTCGTCCATTTTAAGTCGTCCTTATGTTTTATAATTTTATAGGTCTTTTAAGCGTCTTGACAATAAAACATATTAATATTAATATTAATTAAATCGCTGCGTTTAATGATTTTTAATCAATTTACATATTCTGTAAAAACCATTATACTATAACAGCGAATAAGGGGGCAAGGATTTTTGAAAAAGGGTCATCCGCATACTGGACACAGGCAACGGATGAGAGAAAGGCTCAAAAATCTCGGGGCTGGCGATTTATACGACCACGAATTGCTTGAAATGTTTTTATATCCTGTAATTCCGCTGAAGGATACCAACGAATTGGCCCATAGGCTTTTGGACGCTTTTGGGTCTTTAAAAAACGTGGTCTACGCCGACTGGAAAGAACTGCATAAAATCAAAGGCATGACCGAGATTGCCTCCCTTAATATATCGCTTTTGCCCGAGATCTTTAAACGGATTAATTATCAATACGAGCTTGCCGCCGAACGCATAGATAATTTCGAGCAAGCAAAACGAGTGGCTTGCGCCGCTTTAAGCCATAAGACAAAAGAAGAAGTCTTGATAGTGTGCTTAGACAGCGCGGGCAAAATATTAAGAAAGCGTATTATATCTCAAGGCGGACTCAAAGAAGCGTATGTGAATACGCGGAGCATTGCCGAAGAAGCGTTTAGGTTTTCGGCTGACAAAGTGTTAGTGGCGCACAACCACCCGTCCAGGCAAGCCGCTCCGTCCGAAAACGACCTTAAGTTTACGCAAAACTTAGCTCTTGCTCTTGCGTATTTGGATATACTTTTAATAGATCACATAATAGTAGCGGGCAATAACGCTTACAGCTTCAAAAAATCCGGGATTATAAACGGCATTTTTGAAGACCACAAACAGCGTTTGCCCCAAAAGATTGTAGCCGATATTACTAAGGAGAACGATTTATGGTAAGAACAAGATTTGCGCCCAGCCCTACCGGTTATATGCACATAGGAAACTTACGCACGGCTTTGTATGCGTATTTATTCGCCAGAGCCAATAACGGAAAGTTTATATTAAGAATAGAAGACACCGACACCGAACGAACGGTAGAAGGCGCGATTGACGTAATATACAGGACGCTAAAACAAGCAGGGATTGAATACGACGAAGGCCCCGATGTTGGCGGTTCATACGGGCCATATA